>JAHLFO010000044.1 GCA_018883785.1 Candidatus Bacteroides intestinipullorum
GAGATACGGGGCTTCAACTGGTTAATCCAACCCAGGTCCTTAATCCACTCTTCCTCGTGCATGTTCCAACCGGCGCCCACTGACCAGAACGTGGCCCAACGCTTGTTGGCACCGAAACGGGACGAACCGTCATGACGGACCATCAACTGGAAGAGGTATTTGCTGTCGAACGTATAGTTGCCGTTGAAGAAGACGGCCATGTTCTTCTGCTCTGTCTTGGTGCCCGATGCGGCAGGATCGTCCGCGCCCGCATTGATAATCTCTGCACCTTGGAAAATCTTGTAAGCTGTGGCGCTCAGGTCCCAATAGCGGTATTCATCATACTCATAGCCCAGGTAAGCATTGATTTCGTGCTTGTCGCCGAAGGTCTTGAGCATGTTCAGCACCTGGCTGGCATAGATGGAGCGCGTGTTGCTGTTGGCGTCGTAAAACGAGCCGTCCGTACCTGCACCGCCACGGCTGGTGGGGTCGGTATAGGAGGAAGAATAGTTGTTGGTAAAGCCGAAACGGTTGTTCGAACGGAAAACCAACCAGTCAAAAATCTTGTATTCCGCACCTACGCCCAGATCCATGGCATTCTGACGACTCTTGCTCCAGTTCAAGTGACGGTCATAAGCATAGTTGGTACCACCATCGGAATACCAATAATCGCGCGGGTCGGCAGTCTCGGCCACCGATGCATCCGGCATGCCCTGGCTGCCGTCCTTCAAGTTGCCTTGGGAGTCGTAGGGCGTGTCCCACGGCGTATAGCTGGTATAGGCCAGCGAATGCTGCTGGTTGAACGTCTCCTTGTAGCTGGCGGCGATGTTGGCTTTCAGCGTCAGCCGCTTGTTCACGATGTAGTCCGTGTTGGAGCGCAGGGTGAAGCGCTGGTAATCAAACCCTTTGATAGTACCGTCCTCCGTATAGTAGTCACCGGAAATGTAGGAACGGATTTTGTCGTTGCCGAACTGGTAACCGATGTTGTAATTCTGCGTCAAGGCGTTCTGCGTGGCGTAGTCCCACCAGTCGAAATTGCAGTCGCGCAGATAGGGCTGCAACCATACTTGGCTTTCCAGTGTGCCGGCGTTCGTAAAGGCCTCATACAGGTAGTCGTAGTATTCCGCGCCGTTCATCATGCGGAGCTTGCCGCGCTGCAATGTCGAGACGCCGAACTTGGCAGACAGGCTGACTTGCGACGTGCCCATCTTGGCGCGCTTGGTGGTCACCTGAATGACGCCGTTGGCACCGCGCGAACCATAGAGCGCGGTGGCTGAACCGTCTTTCAGGATGGAGATGCTCTCAATGTCGTTCGGGTTCAGTTCCGCGCTGGAGCTGCCCACCACACCGTCAATGACCCACAAGGCCTCTTGGTTTCCCTGGATGGAGCCTGTGCCACGGATGCGGATGCTGACGCCTGCACCCGGCTGGCCGGAAGTGGAAGTTGCCACCACGCCGGCCACCTTGCCTTGCAACAGGTTGGAAACGCTGGGGGTGGTAATACCCTTCAGTTCATCGGCCTTGACAGACGAGATGGCACCGGTGATGGAGCTTTGACGCTGCATGCCGTAGCCCACGACCACGACTTCATCCAACGTCTCAGCATCGGGATGCAACTGAAGTTTCAGGTTGTCCGCCGGGCCGTCCACTTTGTATTCGGTCGAAACAAAACCCACGAAAGACACCACCAGCACGGAGCCGCGCGGCACGTTCAGCGTGAAGTTGCCGTCCATGTCGCTCACGGTACCCTTGCCGCTCTGTCCTTTCACCGAGATGTTGGCTCCTGGGATGCTTTCCCCTTTCTCGTCAATGATTTGTCCCGTCACCTTGACGTTGCCGCTCTGCTGGGGAGCCTGCCCGGCCACAGCCTTGGGGGCCACAACGACCTGCCGCCCGTTGATTTTGCATTCCAAGTTGGCGGCCGAAGCCAGCTTCTCCAGGATTTTCTCCACTTTCTCTCCGTCCAAGGGGATGGAAACCTGCTTGTCCAGGGCTTCCAGCAGGTCCTTGGAATACAGGATGACGTAATCACTGTTTGCTTCAATATAGCTCAGCACTTGCTTCACCGTCTGCGCGGAATGCTGTTCGTTCCCGCTCTTGCTGTGCTCCACAGCTCCCAACGGAGTCATCATGCTTCCCAAAGCCATAAAAAAGCATAGGCTAAGACAAAAAGGCATAAAACCTCTTCGCCTTTCATTGAAAGTTGTTTTCTTTTTCATACATGTGAATTGATTTTGTTACAGGTAATTTTGTTATAAAATCAGTTTCGGCCGGAGGATATGGCAGTATCTTCCGGTCGTTTTTCATCGGTCAGAAAGGACTATTCCCACTTCCTGTTTTTCAAGGTTCTTCTTACTTCATACTCTTTTCTCGGTTCTTGTTTTTAAAGGTTACTAATCAGGTTCGTATATCTCTCGCATGATATCAGGTCCATTCTTCACTTGATGTAAATCGCCCCATCGTCCTTGCCGACTTCGCCTGGCAACGTCAGACGGATGGCTTCAAGCACCTGGCGCACATCGCCGTCCAGGTACAACTTGCCATAGAAAGGCTCTCCGGCCACGGCGCCATCACAGCCAATCTCCACGCCGTAATAAGCGCCCAAGTCCTGCAATACCTCGCGCAAGGGTTTCCCCTCCAGCACCCACACCTTGTGCACCCAGCGGATATATGCCTGCGCATCCACCTTCTCTTTCGTCCCGATGCCGGCCTCGTCCACCTCCAAGCACTCATCGGGCTGCATAATGACCGACTGCCGCTGCGCGTCTTCCACGCGCACGGAGCCTTCCACCAGCACCACGGCACCCGGGGCGTCTTCATAAGCCTTCACATCGAAAGAGGTGCCCAGCACTTCCACGGCAAAAGCATCCGTATGCACCACAAACGGGCGGGCCTCATCGCGGGTGACCTCCAGATAGACTTCACCTTCCACGAAAATCTCACGCCGCTCTTGTGCGAAGACACGCGGATAAACCACCCGGCTGCCTTCGTTCACCCACATCCGGCTGCTGTCGGCCAGCATCACCAGACGCACGCCGTCCACCCCTTCCAGGCAGACGGAATTCTCCATGCACGGCCCTACAGACGAAGGCAATGCCTCACCGGGCTGCCACTGGCGGAACACATAGCCCCCCAACAGCAAAGCCACCATGACCGCCGCTCCCCAAAGACCGCGCAAAAATAACCTGCGCCGGTTCCGGGAACGCCGTGCGGCCTCCTGCTCCTCGTGCTCCCGGATTTTTTCGGCCGTCTTGGCCCATACCTGCCCCGCATCCATCCGGGGGGGCTGGCATTCATCCCACACGAAATGCAATTTGCTCTCCACCTTGTCCGCACCTGGCGAAAAAACGGAAGAGCCCGATTTTCCTTGATTGGTTGTCTTTTCTTTTTCCATAAACAAGTCTGCAAAAGGATAGACGCAGTTTTTCCGCGAATCCCCTAATTGATGAGTGATTTTTTTCGATTTATTTTTCCAGGACGGCCCGAATCTGCTTCAAGGCATTGGCAATGTGGTTGTCTATGGTCTTGACGGAGATGCCAAGCATACGGGCGATTTCCTTGTAAGGCAGTTTTTCGATCTTGGCCAGCACGAAGACTTGCCGGCAACGGGGAGGGAAGCTGTTGATGACCCGGTTGATGCGGGCGATTTCTTCCCGGCTGACCAGTTGTTCATCGGGAGTCTGCAGGTCTGCGGGCAAGGCGTTCGCCCCGGCTTCTTCCAACAGCACCGAATCGGGCACGTTCGCCCGTTGCCGCAAGCAGGAGATGCTCCGGTTGTGCACCAACGTGAGGAGCCACGCCTTCATGTTCTGAATCCCGGACAGCTTGCCACGGTTCTGCCACACCTCCAAAAACACATCGCTCACCACCTCCTCCGCCTCCTCGCGCGAATGGAGCAGATAGCAGGCATAATAGAGCAGATCGTCCGAATAGGCTTCGACGAACAAGCGGAAAGAACGCTCGTCCATCTCCGGGCCGTATGTGTTCCGATGTACAGACATTTACTTCCTTTCTCAACTTTACTCCCGCAAATTTAGGCAAAATTCATAAAACTTGCTATTAAAAGCGCAAAAAGTATTCTAAATGCCAGCCACATAAGAAGCTTTTGCTTAGGCGTACCTCCGGACACGGGCGGAGGTATCGCCGGGCACGGGCGGCCATACCACCGGACACGGGCGGCGATACCGCCGCTCATTCCAGTGTGACACGGTGTACTTCCACCGCTTCGTTGAGGAAGGTCGAGGCAGATTCCGAGAACTTCTCTTCGGCCTCGGTGGTGCAATAGGTGCAAGTACCTCCCCGGGTACAACGGGCATCCATTTCGGGATGGCGGCACAAGTAGTCTTTCAGGCTTTCCGCCACCAGCTCCCCCTGCGCCACGACGGCGACATCGGAAGGCATGTAACGGCGAATCTTGGGCAGCAACAAGGGATAATGCGTGCAGCCCAGGATGACGGTGTCGATGCGGCTGTCCTTCTGCAACAATTCACCGATGTATTTCTTGACGAAATAATCCGCCCCGTCGCCCATGGCCTCGTTGTTCTCCACCAGCGGAACCCATAAGGGGCAGGCCTGTCCATAGACGGCAATGTCGGGAAAGAGTTTGTGTATCTCCATTGGATAGGATTCGGACTTGATGGTGCCTGCCGTGGCCAAGACGCCGACGTGGCGGCTGTGCGTCACGCTTCCGATGCTTTCCACTGTGGGGCGTATCACCCCCAACACCCGGCGGGCTGCATCCCATCGCGGCAAATCGTGCTGCTGGATGCTGCGCAGGGCTTTGGCCGATGCCGTGTTGCACGCCAGAATCACCAACGGGCAACCCATCTCGAACAACCTGTGGACAGCTTGGCGGGTGAACTCGTACACAATCTCGAACGAACGTGTCCCGTAGGGGGTCCGGGCATTGTCGCCCAAATAGATGTAATCGTACTGAGGAAGCAGCTCGCGTATCTTGCTGAGAATAGTCAAGCCTCCGTAGCCGGAATCGAACACCCCGATAGGGCCGGGTAAAGAAGAGAATTGCTGCATGAGGGAGAATATAAGAAGAGCCTCTCCCCCGCTCCCCCTATAGGGAAGAAAGCGGAGGAGAGGCCCTGAATAGGGTTTTAACTTCTGGTTGAAAACTTTATTTGATGCCCAACTGTGCTTTGACCTTGGCAGTCACATCCACACTCTGCGTGCTGATGTAGGCAATCGGCGTACGTGCCACATCGAAGATATAGACATAGCCATCGGCCTGACCCACGGCTTGAATAGCGGCATCCAGCTTCTGCATGATAGGAGTCATGGCATCCTGCTGAGCCTTCTGCATGGACTGCTGAGCCTCCTGCTGGAACTGCTGTTGGCGTTGGGCCATGTCCTGCAACTCCTTCTGGCGACGCTCGGCAATGTTCTGGGGCAGAGAGTCGGCTTGAGCCAGGAACTCTTGGTACTTCTTGTTGAACTCCTCTTCCGTGCGCTGCATCTCGTCCTGATATTGCTTGGCCATAGCATCCAAGTCGGCTTGAGCCTTGGTAAATTCAGGCATAACAGTGATGACGTCCTGTGAATTCATGTGAGCAAATTTAGCCTGTGCCATAGCTGCCAGCGGCAGGGCAATCATAGCGGCAATAAGTGCAATTTTCTTAAGCATAATGTTTCTATGAATTTGAATGATTAATTGTTACGTGGCGCAAAGATAGTGTAAAGCAAGGGGATAACAAAACGCATATACTTATTTTTGTCCATCCTGCCCCGGCTTGACGTATTTTAGCGGTGGGAATAGCCCAACTTGGCCAGCACTTCGTCGCTAATGTCTATCTCGGGCGAGGCGAAGATGATGCTGGTGGCCGAGGCACGGTCTGTCACGACGGCATATCCTTTGGCTGTAGCTATCTCCTTCACCGCTTCGTATATCTCGTCTTGCAAGGGACGCATCAGCCGGGCTTGCAGCTTGGCCAATTCACCCTCCGGACCGAAGTACTTGCGGCGAAGCTCAGCCAGTTCGGTCTCCTTGTTCACGATGGCTTCTTCCTTGGCCGTGAGTTGGGCATCGGTCAACGTGGAGGCTTCCTTCTGGTAGGCTTCATACATGGACTTGGCTTCGCCCGCCAACTTGTCCACCTCGGCCTGCCACTGCTTGGAGGATTGCTCCAACTGTTGGTTGGCACTCTCGTAAGCAGGGATGTTCCGCAGAATATACTCCATGTCTATCAAGGCGAAACGCTGTGCCCGCGCCGTCAGGCAGGTCACGAGCAACAGGAAAGTAATTAAAAGACTCTTTCTCATAAGGCTTATCCTAAATATATTCGTATTCACAATCAGAATTCCTGTCCCAAGATGAAGTGGAACTGGCTGCCGCCATACGAACGGCTGCCACGGATTTCGTCGAAACCATAGGCCCAGTCGATACCCATCATACCGATCATCGGGAGGAAGATGCGCACACCCACACCGGCGGAACGCTTCAGGTCGAAGGGATTGAAGTCGCCCACTTCCTGCCAAGCGTTACCAGCTTCCACAAAGGCCAGGGCATAAATGCTGGTACTGGTCTCCAACATCAACGGATAGCGCAACTCAATGCCCAAGCGGGCGTAAGCGTAGCCCTCATTGCCGTAGGAAGACAATGAGCCGTTTTCGTAACCACGCAAGGCAATGGTCTCCGTGCCGTAAGTCGAATAACCGGTCATACCGTCACCACCCACCTCGAAGGTACCAAAAGGCGATTTCTTATATTTATTATAGTGACCCAGCAAACCAAAGTCCACACGACCCATGATGACCGGCGTGCGCTTCACGGTGAACGGATCCATCAACGGGATGTACACCTTCGATTTGAACTTCCACTTGTGGTATTCTACCCAACGCTGCATGGCGTTGATATCTTCTTGGTTGTTCTGGTCATATTGGCTATAATCCACGCCATCGAACAACGAATAAGGCGGCGTAAGCTGCAAGGACAAAGAGAATTCAGAGCCTTGACGCGGATAGATAGGATTGTCAATAGAGCTACGGGACAACGTAAGGTTCAAGCTCAGGTCGTTACAATTACCGTTCGTCACCATGAAATACTGCCAATCGCGCAGGATGTAACGCTGGTAGGACAACTCGGCTGTGAACTGGAAGTAGTCGTCCGGCCACTTCAGACGCTTACCGAACATCACGGCCAGACCGAACATCTGCACCGACTTGTCGGGGTCATAGTAGTTCTCGTAGTTCAGGTAGTTACCATAGTTATACATGCCGTAGCCATACATGCCGCTGTAATAGCTGTTGTAGAAGTTATTGTACAAGGCATCGTTGTAATACTGGCTACTGATGTCCGTCTGGCGGGAGTAGAACGCCGACACGGAGAACGCGTTAGGACGCTTGCCACCAAACCAAGGGTCGAAGAACGACACGCTGTAGGACTGGTAGTAACGGGCATTGGTCTGTCCGCTGATGGTAAGCGTCTGTCCGTCGCCCTGCGGCAGAATGCCGCGATAGTTCTCACCTGGATGCAAGAGGTTGGCCAGCGAGAAATTGTTGAACTTCAAACTCAACTTGCCGATGACACCCGTCTGTCCCCAACCTGCGGAGAATTCTACTTGGTCGTTGGACTTGGACACCAATTGGTAGTCAATGTCTACCGTACCATCCTCAGGACGCGGCTGTATATCGGGATTAATCTGCTCGGGGTCGAAGTGTCCCATTTGGGCAATTTCACGGTAGGAACGCATCACGTCTTCACGGCTGAACAACTGTCCGGGACGGGTACGCAATTCACGGCGCACCACATTCTCGTACAAACGGTCGTTACCGCTAATCATGACTTTGTTGATGGTAGCCTGACGGCCTTCGTATATACGCATCTCCAGGTCGATGGAGTCACCCACGATATTCACTTCCACGGGATCAAGGCTGTAGAACAGGTAACCGTTGTTGTAATACAGATTGCCGATAGCATCCTCGTCGCCGGTCAGGCGATCGTTCAGCAACTTCTGGTTATAGACGTCACCTTTCTTCATCTGCAACATGTAGTCCAGCTGTTCGGAAGGATAGAGCGTGTTGCCCACCCAGGTGATGTTGCGCAGGTAGTATTTCTGTCCTTCATCAATCCGCATGAACACATCCACCGTGCGATCGTCATACGGGCTGATGCTGTCTTCCACAATCATGGCGTCTCGATAGCCCAACTCGTTATACTTGTCAATGATAAGCTGTTTATCGGCCTCGTAGTTTTCTTCGACAAACTTCTTGGTACGGAACAGGTTGAGCAGCTTGCCTTTCTCGTTCGTCTTCTTCATCACACGTTTCAGCTTCTTGGCACTCAATGCCTTGTTGCCCACGATTTCAATGTGATGTACCTTGACTTTCTCTTTCTTGTCTATGACAATGTCCACGATGACTTGGTTCTCGTGTTCAGGATCATCCTTCTGATTGATGAAGATGTCGGCATTCTTGAAGCCCTTGTCGTCGAAATAACGCTTGATGAGCGTTTCCGCACGGTCCACGATATTAGGCGTGATTTGTCCACCCTTCATCATGCCTATGCGTTCTTCCAAGTCCTCGCGCTCGGACTTCTTGACGCCCGAATAGCGGATGTCCGACACACGCGGACGCATGGTCAGGTGAATCGTCAGCCACACTTTTCCGTTTTCCTCCTTGTCATCCGTGATGCTCACGTCCGAAAAGAGGCCGTGCCGCCAATAGCGCTTACAAGCCTGCGTGATCTCATCACCCGGTATCGAGATGGTCTGCCCCTTGGCCAATCCGGAAAGGCCGATGATGACATAATCTTCATAATTGTCCGCACCCACTACCTTGATATCCGCAATCTCCAGTTTCTTCGGCGTACTGGAATAGAGGACCACCGGCGTTTCTACATTCGTGCTGTCGGCCGCCACTTCTTGTGCGACACCTTTCACCGCACCGGCAAACAAGCCGAGCACCGCTATGAATAGGACGAAAATACGTTCGTACATCTTTACGTTCTTAATTATATATATCTAAAAGTCGTTACTTTCTATCGCTTGCTTCAAGAGATTTGCTCACTGGTTTTCCCGAAACGGCGTTCCCGCTTCTGGTAGTCACAAATAGCCTTGAAAAACTCCTCCTCCCGAAAATCCGGCCAAAACGTGTCGCAAAAATACAACTCCGAATAGGCGCATTGCCAAAGCATATAGTTGCTCAGGCGCAGTTCCCCGCCTGTGCGAATCAACAAATCCGGATCGGGCATGAAGTTGGTCGTCAGGCAATGGGCAAACCGCTCGGCATCTATCTGGTCAGCCGTCAATTCGCCCTTCTGCACGGCGATTGCCAGTTGCTTTGCCGCCTCGGTAATCTCCCAACGGGACGAGTAGCTCAACGCCAGCACCAGGTTCATGCCTGTATTGGCAGCAGTGTGGGCTATGCAGCCATTCAGGCGCTCTTGCACCTTCGCGGGCAATTTGTCCACCTCGCCAATGACCCGGAAGCGGATATTGTTCTTCATGAAAGTCTCTTCTTCAATAGAGTCAAACAGGAGGCTCATCAGTGCGGCCACTTCGTCGGCAGGGCGTCCCCAATTCTCGATGGAAAAAGTATAGAGAGTCAGATACTTCACGCCCAGTCTGGCCGCCTCTTCCGCAATGACATGGACAGTCTCAGCGCCCACTTGGTGACCGTAACTCCGTTCACGTCCGCGCTGTTTGGCCCATCGCCCGTTGCCATCCATGATGATAGCCACATGGCCCGGTATCCGATTCAAGTCTATTTGTTCTTTATATGACATTTTCTATCGTTATTTCTTTGTTCATGCGGGAAACGCCCTACACCTATTTATATTATATATGTAGTAGGAGAACATATTCCGCTCGCAATACGGGTTCCTTTATTCTCGCTCAAACCCCAGCCGGTTAAGCCGTCCACGCCATACTTCGTTGGGGATGCCGTTGCCTCCGAAAATCACCCAAATGAAGTCCCGCTTGTCGGCGGCATTCTCCACGCCTTCCGGCGTAGGATCCACCACTACTGTATAGGAAGTTTTTCCGGCAAAAGCCGAAGGCAACAAGAACTTCTTCTCCACCAACTGCCAGGCTATGCCCGACATTGACTCATAAATCTCGGACATGTTGCCCCCGAAAGCATAGAAGCGGTCACCATAGTGCATCAGCACCGGATTGTCCATGCCGGGGCAAGACACGCCCTCAGCATCCGTCTCCAACGAAGCCCACGACAAGCCGTCGTTGGTAAACCAAGGTATCGACTTGTCTTCCACTCCGCGAGGCATTCCCATCACCATAGTTTGGCTGACGCCATAGCCTGTCGTATAATGGGCACTCGTGATGTTGCGGATCGGGAAGCCCTCGGGCACTGTGGTGCCGGACACCCATGCCAACCCGTCAGTGCTGGCACAGAACTCACTACCCAGAGTTTCATTCTGCCGAATGCCGATCAAGGTTTCCTCCCGGTTGCTCACCTCATCCACAGGCAATGAGGTCACCAAGGATTGCACGCCGCCGCTCAAGCCTTCTGACTTCTGCCAAGCCTGGCCATCCTCCGAGACATACACCTCGCCTCCGGACAACATATACAACCGGCCGGCAAAGGCGAGCAGAGAAGTCACGTCTGCCTCTTCGGGCAATCCCGTCACTTCCGAACGGCTCCAGCCATATTGTCCAGGCGTAGCCGAGGTCCGATAAAGTTCCGTAGAAGATGTATACAAGCATAAATCCCCATTGAATACTATTGCTTTCTGCACGCCGGTATTTACCGTTTCCGTAAATACAGGAGCCACGGTGTCCATGTGCACCCAAGTCAACGAATCCGGCACCAGCCGATGCACCCGGATCTGCAAGGTATACGTACGCTGGGTTATCCCGTCGGGAGCATAAACCACCAGCTTCACGCCATTGCTGCCTGTAGCATTCATTGCCGGCAACAGATTGTGATAAACATCCGTAGAGAAAGTCGTATCGTCGGACATTACACCCATCATGACGGTCAGTTGGTCCACCTGGATGCTGTCAATCAACGTGTCGGCATCCACCGGCAAGGAGTCCGGATTATAAATCAGATTGTTCAGCTGGTCTATCTCAAATCTGTAGTCCACTCCATGAATGGTATCGAGACTGAAAGCGTGTATGGTGGCGTCCGAACTATACACGGGCGTCTCATCGTCTGTATTCAGACAGGAACTTACCGCTATCGACACCAGCAAAAAGCCTACAATCAGTGACAGAAATCTTGTTCTCATTCCTTATGTTAGTGTTTATTTACAAGTTGCAAAAATAGGAACAATTTTCGCTATAAACCTCCTCTACGGGAAGTTTTATACAAAATTATAGATAAAATAACCGAAATGCACGATAAAACGCCCGCCAGGCCAAATCAAAGAGCGTCTTTCTATGCCTTATAATGACGAATGGACCTCCCGAAATGCTGCTCGGTTTCGCAGATTTTTTTCTCATCCATCAGCGGGGCACGCACGCCTGCCTGCAAGAACATGGGCGATTCTTCCACAAAAGCCTCGTCCCACAAACCGGCATCCAAGAAAGACTGCAAAGTCAAAGCTCCTCCCTCTACCAATAACGATTGCAGGCTACGCGCATAAAGCGCTTCCAGCAACTGAGGGACCAACGGCCGAGTGAAATCCGCCTGTACAAAGTCCACACCAGGCCGCGAAGCACCTTTGCTTTCGGTAAACACCAACGTCTGCACACGCCCATCCAGCAGATGCAGGCCGTCCGGCAACAAGCCTTCCCGGTCGATGACTACCCGCACCGGCGACGGTCCATACCAACTGCGCACGGTCAGGCTCGGATTGTCCAGCAAGGCTGTGCGGGTGCCTACCAAGATGGCGCTATGTTCAGCCCGCTTCTTGTGCACCAGCATCTGGGTCAAGTCATTGGACAGGCGTACAGGACTCCCTCCCGCGCGTTGCATATCCAGGAAGCCGTCGGCCGATTGTGCCCACTTCAACGTAACGTAAGGGCGATGCTGCGTATGAAACGTGATGAAACGGCGTATCAGGTCGCGGCACTCGTCTTCCAGCACACCCACCACGACTTCGCGGCCCGCATCCTGCAACTTCCGGATGCCCCGCCCTGCCACTTGGACAAAGGGGTCGAGACATCCCACCACGATGCGCGGGATGCCCTTCTCCACAATCAGGTCGGCACAAGGAGGCGTTTTCCCATAATGCGAGCATGGCTCCAGGCTGACGTACAGCGTGGCCCGCTTCAGCAGAGACGGGTCTTTCACCGAACGGATGGCGTTCACCTCGGCATGCGCCTGACCGCAACGCACGTGGTAGCCTTCGCCTATGATTTTGCCGTCGCATACCAATACAGCCCCCACCATCGGATTGGGAGCCGTATTGCACAAGCCGTTCCGGGCCAGTTGCAAACAACGGCGCATGTATTTCTCGTCTTCCATAACTTTCAGTTTTTCCGCGCAAAAGTAACACTTAATCCGGAGATGGCGAAGAAACCGCCGAGGTTTTCCTCTCACTCGTTCAATGCCCCGCAATAGGGACACACCCCTTTCTGTGCCAGTGCCTCCCCGCAATTGCCGCAACGGTAGACGGACGTATGCAACGAACGGCGCAAGAGCCGGACAAAGAGGACGGCCAGCAATGCCAGAAACACATAGCCCACATAGATACCGGTAGTCAGGATAAAAAAGAAGTAACAGAAGATGCAAGCCGAAGCCAGCCCCAGCAGGTAGAACACCGCAGTGGAGAGCGGCAACCGACGGAACAAGACATCTACCGTGGCCACCAGCACCACCACAAATATCCAAAGCCCCGACAAAAACAAGGACAACAACAAAGGCACCCGGAAAGGGGATAGCGTGGGGTTGTAGTAGAAATGCTCCCACGTATCGGGCACAAACACCTGCATCGTTTCATACAGCGTGGCGCAAAAAGCCATCAGCAGGCAGAGCAGCAAGGGATACACATAATCAATGTCGCCGAACCCCGACTTGCTGAAGGACTTGCGCCGCAACATGCGGATCAGCCAGAAGGCCACGAACAAGGCACAAATGACGATAAAATAGGGCACGTGCGTGTCGCTGAACAGATAGATCGCCTGCGAAATGCTGTCTGCCGGCACAAATGCCCGCTTCATCTCGCACTCCCGCACCCAACCTTGCACCTCCTGCGAGTGGGCCAGCTTCACCCAGATGCTGTCCACGCTGTCATTGGGATGCACATCCAGCTCCGCCACCACCACATGGTCGCCCTGGCGGAGGGTGCTATAACTCTCTTTCAACGGCAAGGCCACCAGATTGATGGAGTCAGCCTGAAGCACCAGGTTGGTATTCCACGTATAATGCCGTTCAAACAGATAGGCCACGGAGTCGCGGGCGCGCTGATCCACCTCCTCGCCGGACAATACAGGCGGGGTATACCGGCAGGAAGCCAGCAAAGCCATGCAGAGAAGAATTCCCAAGACTTGTCCCAAGCCCCGCCTTTGCCGGAAGCCATTGCCCCATTGCCCGTTGTCCTTACTCCGCCGCATAGACCTTCATCTGACAATTCTTGCAATCGAAGGACAAGCGGAAACGTCGCCCGTCCGACGACACCAGATAATAAGGCTCCCGGTAGGGCGAGCGCTTTTTCTGGAAAGTAGGACACCACCCCATGCTGTAGCGCAGGCAATGGCGACAAAACATCAGCACCGCCTCCGGCACTGCCTGCGCCTCGTAGGCGGGAGCCACTGTAGCGACACCATGCTCCAAGTAGAACCGACGCGCTTCCCCGTTCATCACATTGCCCAGATATGTCAGCGAAGAGAGGGGGAAAGCATGAGCCGTCGGCCTCCACACCTGCCACTCCCGGCGATAACGGATGCGGCGCACCTGCAACAAGCAATCCACCACCTGCCTGCGCCAGTCGGTCACCACCGATGCCGGCAAGAACCAATTGTCTGCAAGACGTATATCCATTTCACCGACTGCCTCAAAAGGCGTGTTGCCCAACTTACCCAACTGCGCCCGCAGATTGGCATCTTGAGGCGAACGCGCCAGCTCCTTGGGATAATCGAAAGAACGTGCCGCACGGTTGCCGTCTTCATCCTCGGCAGACAGGGCAAATCCCTGCGGTGTCTCCCACAACGCCCACCGCAAGGCAATCTTCCGCTCGGCAGACTTGCGCGCCAATAGTTTCTCAAATTCCTGATCGAAATTGCGGTACAGGCGGGTACGGGGAGGAATGCGGGGCACCTCACCGGCAGGGAAAATCCGGTTGTCCTCCACCCGGTTGACGCGGAAGCCCTGCAAGCGTCCTTGCCCGTCCAGGTAGCAGATGCCATCCCCGTTATGAAACGACTTCACGCCCGCCACCGTAAAGCTATGCCCCCGTTGCTCCTTCAGCATGCCCATCTCCTCGCCCAGCGATTTGGGGGTATCAAACGAAGCAATATCCTCGCCCCGCCCCTGTAGGAAGTAATGGGTGAATCCCCGGCTGAAACTCTTGTCCAGCTGAGGGGTAAACGTATAGCGGCTGCTCCCCGAGGACGAACGCACGTATTCCGGGCGACGTGACAGGATCTCGTCGAGACGAAGGCGATAGGCCGCCGTCACGTTCTTCACGTAGGCCACGTCCTTCAGGCGTCCTTCAATTTTCAGAGAGGATGCCCCGGCGTCCAGCAGCTGCTCCAGGCGATCGCTCTGGTTCAAATCCTTCAGCGACAGGAGATGCTTGTCCCGCACCATCGTTTTCCCGTCGGCATCCACCAGCGAGAAGGGCAGGCGACAGAACTGGGCACATTCTCCCCGGTTGGCACTGCGGCCGAAGCAAGCTTGACTGGCATAGCATTGCCCACTATAGCTGACGCAAAGCGCCCCATGCACGAAGACCTCGAGCAACGTCTGCGGGCAAGCCTCGTGGATGTGGCGAATCTCCTGCAACGACAACTCCCGGGCCAGCACCACTTGCCGGAAACCGGCCTCGGCCAGGAAGCGCACCTTCTCCGGCGTGCGATTGTCCATCTGCGTGCTGGCATGGAGGGGGATGGGCGGCAAATGCAGGCGCGTGATGCCCATGTCCTGCACAATCAGGGCATCCACCCCGATGCGGTAGAGGTCATGAATCAGCCGCTCCGTTTCCACCAGTTCCTCGTCTTTCAGGATGGTATTCACCGTGACGTATATACGCACCCCGTAGACATGGGCATACTCCACCAACCGGGCAATGTCTTCCGGCGAATTGCCCGCGGCAGCCCTTGCCCCGAAACGCGGCGCACCGATATAGACAGCATCCGCCCCATGATCCACGGCCGCCAACCCACACTCCAGGTTCTTGGCCGGCGAAAGCAGTTCTATGGGACGCGGCTTCATGCGATGTCGTTGATATTATAAGGCGTTTCCTGGTAGACAAAATAGTTCAGCCAGTTGGAGAACAACAGGTTGGCATGGGCGCGCCAACGCACTAACACACCTTTCTCCGGATCATTGTCCACGTAATAGTTGCGCGGCATCTCAATGGGCAACCCCTTGCCCAGGTCACGCCGGTATTCCCCGTCCAGCGTCAGGGGAGAATACTCCGAATGGCCGGTCACGAAGAACTCCCTGCCTCCGCGGGCCATCACCATATAGACCCCCGCCTCCGCAGATTCGGAAAGCAGTGTCAGTGCAGGCACCTTGAGGATATCCTCGCGACGCACCTCGGTATGGCGGCTATGGGGGACATAGAACACATCGTCGAAGCCCCGGAAGATGGGGTGCAAGGGTTGCAACGCCCGGTGGGGAAAGATGCCGAACATCTTCTGCGGCAACGGATACTTGGGCACACCATAAAAATGATACAACCCCGCCTGCGCCGCCCAGCAAATGTAGAGGGTAGAGGTGACATGCGTCCGCGCCCAGTCGAAGATTTCCGTGATTTCGTCCCAATACGTCACCTGCTCGAAGTCCATCTGCTCCACGGGTGCACCGGTAATGATCATCCCATCATACTTCTCGTTGCGCATCAGCTCGAAGTCCGTGTAGAAAGCCTTCATGTGCTCGATGGGGGTATTCTTCGATGTATGGCTCTTGATCTTCATGAACGAGATTTCCACCTGGAGCGGAGTGTTGGAAAGCAAGCGCACCAAGTCCGTCTCCGTGGTAATCTTCAGCGGCATCAGATTGAGGATGACGATACGCAACGGGCGGATATCCTGCCCGGTGGCGCGGGTCGTATCCATGACAAAGATGTTTTCCTGCTTCAGCAATTCGATAGCAGGCAATTTATCGGGTAATTTTAATGGCATGAATCTATCGTTTTTCTGTTTCGGGGCGTAAAGATAGGGAAAATTACGCGAAGTTGTACGAAGTTTGTGGCCTGAAGCCTGTTTTTTTGTAATAGGCCAAACCGGCTACTTGCCTGAAGCCTGGGCCAACAACGCATACACAATGGCCGAGATCCGTGCAGCCACTCGTGCGGCTTGTGCCTCATTCCCCTTGTAATCCTTGACAAACACGGCCAAGGCGTAATGCACGCCGTTGGGCAACGTGATATAAGCCACGTCATTATGGGCCGCAAGGACACCCCGGTCAATATACCCCGAACCCGTCTTGTGTGCAAGGGATACTCCTTCCTTCCCGAGAAGCGGGGCGGCTATACGGTCTTTGCCGGTCTTGCATTCCCCAAGGGACTTCCTGATGAAATGCTGCTTCTCACGGCTCACCAGGCTATCGGTAAACAACCTGTCCATCAGGATAGCCGCTCCAAGCGGGGAAGTGTGGTTGGCATAGGCTTTGGCATGGTCGGCCGCCATTTCCGACTCCATATAGGCCATCCGGAAACTCGAACGAGGAATGAGCGTAGCCACGAAACTGTCCGTCTCGGCCACACCGGCCAAACGCTCAAACAGGACATTACTCGCATTGTTGTCGCTCTGGATGAGCGTATAACGAAGCAACTCCCTCACGGGCAACGTAACCGACGGCTCCGGATGCTCTTTCAGCATGGGGCTCCAGGTCTTTGGGTCAAGCTCTTCACGCTGCATGGTCAACAAGGTGTCCAGCGAAAGCCCACGCTGATCCAACCAGTGGCAAACGGCCAATGCCTGATGTACCTTGAACACGCTCATCATGGGATATACATTCTCATTATTGACGGCGACCGTGTCGGCACCGTTGATAAGGACAGCCACTCCGACCTCGCCCGGACAAGCCGATACAATCCGGGAGATGCTGTCCGCCAGCACGTCGGCCCTTGACGGGCTGACATCACTGCTTTTCGCCGATTGAGGAAACAAACAGGAGACCAAAGCCAAGGATAAGGATGCCAGGTATATTTTCTTGATGCTTGCCATAGCCTATTACGATTTAGAATATCAAAGACGCTCCCCGTTCCACCTTCCAGTCCGCCACCGTCCCGCTCTGCGAGGAAAAACCCACGCCTATGCAGAACAATGTCCGTGCCTCCGCCTCGTAAGGCCGTGCATAGCCTTTCTCCGCTATCTGGCGCAGGGCCTCGTCCGCCGTGCCGTCCAGCTTGAACTCGAAGATGTAGACATAGCCGGGTGTTTCCACAATGCAATCCACGCGCCCCTCGCTCTGCTGCTTCTCCGTATATACCGCATAGACGCTGACCAGGCGGAAGATGAGATAAAACGTATAATGGAAGTAACGCTCGCGCTCCCGCTCATCCGCCTTACGGCGCATCGTATAGGGTATGTCCGCCAGGAAAGAAGTGAATAAGTGGCGGAGCCTGTCCACATCGCCTCCTTCCAAAGCATCCAGCAAATCTTGTATCCAGGAGTTCACTTCCAGCCGCACGGGCTTGAAATAATCCGAAGCAGCCAAGCCCAGGAAACCTTTCTTTACTTCGTTATTGGGAAAATCCAACAGGAATGTCCCCCGACGGGGGTTATAATCCTTGATGGTCAGATACCCGCTCTGGTAAATCATCGGCAAGGGCTTCTCCACCGTAGCCTTGTAGTCGATGAACTCCTGCGGGTCGTAGTAACGTCCCGTCAGCTCGTTCAAGTTCTCGTCCGAATGGGACAACAGGCGGAGTAGGTAAGTAGGCGTGCCGCTACGGAACCAATAATCCATCAGCAGCCCGCTGGCAAAGGCATTGAGCAGGCTGAAAGGATTGTACACATCCGTCAGGCGCGGGCTGAAATGATAACCGTCATACTGACGCTTCAACCGGCCCATCATCTCCTCCACCAGAATGCCCTCTTGAGCGGCCATCGCCCCTATCGGCTCCGCGAAATACCGCTCCAGCTCCTCCTGCGTGATGCCGCACAACGCCTCGTAGCGCGGGTCCATGCTAAGGTCCGCCGGCTGGTTGAAACCACTGAACACGCTGACTTGCGAAAACTCCGTCACCCCCGTCAGCAACACGAACCGGAGGTCTTCGTCCGCCGCCTTGAACACCGAATAGAATCCCTTCAACAATTCCCGGTTACGGTCCTCCAACGACCACTCCTGACCGTCCACCCGGACCATAATGCCCTGATCCAGCACATCCAGTATCGGCTTGTCATACTCGTCTATCAGCACCACGCAACGACGGCCTGTACGAAGATGGGCCTGGCGGAGGACATAAGCAAAACGGCTACCCAAGTCTGCATCGGACGGGATTTTCCCATACATCCGCTCCCATTCTGCCACATAACTCTCCAGCCTTCTTTCCAAAGCCTCTTTCTCCATGAACACCGCCCCGTTGAAGTCCACGTGAAACACCGGATATTCCGCCCATTCCTTCTCCAGTTCCTCCAGGGCAAGCCCTTGGAACAAGCCCTTCCGTCCTTGGAAATAAGCCTTCAGCGTGGACACCAGCAGGCTCTTGCCAAAACGGCGGGGACGGCTGAGGAAATAAATCTTCCCCTCCGTCACCAACTTATGCAGCAGCGCGGTCTTGTCCACATACACAAAACCGTCCTCACGAAGTTGTGCAAAACTCTGTATACCTATCGGATATTTTATCATACTATTACAATCAAACAATGTACTTGCCTGCACAAAGATAAGAAATAGGGTTGAAACGGGCAAGAAAATGCAGCAAGCCTTTCCCTATTTCGCCGGGGTATATCCCCGCCCGCGCTTACCCATGCCTCCGTCCATGCTTACCCATGCCTCCGCCCGTGCTTACCCATGCCTGCGCCTAAGGACTGGAAATCAAGACAATCCGCCTCCCCAAAATAACCGATATTGCTTAGGCGCACAAAATCTGGCGTTGACAGATTGACCGGCGAAGCCGCATTTTTGCCCCAACAGAAAACAAATCTCAAAGAAAAACATTACTTTTGCGCCCGCTAACAGGAAAAGACCCATGCAAATATCCCCCGCCGAACTGCGCAACAGACTGAAAGCCTGCTATTCCGCACAAGAAGCAACGGCCTTGGCACGCATCGTGTGCTGCGAGATAGGAGGGCAACAGGTCACGGACTTTGTGCTGAATGAGCCCTTGGCACCGGACGACATCCGGGCCCGGAAATTGGAGGAGGCCATCGAAAGATTGCTCCGCTTCGAGCCGATACAATACATCCAGGGGAAAGCCCGCTTTCTGGGCCGTGACTTCCACGTGGAGCCGGGCGTGCTGATTCCCCGGCCGGAAACGGAAGAACTGGTGGAACGAATCTTGAAAGAAGCTCCCGCCGATGCCCGCATACTGGACATCGGCACCGGCAGCGGGTGCATCGCCGTGACACTGGCCAAGGAACTGCCCGCCGCACGGGTGGAAGCCTGGGACATCTCGGAAACAGCCCTGCGGATTGCCCGCCAAAATGCCAAGACCTGGCAAGCGGGCGTAAACTTCGTGCGGCGTGATGTGTTGACATGGGAACCGGAAGGGACGGAACGAACGGACCTCCTCGTGAGCAACCCGCCCTACGTGACCGAATCCGAAAAGGCCGGCATGGAACCGAACGTGCGCCTGTATGAGCCGGGAACCGCGCTCTTCGTGCCCGACGATGACCCCTTGCGCTTCTACCGGCATATCGGGCTGTTAGGCCGACGGCTGCTGACACCGGGTGGAAAACTTTATTTTGAAATCAACCGTGCATACGGACCTGAAACGGCTGCCCTGCTGCACGCACAAGGCTATGCAGAGGTGCGGACGGACAAAGACTTGAGCGGGAACGACCGGTTCGTAACCGCCAAACAACCCATTCACTGACTAATAGACAGACGAACATGACTGAAATCAACGAAAATGAAGCGTTGAAACGCATGGAGGCTTATTGCGCCTCCGCCGAACATTGCCGCACAGAAGTGACCGACAAGCTGCTGCGTTGGGGATTGCCCTATGACACGGCCAACCGCATCGTCGACCGGCTGGAACAGGAGAAGTTCATCGACGAAGAACGCTACTGCAATGCCTTTATCCGCGACAAGTTCCGCTTTGCCAAATGGGGCAAGCAGAAGATAGACCAGGCCCTACGGCTGAAAAAGATAGACCCCTATACATACCGCCCGTTGCTGAACCGCATCGACCCGCAAGAGTACCATGCCACCTTGCAAGCCCTGCTGGATGCCAAGCGGCGGAGCATCCGCACCGGCAGCGACTATGAACGCAACGGGAAGCTGATACGCTTTGCCCTCAGCCGCGGGTTTGCAGCCGACGACATCCGCCAATGCATTGACTTGCCAGATGAAAATGAGAGTCTTGACTAAAAAATATCACGTTTCTTTTTTCTATTTTCATTCTGTTTGCTTACTTTTGCACTTGATTTATCACATAAACATTGGTTAGCTATGAAAAATTTAGAACGACTGTTTGCTGAAAAGCTACTGAAAATCAAAGCCATCAAACTACAACCGGCCAACCCCTTCACTTGGGCGTCCGGCTGGAAATCCCCGTTCTATTGCGACAACCGCAAGACGCTCTCCTACCCCTCGTTGCGCAGTTTCGTGAAGACGGAAATCACGCGCCTCATCTTGGAACGCTTCGGACAGGTGGATGCCATCGCCGGCGTGGCCACAGGCGCCATCCCGCAAGGAGCTTTGGTGGCCGATGCCTTGAACCTGCCCTTTGTCTATGTCCGCTCTACACCGAAGGACCATGGACTGGAGAATCTGATTGAAGGCGAATTGCGCCCGGGCATGAAGGTAGTCGTTGTGGAAGACCTGATTTCCACGGGAGGCAGCAGTCTGAAAGCCGTGGAAGCCATCCGCCGCGACGGATGCGAGGTCATCGGCATGGTAGCTGCCTACACCTATGGCTTCCCCGTAGCCGAAAAGGCCTTCAAGGACGCCAAAGTCCCCTTGGTGACACTGACCAACTATGAGGCTGTGATAGACGTAGCCCTCAAAACCGGTTATATCAAGGAAGAAGATATCGAGACACTGAATGAATGGAGAAAAGACCCGGCCCATTGGGATGCCGGCAAATAACGATATGCCATGACTACATTTGAAAGCACCATAAAACAAGTACAGGCTTCGCAGAAAGCCGTGTACGCCAAGTTGTCAGACCTGAATAATCTGGCGAAAGTAAAAGACCGTCTTCCGGAACATAAGGTGAAGAACATGACGTTCGACACTGACACGCTGAGCATGCAAGCCCCGCCCATCGGCACCATTACGCTGAAAATCGTGGCCCGTGAACCGGAAAGCTGCATCACCTTCGGCACCACCTCCTCTCCCCTGCCTTTCGATTTGCAAATTCACATCTCGCCGGTATCGGAGACTGAATCCCAACTGCAACTGGTCATCAACATGGAGGTCAACCCCTTCATTAAGAACATGATACAACGCCCCTTGCAGGACGGTTTGGAGAAAATGGCAGACTTGCTGGCCATGATTCCTTATACGGAGAACGACTGATTCATATTGGCTTTTTAATTTATTTGACGTGGCTCTGAAACTTTGGGAGAAATCCGTTCAAATCAACAAGGACATTGAGCGCTTCACCGTGGGACGCGACCGCGAGATGGACCTCTACCTGGCAAAATATGACGTGTTGGGTTCGATGGCCCACATCACCATGCTGGAAAGCATCGGCCTGCTGACAGCCGATGAATTACAGCAATTGCTGGCCGAGATGAAGTCCATCTACGCGATGGCTGAACGGGGCGAGTTCGTGATAGAAGACGGCGTGGAAGACGTGCACTCGCAGGTGGAACTGATGCTGACCCGCCGCTTGGGCGACATAGGCAAGAAGATACACAGCGGACGCTCGCGCAACGACCAAGTCCTGCTGGACCTGAAACTTTTCACACGCGCCCAGCTCAAAGACATCGCCGAAGCGGTGGAGCAATTGTTCACCGTGCTGATACAACAGAGCGAACGCTACAAGGACGTGCTGATGCCCGGCTACACGCACCTGCAGGTGGCCATGCCTTCATCGTTCGGCCTGTGGTTCGGGGCATACGCCGAGAGCCTGGCCGACGACATGCTGTTCCTGCAGGCTGCCTACAAGACGTGCAACCGCAATCCCCTGGGTTCGGCTGCCGGCTATGGTTCTTCTTTCCCGGTGAACCGTACGATGACCACGGAATTGCTGGGTTTCGACTCCATGAACTACAACGTGGTATATGCCCAGATGGGGCGTGGCAAGATGGAACGCAACGTAGCTTTTGCCCTGGCTACCATCGCCGGCACGTTGTCCAAGCTGGCTTACGATGCCTGCCTGTTCAACAGCCAGAATTTCGGCTTCGTGAAGTTGCCGGACGACTGCACCACCGGCTCCAGCATCATGCCCCACAAGAAGAACCCCGACGTGTTCGAGCTGACGCGTGCCAAGTGCAACAAACTCCAGGCTCTGCCCCAGCAAATCATGATGATAGCCAACAACTTGCCATCAGGCTATTTCCGCGACTTGCAAATCATCAAGGAAGTATTCCTGCCTGCGTTCCAGGAGTTGAAAGACTGCCTACAAATGGCCACCTACATCATGCACGAAATCCGGGTGAATGAACATATCCTGGACGACCCGCGCTACGACCCCATCTTCAGCGTGGAGGAAGTAAACCGCCTGGCCCGCGAGGGAATGCCTTTCCGCGACGCCTACAAGAAAGTGGGACTGGAGATTGAGGCCGGCACCTTCACACCCGTCAAGGAAGTGCATCACACGCACGAGGGAAGCATCGGCAACCTATGCAACGACCGCATCACGACCCTGATGCAAGAAACGATGGACGGCTTCCACTTCGAGCGGATGGAGAAGGCAGAGCAAGCCTTGTTGGGTCGCTAACGAAAAGCCCTGTAAAGCCAAACGCTCGATTGCCCCAATTTTTGCACGGAAAAAGTTGCGCAACAACGGGAAACTTCCTATCTTTGCAGCCGTTCTTCAAGATTTGCGGCAATAGCTCAGTTGGTAGAGCACGACCTTGCCAAGGTCGGGGTCGCGAGTTCGAGTCTCGTTTGCCGCTCACACTACAAGGTCGCCCGGATGGTGAAATGGTAGACACGAAGGACTTAAAATCCTTTGGCCAGTAATGGCTGTGCGGGTTCAAGTCCCGCTCCGGGTACTACAGCGAGAGGCTGTGCCATAAATTAAACTTTATGGCACAGCCTCATTTCTTTTCTAAAAGCATGTTATTTTTACTCATCATTTATTTTGTTTAATATAAAAATAATGCCTATCTTTACCACATAAATAGTTGCAATAAATAAAAACAATCCCAATTTTATTAACAAATTGCAACCGGAACCTATATTTTACAAACACTAATTTTTTAACAGAATGAGAAAAAATTTCTTGCGGAACTGTGCTGTGTGGATTGTGGCAGCCTTATCAACAGGACTATTTACATCATGCGACAATGACGACAACATCCAGGAGGAAGAACTGACCACTTTACCTGCTCCTGAGATTGTACAAAGTGAGGAGATTATGGACAACCCCCTTTCGCTGTCCTTTTCTTGGATAGCTGTAGACCATGCGACAATGTACAACTATCAGCTAAAAAAAGCTGATGATCAGCAATTGGTCGCTCAAGGATCCACAGATGAACTAAGCATGCAATTTGTCTACTCAAAAGAAATAGATTTGCTCTATGACACCCAGTATATCTTTACTTTGCAAGCTTGTGCGGAAGATAAGTTATCTGAGCAAGTTTCAGCGACAGTAACCACCAGCGCACCTGCCATCAGACTTTCCATGGATAGCTTGACCTACCGTTCTATGGTGATGATAGCCGAACCACAAGACCCGACTATGTTGTATCAGTTTGCTCAAATTCCAATGGAAAAATACATGGCTTATGACAGTGACATGGAATTCATCGAAGGATATGACTTCGGATATTACAAAGCAATGGCAGCTTCACTGGGTGGCACGTGGTACCAAAGGATGGAATACGGCTCTGAACAGGGTTCGTACAGATATGCAACGCGCATGTTAAGTCCAGAAACAGATTATCTGCTCTATGCTTATGGCGTAGAATTTGATCACAACAGCACAGAGGATCCTGTACAAATCACCACTCCTATGATAAAACTACCTTTTACCACTCCAGCCTGGGAAGCCACCAGCGATTGCACTTTTGAGGTGGAGATAGTAGGCCAAGACCTGGTGGATACAGGAGCCGGCATTTGGGTAAGCCCCACCATAAAGGTAACACCATCAGACAAAACCGAACGCTACTACGTGGCTATATTCGAGGAATCCATGTTGTCCGGTTATAAAGATATCTACGACTTAGCCTTTAACTGCGTGTATTCGGATGAGCAGCAAATGCAGTTGGAAGGACAGGCCATTGACTGGACAACTTCTCCGCTTCTTGCGTCCGGCGACCAAATCCTAACAGGCTATCAGTTGAAATATGTAGTGACACCGGGAGATCCGTGCTTTGTGATGGTGTTCGGTTTGGACGGACGTGGTCTGGTTACTACCGAAATCACACGGGTAGATTTTACAGCCATCACGTCAACAGATGCAACACATGTGGAAAAAAAAGCAGCCATAAAAAGACATATCACGCCATTATCACAACAATAAAATATTAGCCAAATGAAATCCAAATTTTTATACTTGATACTGGGATGGGCAGCCATAGCTCTTTCATGCTCGGATGACAACAAAGAGCTTGCTCCAGAGTCAGAGACAGGCTTTGAGGTAACCACTCCTGAAAGCGACATGACGCTCGAAGCGAATAAAAACACCCAAATAGCCATAGATTTCTATAGCGAAGATGATTGGATTGCCAAGGTAGATGCCGACTGGCTTACCGTTGCACCCATGACTGGCAAGGGCGGTGAAAACTCGACCATTGCTGTTATCGCCAAAAACACGAATCTTACGGGAGAAGAACGCATGGCCACTTTGACGCTGGAAGGCAGTGGCGCTCCATTGCCACTTACCATCAGGCAAAAAGCCACCGATGTGCTCGAGGTGGAGCAGACATTGTATGAGGTTCCAGCCGAAGGAGGAGATGTGACCCTAAAATTCACCACCAGCTTTACGGACAAAGAAGCACATTTGTGGACCTATACCGACAACGTGACTGATTGGATAAGTCCGTCAAAGGATGCCGACATGAATACCAAGGCCCTGGTAGACGATTCGTTCATTATCACAGTACAACCTAACGACACACGCGAAGAACGCGAAGCCATATTTCAGATTTATATAGCAGACCAGACAGAAACCAGCGAAGAGAATGTGGATATGGTGTCGCCACGCATTGTTATCCGACAGTCCGGACAACCTGTAGGCACTTCTACCGACCTTACGACTCATGACAAAGAAGTAGTTCAGTTGCAGACACATACAGAAGGATCAGGTGTCCCCATAGTGTTAATGGGCGACGGCTTCATCGACACAGAAATAGCCAGCGGATTCTACCGGGAAGTAATGGAACAAAGCATGGAAAATCTATTTACTGAAGAACCTCTGAAAGGCCTGCGTAATTACTTTGACGTATGGATGGTGACTGCTGTTTCCCTGAATAATGCCTTCAATGATAATTATTCGACCAAGTTTGGCTGCTCGTACAATAGTGCCGTAAGTACTGAAATAATCGGCAGCAACAGTTTAGTGGAAGAATATGCCCAAGCTGTTCCTCAGCTGGCCTCTGATGCCGCCCTTTTCGATGAAGCATTGCTGATAGTCATTCTTAATACCGAAGCCTATGCCGGTACTACTTACCTTGGATTGGAGTCAACGGTACAAACCGGTAGCATCTGCGAGCGTGCCATAGCTTATTGTCCAACGGTGGAAGGCGTGGAAGCCGAAAGGTTCCGACAGGTACTGGTGCACGAAGCCATGGGGCATGGACTGGGCAAATTGATTGATGAATACTCGTATGAACAGAATGGAGAAATTCCCTCATATCTTGTAAATACCTATCGTGAAAGACAGGCCTTGGGCTGGTTTGTGAACGCAGACTTCACCAACGACCCCACACAAGTATTATGGAATCGCTTCTTGGCAGACTCGCGTTACCAGGGAGTTGACCCATGCGGGCAAACTTTGGGCTTATATCAGGGAGCCTGCACCTATTGGACCGGCACTTGGCGCCCGACCGATGACAGCATGATGCGCCACAACCAGAACGGATTCAATGCTCCCTCACGTGAAGCTATCTACAAACGGGTGATGAGCACAGCCTATGGAAGCAACTGGATGTATGATTATGACGAGTTTACCGCATTCGATCAAATCCATTTGCCACAACCTGCAGCTACGACCAAAGCTGCCGTATCGGAGAAGGAAGTTTACGAACCATTGCCCGCACCGCGCATCGTAAACCAGTCTTTGCAACTGTATCGCAAAAAATAAAACAATTATAGACTAACTACTTTATTATTGACTTAACAAATTTAGTGAACGTATGAACAAATTTACTTTTTTCGCGGCAATAGCTATTGCTACCACAATGATGGTGGGCTGTGACGACAACGAAGAACAACTTGTACCGGAATTGAGCATCAATCTGGAAAATGGAGTATTGAACGTATCGAATGAAGGGGAAACGGCCACTGTTTCCTGCACCATCAATAATCCCGTGGAAGGGGGTACGCTGTCTGCCACAACAGAAGCTGATTGGCTTACTTTGAATTGCAACAATACAGATATTGTCGTAGAGGCTGTAGCCAACGAAATCTTTGAGCCGAAGAGTGCCACAGTGAATGTGACCTATACCTATGGGGACAACCAGACATTGTCAGGACAGTTCACTGTAGAGCAGGAGACAAGAGCCATTCCTGATGCTGATTACTCGCTCGAAAATCCGTATGTAGGCGGTCGGATGGCTTCCATGATGGGCATGACTTATTTTGACCTGACCATATCGGAACAAGAAATACCAGAGGATTTTGACCTGCCTTATAATCCCGATTACATCTATTATAAAGTGGGCATATTTGACGTGGAAAACGACAAGCCTGTAGCCGGAACTTATACTTTAGGTTCAGAAAACGGATCCATTAACGTAGCCGCTTATGGCACGCCAGATGCTCCTTACTACAATGCACTGAGCAGTGGTACACTTACCATCAGCTACGAAGAACAAACCTTGACACTAGTGGCTATCATGACAGACGGATATGGTAAGATCCACTTTATCAATTACACAGGAATTCCTATGTTCATATAAACAATCCCTCTACAGTTTTTTCTCTTGTGCATTCCATTGCATTAAACGACAAACGTCCCAGGCCAGCAGATGACTAGCATGGGACGTTTGGTGTATAAAACACCTACTCTACCGCCTCGTCCCCCTTCCGGCGTGCCTCGTCAAACTTCTGCTTCATCGTCGGGTTCATGTAGGTGAGCTTGCGGATGGTCAGGTCCTCCGTATCTTTGTTGGCCAGGCGGAAGTTGTTCTCCGAGCCCAGCAGGCTATCTTTTACTTTCTGGAGCTTGGCTATCGTGTCGTCAATCTGTTTGATGGCCTCGCCGAATTTCCGGGAAGCCAGCTCGTAATGCCGCCCGAATTTGTTCTTGAATTCCTCGAGTTTGTTCTCGAAGTTGGTCACGTCCACTTCCTTGCTCTGCGCCTGGATAAGTTGACGCCGGTAGTCCAGACTCTTCTTGGAGGTCTGCACCAGGAGCGTGATGAGCGGGATGAAGAACTGCGGACGGATGACGTACATCTTCTCATACCGGTAGGACACATCGACGATGCCGCCGTTGTACAACTCGCTATCCGGTTCGAGGAGGGAGACGAGCACGGCATATTCGCAGCCCTTCTTCCGGCGGTCTTCGTCCAGCTTTTTGAAGAAGTCCTCGTTCTTGTGCCGGGTAGAGGTGGTATCCATCTCGTTCTTCATCTCGAACATGATGGACAGGTATTCCAGTCCGTCCACCGAATCACGGAAGATGAAATCGCCCTTGGTCCCGTCTGCCACCTCATTATCCTTCTCAAAATAGGCAGTGGGCATAATGGGGCGTAGGAGTTGGTTGAAGAGCGTGGAGCAATGTATCTCCAGCGTCTCGCCCACCATCTTGGTGCTCATGCGGGTCTTGAGGTCTTTATAATAGTCTATCTGCTCCTGCTTGGTCTGGAGTTCCAACAGGTGGCGTTTGTTCAGTTCTTCCGTTTCCGCCTGGGCCTTGTAGCGCTCCAGTTCCATATCGGCCTTGAGCTTGCTGATGGCCTGTTCGCGCGCTTGAAGCGCCTGTTCGGACTTCTTCTGCTCTTCCATCACGGCAATCTTCAGTTTCGATTCCTCCTGCGCAAGGGTGGCGTTCAGGGCGGCAATGGCCTTGTCCTTCTCCGCCAGGGCCAGACTCCGCTCGGCGTCTTTTTGCCCGGCAATGGTGTCCAACAGGTTTTTCAGGCGGCTGATTTCCGCCTCCTTGGCGCCCAGTTCCAAGTCCTTCTTATTCATCTGGCTCTCGAACTCCTGCCGGGTCCGGGTAGCCTTCAACGCCTGTTCGGCCTGCTGCCGGGCTTCCATCTCCCGGAGGCGGCGCTCTATCTCCACCTCAAACTCGGCATTCTTCACTTGGCTGAGGATGGAGGCATAGTCGGCTTCATCCACTTGGAACACGTTTCCACATTTGGGGCATCTCAATTCCTTCATTGCTATCAAAATTTTAAGGGTGATACATTTCTTGCTCCTTTCCGCTTACAAATTTAGGCATAAATCGCGATTTATGCCTAAATTTGCCGAAAATCAATGAACCCTACACACTATGCCCAAGAAATTCTATAAGAACGTGCCCTACAGCTATCCCGTCTGCCTGCACGACGATTGCCCGCGTGCGGCCACCTGCCTGCACCAGCTGGCTTACCAACCCTTGCAGGAGCAAATCCCCATCCTGCATTTGCTCAATCCACGACAGTGCACCAAGGACGGGAAGTGTCCCCACTACCGCGACTCCGCCCCCGTCAGATATGCCCGGGGCTTCATGGGGATGCAGCAGAAGATGTATCCCGGACAGTACGACATCTTCATGTCCGCCTTGGTCAGCCAGTTCGGACGCAACCCCTACTTTGAACGCCGGAAAGGGGAACGCCCGCTCTCGCCGAAGGAGCAAGACATCGTGAGACGCGCCCTGCGCAAGGCAGGCGTGACGGAACAGCTGGACTTCGACAGCTACGAGGACAGCATCCCTTGGACGGACTGAACGCCCGGGATACCGCCAGTCCTCCAAGCCAAGGACTCCAGTCCTCCTACTGCAAGGACTCCAGTCCTCGGCTGCAAGGACTGCAGTCCTCCACGGCAAGGACTGGAGGAGGAGGAGTAGGTGCTGGAAGACCGGATGTCATCTCAACAGAAATGAGAACATACCATATAGGATTTTGTACTTTTGTAACCGTCAGATAAAAGGATGCGTATATGCATCGAATCCAACTTGAATGAAAAATAACGAAAAGAAAATACGATGGCAAATAGTAATTTAAAAGAAGCAAAAGCGGCTAAAAATGATGAATTTTATACTCAATTCCATGATATAGAAATTGAGATGAACGCATACCTTGAATACGACCCCGACGTATTCAGAGGTAAGACGATTTTATTACCTTGTGATGACCCCGAATGGAGCAACTTCACACGGTTCTTTGCCGCCAAGTTTGATGAGCTTGGGTTGAAGAAATTGATATCTACGAGCTATGCACCAGATAGCAAAAAATATAAAACACCTTACCAACCGTCTTTGTTCGAGCAGGAAGCTCCACAATTCGACAGCGCCAAGACTTCCGTCAAAGGGAAGATATTCGTATTGGAACAAGACAAAAGCGGTGACGGGCGTATCAATATAGACGACCTTGAATGGGAATACTTGGACGGGGATGGTGATTTCCGCAGCAAGGAAGTTACCGAGTTGAGGGATGAAGCAGATTTCATTATCACCAATCCGCCTTTTTCCCTTTTCAGGGAGTTCTTGGCATGGATAATAGCAGGCGGAAAAAGATTTGCAGTTATTGGAAACATGAATGCTATCACTTATAAAGAAGTTTTCCCTTTGATAAAAAGCAATCAGATATGGCTTGGGGCAACAGGAAATGGCAACGATATGGTATTTGGTGTTCCTGAAGGAGCTAAAGTTGACGATAAGGATAAACAAAAAGCTGCCCGGTTGGGATATGTTGGGAATTATACTCGATTAGGAAACTCTTGTTGGTTTACAAGCATAGAACACGGCAGACGTCACCAAGCTCTTCGTCTAATGAGTATGGCAGATAATCTGCGTTTTTCAAAGCATAAGGAAATACGGGGTAAAGCCGCCTATGACCATTACGACAATTACGATGCTATTGAAGTTCCATTTACAGATGCTATTCCGTCAGATTATGATGGCGTAATGGGTGTCCCCATTTCGTTTTTGATAAAATATTGTCCGGAGCAATTTGAAATCTTAGGTGCAACAGAAAGTGAAGGAAAAGGATTTTCCAACAACTTATGGAATTCAAACAGTAATGTCGCTCAACCCCTCATTAATGGAGAGCGAAAATTCAAACGGATATTTATTAAAAACAATGTACATGACCCACAATACGGTATTGAATAAGGATTTGAAGCCTTTTGAAATCTTAGGGATAACCGATAGAGATAATAGATGGGGCTTGAAAACTAAAGAATACACTATTTCCGATACTCCTAATTTTACGGATTTAAACCGTAGGGGAGCTGTTTGGAGCAATGGCTCTTTGGTTTCAACGTATGCCCGATTACTCATACGTAAATTATAACTTAAGATGTTTGACAAGTACTCTTGCATAAACCTGGGTGTAATATCTCCCATCAACTATATAATATGTTTCATTCTTAGGAACTTCGGAGTGCAGCAATACCGCCCCATCATTAAGTTTGGTGACTTTGGATTCTTTTCCACGTCGGTCAACTTGTATTTGCTCTGGGTATATTTTGGAAGCACTGCCGAACCAAGTTTTTGTTATCCCTAAGATTTCAACTTAAAACAAAAAATATATGAGAACAACATTACATACAGAATGGACTGTTGCAGATATTTGCAAAGGTTTCACATACAATGAATTGGAGGGTAAAGGATTGTTCGGACTTGACGGACAACTTACTATCCAACCCGAATACCAACGTAACTATATCTATAATGACGGGAAAAAGGATGTTGCCGTCATCGAGTCGCTGTTGAAAGGATATCCTATCGGACTGATATACTTTAACTGCACAGCTGATGGAAGGTATGAAGTGCTTGATGGACAGCAACGTATTACTTCGTTCGGACGGTATGTCACAGGGAAATTTACCATAGAAGACACCGATGGTAAACGGAAAAGTTTCTTGGGATTGAACGAAGAACAGCAACAAAAAATACTGCTATCTCCCTTGCTTATTTACGAATGTGAGGGCGAAGAAAAGGAGATTAAAGAATGGTTTCAGACCATCAATATTAAAGGTGTCCCACTCAATGACCAAGAACTACTAAATGCCATCTATTCTGGTCCATTCGTTACCGCAGCAAAGCGTGTATTTAGCAATTCACAAAATGCAGAAATGCAAAAGTGGAGTTGTTATGTTAAGGGAGACGTAAAACGACAAGAATATCTTGAAAAAGCTCTTGAATGGATATGTGCCAGCAAAGGAATGACCATAGACGCATACATGAGCCAGCACCGCCGTGACAGTTCCATAAGTGAACTTGAAAACTATTTTCGCTCCGTGATAGATTGGGCCTCCACTACATTCACTATGGTGGAACGGGATATGTGCGGTCTGGAATGGGGGCGGCTTTATGAAACGTACTATAAGACACCTTACAGCATCGACCATGTGACGGAGCGTGTGCTTGCCCTGCAAGCGGACGAGAGCATCAAATGCCCACGCAACATCTATGAATACGTATTAGGTGGCGAACAAGATAAAAGCCTGCTTCAAATCCGTTTGTTCGAAGAGTCAACAAAACGAGCGGCATATACCCGCCAAACCGAGACAGCCAAAGAAAAAGGAATTTCCAACTGTCCTTTGTGTGCCATAGGCGACAATGCCAACAAAACGCGGATTTACAAGTTTAATGAAATGGATGCCGACCATGTGACCGCATGGAGCAAAGGCGGTGCTACTTCTATTGAGAATTGCGAAATGCTGTGTAAGACGCATAATCGTTCAAAAGGCAACAAATAATGTAATATATCACAGAATATGCGTATTTTGAGGGAGTTATGAAATTATTAATTCCCTCAAAATTGTATATGCAGAAAACATTTCAAGAAATTTCAAAAAGCTGGTGCGAGACAAAACGCCCAATAGTAAAGCACTCCACCATGTGTGCTTATTTGCTGACACTGCAAACCCATTTGCTGCCTTATTTTGGTACTAAGACAGCCATAACAGAGGATGAAGTCCAGCAGTTTGTCATTCATAAACTTTCGTGCGGTCTTGCGCGTAAAACCGTAAGAGATATGGTAGCCGTATTAAAATCGGTAGCCAAATACGGAAGAAAACATAAGATTTTCCCATTCGAGGATTGGGAAATAGAATATCCTACAGATACGGAAATGAGCCGATTGCCAACTTTGGCAATAGAACACCAGCGCATACTAATGCGACATCTGATTGAGAAGCCGACAGCGCAGAATATAGGTGTACTGTTGTCTCTCTGCACAGGTATGAGAATAGGAGAGGTATGCGCACTGCAATGGCAAGATGTGGACTTCCGTCAACGGATTATCATAGTAAGGCATACCGTTGGTCGAGTTTATAATTGCGAATTGAAATCCACAGAGAAAATACAATCATCGCCTAAAACAAGAAATTCATGCCGCGAGATACCTATCTCCAAGCAACTGTTCTATTGTCTGAAAACAGTCAAGAAAGTCTCTGCCTCTCCGTTTGTGGTCGGCACATCAGAACATTCCAAAGAGCCACGTTCTTATCGTGACTATTTTTCTCGATTATTAAAGCGTCTCGACATACCTCAAATCGTATTTCATGGGCTTAGGCACACCTTTGCAACCCGGTGCATAGAAAGCCAATGCGATTACAAAACAGTAAGCGTGATACTCGGTCATTCCAATGTGGCGACCACTCTTAACCTGTATGTGCATCCGAACCTCAATCAGAAAAAGAAGTGTATTGAACGTATGAGTAAGTTTCTTGGAATAGCAGAACCGTAATTTTAAAACATGGACTTATCGAGTGACGAAAATTCAATGAATTGATAAGCGGACATACTAACTCACTGACAAGCATAGTAATATATTTCTAATATCTCCTCATCAAACCATTCGCCCAAATATGATGAAATCCGTCAAAGCGGTCTATGCCCAAAAATGTGAAAGACTGATCCGGCGAGCACCTCATAGGCAGGAATCGGACTGAATATGAGGAGGTGAAACGCTGTGCGGACGCTTTTGCTGAGGTGGTAGAAAAGAATTTACCGAAAGGATAGGAAGGTTGCCCGTCGGAACCCGCAGAGGAAAAAATCCCTTGTGCAGAGTTGGATTTATTCCCCGATAATGCGTATATTTGTCGTTGACAAATCGTAAGTTACAGCAAAACCACAGAGGATTTGAACTATGGACAAGAAATTTGTAGTAAACATTGGCCGTCAGTTGGGAAGCGGCGGCCGTGAGATAGGCGAGAAGCTGGCTGCCCGGCTGGGCATTTCGTTTTATGACAAGGAGCTCATCACACTGGCTTCGGAAGAAAGCGGCCTGTGCAGCGAGTTTTTCGAGCGTGCAGACGAGCGTCCGTCCAAGAACCTGATGGGGGGATGGTTCGGGATGCGCTTCCCTTTCATCACCGATGGGGCGATGCCTGCCACGAACTGCCTAAGCAATGACTCCCTGTTTAAGGTGCAGAGCGACGTCATCCGTCGGCTGGCGGCAGAGAAGTCGTGCCTCTTCGTGGGGCGTTGTGCCGACTATATCTTGCGTGAGCATCCGCATTGCGCCAACATCTTCATCTCCTCCACCCGCGAGGACCGCATCGCCCGCCTGCGCCGCATTCACGGCATCGGCGAGGAAGAGGCTGAGAACATGATGGCCAAGGCGGACAAGAAGCGTTCGGAGTATTACAATTATTACAGTTACAAAACGTGGGGTGCTGCGGCGTCCTACCACCTGTGTATCGACTCGTCCGTGCTCGGCATTGACGGCACGGTGGACTTTGTCGAGGAGTTTGTCCGCAAAAAGCTGTCGCTCTGATAGCACGAACTATCAACCAGAAGATACAAAAAAATCGGCTGCACCACGGAGATACCGGGAAGTGCAGCCGATTTTCTATTTTAGGTTGTAGGTCTCAACACAAAATGACCTACATCATTGTCAGCAGAATCATCTGTCCCGCCAAGATACGGAGGAACATGGTGAGCGGGTAGACGGTGGAGTAGCCCACAGAAGGAGCCGGGTTGCCGGCCACCTGGTTGGAGTAGGCCAATGCAGGGGGATCGGTGGTGGCACCACCCATGACACCCATCAGGATAAAGTAGTTCACCTTATAATAAGCACGGGCAAAGATGCCTACGGCAAGCAACGGGATGACCGTGATGAGGAAGCCCCAGAGCACGTACAAGAGGCCGTCGCCTTGCAGCACCGTCTGCACAAATTGCGCTCCCGCATCGATGCCCACGCTGGCCAGGAAGAGCACAAGACCAATCTCGCGCAACATCAGGTTGGCACTCGTGGTGGTGTAGGTCACGAGTTTCATCTTATAACCAAAGCGTCCGATAAGGATGGCCACTACCAGCGGACCACCAGCCAAACCCAACTTGACAGGTGTAGGCATACCGGGGAAGGAGATAGGCAGGCTGCCCACCAAGATACCGAGGAAGAGACCAACGAAAATGGTGACAATGTTCGGCGTGTTGAGGCTCTTCATTTGGTTACCCAAGACGAGACCCACGCTGTTCACGGCATCCTCGCGGCCGACTACCATCAGGCGGTCACCGACCTGGAGGGTAAGGTTGGGCGAAGCGAAAAGCTCCATGCCCGAACGGGTGATGCGGGTGACGGTCACGCCATAGGAACTGCGGAAGTGCATGTCGCCCAGCTTCTTGCCATTGATGTTGGACTTGGTGATGAGCACACGGCGCGATACCACGGGCAGGTCCTGATGCTCCCAGTCCACCTCGACTTGCTTGCCGATGAAGGCGATGATAGCCTCAGCGTCTTCCTCGGAGCAAACCATGAAAAGCTGGTCGCCCAGGCAGAACTTCGTGTCCTGGTCGGGGATGATGACATGGCCCTCGTGACGCAAGCGCGAGCAGACGAACGGGCGGCCCAGGAACTGCTTCACCTGGAGCAGGCGTTTGCCGTCGATGGCCTCGTTGCGTACCTCCAGCGTCATCATGTGGGGCTTCTGCTTCTCTTCGTCCTCGCTATGGGCCAGGTCGGCTTCTTCCTTCGCGAAGTCCACACGGAAGATGTAGCGGATGGCGATGATGGAGCCGATGATGCCCAGCACACCCAGCGGATAAGCGCAGGCATAACCCAAGGCGATGGGATCGCCCGTGTAATGCAGCTGGTTCAACGCTTCCTGCGCGGCACCCAGTCCCGGGGTGTTGGTGACGGCGCCATAGAGGATGCCCACCATCATCGGGAGGTCCACACGGCCGTTGGCGATGAAGTAGATGGTGAGCGCCACGGCAATGTTGAGCACAATAATCAGCACCGCCAGCAGGTTGAGCGTCATGCCTCCTTTCTTGAAGGACGAGAAGAATGACGGACCTACCTGCAAACCGATGCAGAATACAAACAGTGTCAAGCCGAACTCACGCAGGAAGTGCAGGATAGGCGTGGACACCGAGAATCCGAAGTGACCCATCAGGATGCCCATGAAGAGCACGAACGTCACGCCCAGCGAGATGCCGGCAACCTTGAGCTTGCCAAGCAACACGCCCACCGCAATCACAAACGAGTAGAGCAACACGATGTGGGCGACAGAGGACGGGTCCCATAATAAACTGTTTAACCAATCCATAAGTTTTTATTATTTATTAAATGATTTTAGGTATCACTTTCGTGGCGCAAAAATACATAATTGCCCCGAAGATGCCAAGCATTTGAGAAAGGAAAAAAGATTTTGACGCAAAAAAGCATTTAGGGGATAAAAAACTTGTAGGTATCAAGAATTTTTCTAACTTTGCAGGTGGAAAAGGGGGAAGCCCACCTGCCCGAAAAAACGTGGCCGGTGCAGGACAATCGGCCACGTTGACGCTTCGTTTATAATGCAGAAGCGGGGGGCGTGACCAATGTCGAGGCGGAGGAAGCGCCCCTTTTCCGCGCTCATTTCCCGCACAAATCTGAAAAAAATGTGCAAAGGGTGGAGTGCCCAATCGACTTATTGTTTATATTTGCAGGACAAAGTGCGCTGGCACTTGTTTCAACCTACATTATAAACAGATAAACTATGGCAGAAAACAAAGAAAAGCTCTTCTCTGACTTCCCGCCCGTCAGCACCGATGCGTGGATGGAGAAAGTCACGGCCGACCTGAAAGGCGCTGATTTCGAGAAGAAACTCGTTTGGAGAACAAACGAAGGATTCAACGTGAGACCCTTCTATCGCCGTGAAGACCTGGAAGGACTGCGCCAGACGGACGCCTTGCCCGGCGAATTCCCCTACCTGCGCGGCAACCGGAAGGACGATAACTCCTGGCTTGTCCGTCAGGACATCCGGGTGGAAGACCCCGCCGAGGCCAACGCCAAGGCTCTCGACATCCTAAACCGGGGTGTCGATGCGCTGGGATTCAGCGTCAAGGCCAAACAGCTGGACGAGACCTATCTGGAAACCCTTCTGAAAGACATCAAGGCCGATTGCGTGGAGCTGAACTTCTCTACGTGCCAAGGCCATGTGGTGGAATTGGTGCAACTGCTGGTGGCCTACTTCAAGAAGCAGGGCTACGACCTCTCCAAGCTCCGCGGCTCCATCGCCTACGACCCGCTGGGCAAGATGCTATCCAAAGGCAAGGAGCGCACCGCCATCGCCGAGACGGGCAAGAAGTTGATCGAAGCCTCCGCAGAACTTTGCGGCTACCAAGTCCTCGGCGTGGACGCGTCAATCCTTTGCGATGCCGGCGCCTATATCTACCAAGAACTGGGATATGCCTTGGCGTGGGGCAATGAATACCTGCACGCATTGACCGAAGCCGGCGTGCCCGCCCCGCAGGTGGCCAAGAACATCAAGTTCAACCTGGGCGTGTCGTCCAACTACTTCATGGAGATAGCCAAGTTCCGTGCCGCCCGTATGCTTTGGGCGGACATCGTGGAGCAATACCTCGGCCCGGACGATTGCAAGTGTGCAGCCAAGATGCACATCCACGCCATCACTTCCCGCTTCAACCTTACGCTCTTCGATTCCTACGTCAACCTGCTCCGCACGCAGACGGAAGCCATGAGCGCCGCCCTGGCCGGCGTGGAGTCCATGACCGTGCTGCCGTTTGATGCGGTATATGCCGAACCCAATGAATTCTCCGAGCGTCTGGCCCGAAACCAGCAACTCCTGCTCCGCGAGGAATCCCACTTCGACAAAGTGGTAGACCCCGCCGGTGGTTCCTATTATATAGAGAATCTGACCGCCTCCATCGCCGCCCAGGCCTGGAAGCTCTTCCTGGCCGTAGAGGACGAAGGCGGATTCTATGCCTCCGTCAAGGCAGGCAAGGTGCAGGAAGCCGTCAATGCCAGCAATAGCGCCCGCCATGAAGCCGTGGCCCGCCGCAAGGAAATCCTGCTGGGTACCAACCAATACCCCAACTTCACCGAACGTGCCGAGGGCAAGCAACCCCTGGAAGGCCACTGCTGCTGCGGAGGCGGACACGAACACACTTGCGAGAAGGATTGCGCATCGCTCGATGCCTCCCGTGCCGCCAGCGAGTTCGAGGCACTCCGCCTGGAGACCGAACTGAGCGGCAAGCGTCCGAAGGCATTCATGCTGACCATCGGCAACCTGGCCATGCGCCAGGCACGCGCCCAGTTCTCGTGCAACTTCCTGGCCTGTGCCGGATACGAGGTCATCGACAACCTGGGCTTCGCTACCGTCCAGGAAGGCATCGACGCCGCTTTGGCCGCCAAGGCAGACATCGTGGTGCTCTGCTCCAGCGACGATGAATATGCCCAGTACGCCATCCCCGCCTACCAGGCGTTGGCCGGGCGCGCCATGTTCATCGTGGCCGGTGCTCCCGCCTGCATGGACGAGTTGAAAGCCGCCGGCATCGAGAACTTCATCCATGTCCGCGTCAATGTGTTGCAGACATTAAAGGAATACAACGCTAAATTATTGAAGTAATCATGAGAAAGAATTTCAAAGATATCGATATATATGCCGACTTCAAGCCCGCCAACGGGGCTGAGTGGCAAAAGGCCAACGGCATCCATGCTGACTGGAAGACGCCGGAGCACATCGAAGTGAAGCCAGTTTATACCAAGGAAGACCTGGAAGGGATGGAGCATCTGGACTATGCGGCCGGTGTGCCCCCTTACTTGCGTGGCCCGTACTCCACGATGTACGTGATGCGCCCGTGGACCATCCGCCAATATGCCGGATTCTCCACCGCCGAGGAATCCAACGCTTTCTACCGCCGCAACCTGGCCAGCGGCCAGAAGGGCCTTTCCGTGGCCTTCGACCTGCCCACACATCGTGGCTACGACCCCGACAATGAACGCGTGGTAGGCGATGTCGGCAAGGCAGGTGTGTCCATCTGCTCGCTGGAGAACATGAAGGTGCTGTTCGACGGCATACCCCTGAACAAGATGTCCGTCTCCATGACGATGAACGGAGCTGTACTGCCCGTCATGGCCTTCTACATCAACGCCGGCCTGGAGCAAGGCGCCAAGCTGGAAGAGATGGCCGGTACCATCCAGAACGACATCCTGAAGGAATTCATGGTGCGCAACACCTATATCTACCCGCCTGCATTCTCCATGAAGATTATCTCCGACATCTTCGAATACACCTCGCAGAAGATGCCGAAGTTCAACTCCATCTCCATCTCCGGCTACCACATGCAGGAAGCCGGCGCCACGGCCGACATCGAGTTGGCTTACACCCTGGCCGACGGATTGGAGTACCTCCGCGCCGGTGTCAAGGCCGGATTGGACATTGACGCCTTTGCGCCGCGCCTGTCCTTCTTCTGGGCCATCGGCACCAACCACTTCATGGAGATTGCCAAGATGCGTGCCGCCCGCATGCTTTGGGCCAAGATCGTGAAGCAGTTCAATCCGAAGAATCCCAAGTCGCTGGCCTTGCGCACGCACTCGCAGACCTCCGGCTGGTCGCTGACGGAGCAAGACCCCTTCAACAACGTGGGACGCACCTGCATCGAGGCTATGGCCGCTGCCCTGGGACATACGCAGTCCCTGCACACCAATGCGCTGGACGAAGCCATCGCCCTGCCCACGGACTTCTCCGCCCGCATCGCGCGCAACACACAGATCTACATCCAGGAAGAGACATACGTCTGCAAGAACGTAGACCCCTGGGCCGGTTCCTATTATGTGGAGGCATTGACGGATGAGATTGCCCACAAGGCTTGGGAGCATATCCAGGAGATTGAGAAGCTGGGCGGCATGGCCAAGGCCATCGAGACCGGCATCCCCAAGATGCGCATCGAAGAGGCTGCCGCACGCACGCAGGCCCGTATTGACAGCGGCGTGCAGACCATTGTCGGCGTCAACAAGTATCGCCTGGACAAGGAAGCGCCCATCGACATCCTCGAGATCGACAACACGGCCGTGCGCAACGAGCAGCTGGAGAACCTAAAGAAACTCAAGGCCAGCCGCAACCAGGCCGACGTGGACAAGGCGCTGGATGCCATCACCGAATGCGTCAAGACCGGCAAGGGCAACCTGCTGGAGCTGGCCGTCGAGGCCGCCCGCGTGCGTGCCACCTTGGGCGAGATTTCACTGGCGTGCGAGAAGGTAGTAGGACGTTATAAAGCAATGATTAGAACCATATCAGGCGTGTATTCATCAGAAAGCAAAAACGATGCAGACTTCGCCAAGGCTTGTGAGCTGTGCGAGAAGTTTGCCAAGAAAGAGGGTCGTCAGCCGCGTATCATGATTGCCAAGATGGGGCAGGACGGACACGACCGTGGTGCAAAGGTCGTAGCTACGGGCTATGCCGACTGTGGTTTCGACGTGGACATGGGGCCGTTGTTCCAGACGCCGGCCGAAGCAGCCCGCGAAGCTGTGGAGAACGACGTGCATGCAGTGGGCGTATCCTCGCTTGCGGCAGGCCACAA
>JAHLFO010000003.1 GCA_018883785.1 Candidatus Bacteroides intestinipullorum
ATTTTTTTTCACTTTTTTATTCATATCCTTTGTAATTTCAAAAGATTTGTCTATCTTTGCACCGCAATTCAACGGAATGCCCAGATGGCGGAATCGGTAGACGCGCTGGTCACAAACACCAGTGGAGTAAAATCCATCCCGGTTCGACCCCGGGTCTGGGTACGAGTAAATCGGCTAAGTAATTGAATATCAATGCTTAGCCGATTTTATTTTACATCCATTGTTCCCGTTTTGTTTCCACTTACACACTTAATATACCATGTCTTAAATGCAATTAGATTGCTTGTTTTTATATCTGTTACCCCAAATTCGAAGATCTATAATATGCAAATATGCACAATTGAATAGTTGTGCGAATAGGAAGCATATAAATATACCTATTATTCCAATATTATTTGTTATTGTCATAAGCAAAATGCCCAATATAAGAATTGTGGCATATAGTATTTTTGAGAGAATGAAAGAATTTATTTTTAGTCTGACTAATAATGACGCCTCTGTTATCTCGGCAAAAGTATGCAATCCTACTATACTTATTAATATCGCAAACACAAACAGTCTATGAGCATCTAGCCCATAAAGACAAATATCTAACATAAAAATAATGAAAGTTAAAAATATACAGGTTAGTAATGAAAGAGATAAGAATCTTTTTTTTATACGATTATAGATATTAAACAATTTCTCTGAATAGATGTTTGAGAAAAAATTGATTGAGGTCTCGGAGAATCCTTGGCTAGGAACTTGCAATATACCCCAGTAAGACATAAATAGTGTAAACAACGCTGTTTCTCTATCCAGAAAATAACACAAACAATATGTATATAATGCCAAAGATCCAAGATGGAAACAAATAGCACTCAAGCAAGGATAAACAGACGAATATACCAATATCTTCAAAATAGATGATTGATGCCGGCAATCAAAGTCATTATCATTATTTTGATTGTAAATACGCCATATCTTCAGTGACATAAAGATAATCCTTAATAATTCAGATAGAGAAGATGTAATGATTACAAGTACACAAGGATTTAACCCTATGTCATAGACATAAAGCAAGAAATAGCCTACTATTATATTTACCAAAATTGAAATTAACGATATGCAACCAAGAAATTTTGTGAATCCCCATCCTAACAATAAACTATTTAATGACAGGGATATAAATGACAGAACTACAAGAATGGACAAATAAGGGACTACAGAAACTATAGTAGCAAAATGCGCACTTTCCCAAATACCATTGGATAAAGGAATCAGTGAACATAACGTTGCTGATATCAAACCAACTCCAATAAACAAGGGCAAAGAATATGAAAATATACACTTGCAGCGAGAAATGCTACCGGAATGACGAGAATAGAAATTCTGAAAGGAATCATTCATTGAGTCTCCGACAGCTAAAAATAATAAAAATATGGAATCAATTACTCCTACAGTCGACAAATACAACGGGTCTTTGAAAGAGAGTAGTATTGAGTCGGACAAAATTATAACCTCCTCCAACAACTCGCTGAGGATTATCGGAAAGGTATAAAGGCATATAGATTTTGAGGTGTACTTATTATTCATACATAAATAAAGCGTCTATGCCTGCTTCAATGTGTATATTCTCTTTGCAAACGAACTTGCAATTCCACTGTTTAGGGACAATGCATGTTACCATACTACCATACCTGATTGATGCAAGTCTTTGATTTTGTTTTAACGCTTGAATCTGAGAAGTAAATGGTAATATCGTATCAATGTCATAGTCCGCTGTTAATAGCATAAACATATTCCCCTCCTTTAAAGGATCGTTTATTGAATATAACACTCTCTCATTATACGCAAAGCATGAGATGAGTTCTTTCCTTACTGACGAAAATTTACTATTCATTATATCTTTCTCCAGACTTAACATAGGACGATTCTCTACGAAATAAGGTGGAAGTTTCAGTCTCTTGACAACACCATTTATAGGCATTCTTATAATATGGACATCGTAAAATGTCAGAAATATTGATACTACTTCATATGCTCCTTCTGGTATCATTCCATAGGATATTTCCTTTAAAGAAATATTACCATATTTCCCAAAAATACAATCCTGTGATGAAATAACAGTCGTAAAGTCAACAATTACACCATCAGATGGGGAAAAGACAATATCATGATTGTTCTTAATTGGGCGAAGAGGATCTCGAAAACAATACGTTGAAGACAACTCCTTTATTGACATATTCTTAGTCAAGCGATTTTGTTCGCGTAACCAACTTCTTACAGATTGTGACATTATTTATAATAAATCTTTAGTAAATGAGTGGTGATTCATATGAAGCACAGTGCACGAAAGAAGCCCTCCTCCTTTTAAGTATTCTTCCATATTGAAGTAACATACTTCCATACCATTTTGACCTGCGATATCTTCAAGTCTAATATTCTTGGATTTCTCCAGACGGTAATCTTCAGACCGTTTTGATAAAAAATCTATGTCGGAAGCATTCAAAATGTAATTATTGACTCTAACGCTATTGCACAGCCCGGTATGGGCTTGTTCTATTGAAATAGGTATCAACTCGGCTACATTTTCTAGTTGCTTGATTTCTTGCTTTGTAAAGGCTTCCGTAGCTACAATTATACTCTCCCTGGTGAGAGGGAAAATAGTACAGTCTAGATGATAGTTATATGGATCTGTCAATTCAAGCGGAATAATATTCATGTCGAACTCAGAAGCCATCCAGTCATAGCTTTCCTTTTCAGACCTTATTCCATATCCTCCAATGTAGATATTGTCCCTGAGATATTTCAACTCCGCTTCACCTTCAAACAAATAAGGGCAAGGGATAACCTTAAATCCCATTTGTTCAAAGAACTTGCTTGCAACTATCTCTTCTCCACGCCTATTGGGCACTCTGAAATTCGAAGCAATGTAGGTTTCCTCCTCAAGATGTTCAAGCACTATTCCGTTATTTGCAACAAAAACCAAATCTTGTAGTCTGCAATCGTAAGGTGTGGGCAGAAGATAAACAAAACCCTGACTTGAAAGGAATGAGTATACTTCCCATATCTCTCTAATAGCTTTTTCTTTGTTAACAACAATGTCTTTCGCTGTGTACTCTTCCATCCAAATATTATTTCTAACATTTGTTGAATAACAAGTTGGTATGTTCATAAGGAACAATGGCATGTTAATATCTTTAATCATAGTTCGTAAAAGTTATAGTTGTTTTGGTAGTAATCAATTGTTTTCAGTCTTTTATATCCTCCTTCAATGAACATTCTCATTTGATTAGTGTAATTAGGGCTTTCCATGTTACTGGATGCCCCATATGGGTGACATGTTAAAGAAATGCGATTTCTTAAATCAACAATCATTCTAAAGGCACTAGCTTCTTCTGCATATAATTTCCCTTTCTCAAAATAAGGTCGAACCGTATTTATTGAGTCTGGGACTCCTCCTATAGGCAATGAGACTTCGCCCCTTCTCAAAAATTGAATATTCTCTAATTTTTGTCCTTTATAGTATCTTTTCTTTACCCAACTCAAACAATCCACTATTTCTTGGACTGTAGCAATTTTTATAACGTCTGGATTTTTGGAACATACATAATATTTTTCTTTATACTTATAAAAAAATAAGGCAAAAATAGCTGCTGCTTCTGATTGTGGGCAAGCATTGCCATCCCAATCCCTTAATAAACCAAGGAGAGGAGCAATAGACTTATAACTGTTTAACTCAGGTTGATACAATGCAGACAAATCAACATTTCTGATTATAGGAAGAGAGATTTTGTAATCGAAAAGAATCGACTTCAAATCATCTATGGAGAACAATTCTGTAGCATTCAAAATATCCTTTATCCGATTGGATCGGGAATTCTCATGTTGATAAACTAATCCTTTAATCTTTCCTATAGGGCGATGAGTGTCTGTTACATTTAAGGGAGATTGATTAGCCGAGACTATGTATCCACAAGCAGGATTCTTTTCTACGACAAGATTATCTTTATAGTATTGTGCAGACAATTCTTCTCGCAAATGACAGACATCTAATACATCTTTATAATGCAATGATTCATCCTCTCTAACTTTCTCATGAGAGTTATGAACATAGAGTAAATTATTGTCCTTATCTATACATACAAGGTCCAAATAGGTATATCGAGATTGTCTTAAAAGATTTAATGCTTCGCTATTCGATTTGCACACATTAAGCTTATGCACCATCTCAGCACCAAACTGTTTGCCTAGCATATCTATTAAAATGAGATAAAATGTACCTTTGATTTCAATTATATTACCAAATTCGGATTCATAGAAGTTCTTTATGATAGGTATTGGTATTTTACCGTATAATTTGATATAATTTTTATATGTGCATCTTTTTAATAGGATTTCTTTCCCATCATAAAGAAAAGATTTTACCCGTCCGAACCTCTTTTGAACATCTATTTTATAGATGGTATACATTTCAGGATAGCTAGCTGTTGAACCCCATGCGATCTGAAAGTTCGTTCCCATAAATATTGAGAATGAACATGGCAATATAAATCCGTGGTACTCAATGTTTTCACTATCTTCTATGCTCAAATGAACTTCATAATAAGAAAATATGCCCTCAAGCATTTGATGTGGGCTGACTGCAATTAAAGAACTTTTGCTTGCGCTTTTGTTCGCCCCTATTGCTATCGCATTTGATCCCTCTTTATGAGGTAATCTACGGCTTTGTTTTTTATTTAAATAAGAATACGGTTTGTCTATTTGAATGCCTATCACCTCCATTAGATGCTGAACCTGAAGCAGATCAACAGAATTAACAGGAAATATGGAAGGATCCAAGACATTTTCTTCGTGTTCTTTGGCATACTGGTTTATTCCACTACAATATGAATCTGCAAGAGACTTGTATTCATCAGAAATAGTTGGAAGCAAGTCGAGTGTTTTACCTTGGATGTCGAAAAAGAATGAAAGAAAATCAAGATAAGGACCATCCCAATCATCGAAGTGTCCAGATTTAAACTTTATGGCTAAAAACCACAATTGCAGAGTATAAAAATCATCCTCACTATGAACGTATGCTATGGCTTTGGCTGCATCAAAACTTGTTGTAGCCATTATATGTGGTATACCATAATCATCTCGATATATTTTTGCCATAATTTTCTGATTTTATCATTTAACTATGAAGTGTCTCAACTTATGTTAACATAGTCTGACGCATGGTGAATCTCATAAGCAAGTACAAAATTATATAATTATTTTGTATGGGACGATTTTTTTAGTATTTCATTTCTATTGGCCTATACTTTTCACCGATATTATTAGTAATTCTTCCGCCAATGCACATATACATCCCGTATCGAAATCTCATGGTTGAGATATGCCTTACTGATTTCGGCAGGAAGTGTATAAGCCGGATAGTCGACGACCTTGAAATGCCAATAGATGCCTCGGTTGTCGGGATAAATCCGGCAATTATGCCGCTCGCAGAAAAGGCGTTCACCCTCGGCGGTATAAAGATAATAGTTGGCCGCCGCTTTCTGTAATTCTGTGTTCTTCTCTTGCAGCTCACGTACTTTGGCGGCAAGTTGCTCTCGCTGTTTCTGCTCGAATTCATAGGCAGACAAATCCATTTCACGCCATGTGCCAGTCTTGAAATATTCGTTGGCTCGGCAGATGCGATTATCTTTCCGTTGAAATCTGTTGGGGATGTTGTTAAATCATATCCTTGCAAAAGAGAGGGTTCTGTTTTATGCTTTGATACATTGTGCATTTTTAGCATGGCGCACAAGTTCGTGTTGCATTGTTCCGGAAGACAGGATACACAAGGCATCGCCGGGATGCTGACCATGATCTGGATACGAGGAAGGGGGAGGGAAATATTTTCTGAATAAATTCGAGCTGCGCCGCCAACAAAATGCCCCTACCTCTTTTCCGTCTTCTGGTAAATGCGTACCTTTGCCGACAAACCAACTAATTTTAATCGACAAAGTAATAGGAAATGAGAAAATGGCGCATTGAAGACTCGGAAGAGCTGTACAACATCACCGGTTGGGGCACTTCCTACTTTGGCATTAATGAGAAAGGACATGCTGTCGTGACCCCGCGCAAGGATGGCGTGGCTGTTGACTTGAAGGAGCTGGTGGACGAACTCCAGCTGCGCGATGTGACGGCACCCATGCTGCTACGCTTCCCCGACATCTTGGACAACCGTATTGAGAAAATCTCCTGTTGTTTCCAGAAGGCAGCCGAGGAGTATGGTTACAAGGGCGAGAATTTCATCATCTATCCCATCAAGGCCAATCAGATGCGCCCCGTGGTGGAGGAGATGATCACCCACGGCAAGAAGTTCAACCTGGGATTGGAAGCTGGTTCGAAGCCTGAACTTCATGCGGTTATCGGCCTGAATACCGATCCGGATTCGCTGGTGGTCTGCAATGGATATAAGGACGAGGATTTCATCGAACTGGCCTTGCTGACGCAGAAGATGGGCAAACGCATCTTCCTCGTGGTGGAGAAACTGAACGAGCTGAATCTCATCGCGCGCATTGCCAAGCAACTGAACGTGCGGCCCAATATCGGCATCCGCATCAAGCTGGCTTCCAGCGGCAGCGGCAAATGGGAAGAGAGCGGGGGTGATGCCAGCAAGTTTGGCTTGACTTCCAGCGAGTTGTTGGAGGCCTTGTCTTTCCTGGAGAAGAAAAACATGAAGGATTGCCTTAAACTGATCCATTTCCACATTGGCAGCCAGATCACCAAGATACGTCGCATCAAGAATGCCCTGCGCGAGGCGTCGCAATTCTACGTGCAACTCAACAAGATGGGCTTCAACCTGGAGTTCGTGGACACGGGTGGAGGCATGGGCGTGGACTATGACGGCACGCGCTCCAGCAGCAGCGAAAGCTCTGTGAATTACTCCATACAGGAATATGTCAACGACGTGGTGTCCACCTTCGTGGATGCGGCGGACAAGCATGGTTTCCCTCATCCCAATATTATTACTGAGACGGGCAGAAGCCTGACGGCTCACCACTCCGTGCTCATCATTGAGGTGCTGGAGACAGCCTCCTTGCCGGAGATGGATGACAATTGGGAGCCCGACGAGAATGCCCACGAGTTGGTGAAGGAGCTTTACCAGATATGGGACAACCTGAACCAGCGCAGCATGTTGGAACCTTGGCACGACGCCCAGCAGATACGCGAGGAGGCACTCGACCTCTTCAGTCACGGCATCGTGGATCTCAACACACGGGCACAGATTGAAAAACTCTATTGGAGCATCTGCCGCGAAATCAACGCCATTGCCAGCAATATGAAGCATTGTCCGGAGGAGTTCCGCAAGCTCAGCAAGCTGCTGGCCGATAAATACTTCTGCAATTTCTCTCTCTTCCAGTCGTTGCCTGATTCGTGGGCCATCGACCAACTGTTTCCCATCATGCCCATTCAGCGTCTGGACGAGAAGCCTGATCGCGAGGCAACCCTTCAGGATATGACGTGCGACTCGGACGGCAAGATAGCCAACTTTGTCACTTCGCGTCCCGATGTCAGCACCTTGCCCGTACACTCGTTGCGTGAGAAGGAGCCGTATTACCTCGCTGTGTTCTTGGTGGGCGCTTATCAGGAGATATTGGGCGACATGCATAATCTCTTTGGCGATACCAATGCCGTGCATATCTCGGTCAATAGCAAAGGCTATACTATTGACCAGCAGATAGACGGCGAAACCGTGGCCGAGGTGCTGGATTATGTGCAATACAATCCAAAGCGTCTGGTGAGCAAGCTGGAGACGTGGGTGAGCCAGTCCGTCAAGGAGGGCCGCATCTCGCTGGAAGAAGGCAAGGAGTTCCTGACCAACTACCGTTCGGGACTTTATGGTTACACTTATTTGGAATAAGGGCATGGAGAAACTGACTGTCATTAAGGTGGGCGGCAAGATTGTAGAAGAAGAAGCCACGCTCGGCAAATTGCTGGACGACTTTGCCGCCATCCCCGGATATAAAGTATTGGTACATGGTGGCGGACGTTCGGCTACCAAGCTGGCCACCCGTCTGGGCATTGAAAGCCAGATGGTGAACGGCAGGCGCATCACCGATGCCGACATGCTACAAGTGGTCACTATGGTCTACGGCGGCTTGGTGAACAAGAACATCGTGGCCGGCTTGCAAGCCCGCGGCGTCAATGCGCTGGGATTGACCGGTGCGGACATGAATGTCATCCGCTCCGCCAAGCGTCCCGTGAAGGACGGTGTGGACTATGGCTTCGTGGGCGATGTGAAGCAGGTGGACGGCAGCCTGCTGGGTGACCTCATCGGGCGCGGCATCGTGCCCGTCATGGCACCGCTGACGCACGATGGCGCGGGACATATCTTGAACACCAACGCTGACACCATTGCAGGCGAGACGGCTAAAGGATTGGCTACCCGTTTCGATGTGACCTTGGTCTTCTGCTTTGAGAAGAAAGGTGTCCTGCGCAATGAGAACGATGACGATAGCGTCATCCCCGTGATTAAGTTAGCCGATTTTCAGCATTATGTAGCCGAAGGTACCATTCAGGGCGGCATGATTCCCAAGCTGGAGAATGCGTTTGAAGCCCTGAAGGCAGGTGTCAGCGAGGTGGTCATCACTTCGGCGGCGGCTTTGGGCAGTGGCGGTGGAACGCGTATCCTCGGCGAATAATGACCGTATAGTCCTAATAAACGTGAAAAAGCCAATGAAGCTCGTAACTTTACCCTTGTTCAACCGTCATTCTTAATAGAAATGCAAGCACTCGATTTCCGTCGTGACATCCTTCCGCTGAAAGACAAACTCTTCCGGCTGGCCTTGCGGATTACGTTCGACCGGGCAGAGGCAGAGGACATCGTGCAGGAGACGATGATTCGGGTGTGGAGCAAGCGTGACGAGTGGCCCACGTTCTCTTCTGTTGAGGCGTATTGCCTGACGGTGGCGAGAAACCTGGCCATTGACCGCAGTGAGCGGATGGATGCCCGCACCGTGGAGTTGACCGCGGAGGTTGAGCAGGCACCCGACACTTCGGGACCCCACGAACGGCTGGTAGGTAAGGAGCAAATGAAGTTGCTCCGTCGCCTGATAGCCGCTTTGCCTGAGAAGCAGCGCACGGTGTTGCAACTGCGTGACGTGGAGGAGAAAAGTTACAAGGAAATTGCCGAAGTCATGGGCATCACCGAAGAGCAAGTCAAGGTGAACTTGTTCCGGGCACGGCAGAAGGTGAAACAACAATTTATGGATATAGAGAATTATGGACTCTGACAAGCATATAGAAGAACTCTTGCAGCGCTATTGGCTGTGCGAGACGTCCGTGGAGGAAGAGGCGCAGTTGCGTGCCTTCTTCAGTCAAGAGGATGTCCCGGCGCGCTGGTGCCGTTACAAGGCGTGGTTTGCCTACACAGACGAATGCCGTGGGGAAGGCTTGGGCGAGGATTTCGATGCCCGGGTGTTGTCCAAGGTCGGTGTTCCGGTGGTGAAGGCCAAGCGCGTCACGATGATGTCCCGTTTCCAGCCCTTACTCAAGGCGGTGGCTGTAGTGGCCGTAGTGGTAGGGCTGGGTGGTGTCGTGCAGCGTTCGTTCTTCGCCGATGTGGAGGAGGTAGCCGTCGGTGACACGATTGGCCGCCAGATCTCGACCCCTTCGGTGGCTTTGTCGGGGGAGGTTCCGGATGTGGCGGCGGAGAAGCAGAAGCTGGACAGCCTGAAGGGTGTCGAGCAGCCGATGGAACCCTTTATCCAACATTGAATTCTTTTTCATTTGCGTTTCATATAACATTTTCATTTGCTTTAAAATATAGTTAGTGTGCTTTATTAGGACGATTGAGGCTGTGAAGTTTCAATTCTCTCAAAATCTTATGAAAAAACTAACATAAAAAGGGACACTGCGTGAGCAGCGTCCCTTTTGTCATTTGATGCCCCCGCCGGTTCCATCAACGGATACTGCGGGGGCTGCTTTATTGTGAAAGAGAGAATTTACGGGAAAGAGGTCAGAGTTCGTAGATGTTTTTCTTCGGCAAATCCAGTTCTTTGGGCTTGCCCTTGTAGCCGATGCTGCCGCTACCTGTGGTGCGCGCTCTCAGGTAGTCGGTGGCATGACAAGTGATGTCGCCCGAGCCTGCCACGGAGGCATTGACACTCTTGGCTTTCAACTCGGAGGCATGCAGGTCGCCCGAACCGGCTACACTGTATTGGACTTCTGCAGCTTCTCCACGCAAGGTCAAATCCCCAGATCCGGCTACGGAAGCTTGCGCAGAGGCTGTCCTCACCCCATTCAGCACTACGTCTCCCGACCCGGCAACCGTGGTTGTAAGTTCTTTGCATTCCATGCTCCTCAATGCGATGTCGCCTGAACCGGCCAGAGAAACTGTGGCATTGATGCAACGGATGTCTTTTCCCTCAATGTCGCCCGAACCGTTCAACTGGATGCGCAACGAACCGTCTGTATCCAGGTTGCCCAAAGTGATATCGCCGGAACCATTCATGACAGTTTCATTCAGGCTGGCACTCGATGCGTTGATTTCCAACTTGGTATAACTTACGCTATAGCCTTTCTTAAAACTGATGTAGAGCGTACCGCCTTTCTCGTGGATGTCCAGTGCTTCGGCGATATTGTCCGAGGTATGGACAATGACCTGAGGCTTGCCCGGCTTTTGCGTGTACGTGACACCGGCACTGCCGTTCAACACAATCTTGTTGAAGTCGCCTACCTTGATCTCCTTGGTCACGTAGTTCTTGCTTTCCTTGATACGTTTGTTGCCCCAGTCTTGGGCGCTTAATGCGCAACTGCTTGTTGTCAGCAGGGTAGCGAATGCGATGCAAATAGTCTTTGTTTTCATTGTCTCTTATCTGTTAATGGTTGTTCCTTTATTCCTTAGACGAGACCTGCGTGGCAAAAGTTGCACGGATGTCCGTCTTTTTTAGAAGTTTTTCATTCGGCCTTTTCTATTCAATTTCTGTGCCAGAAGCTTAATCTGTTGATTATGAAGCTAAAGAGCTTTTTGGCATTGTCCGATATCGGACACCCTGTCCGCTTTTGTGCACGTATATTGTCGGGACGGGTTTGCTGATATCGCGCATTCTTTGTTCTTTTGCAGTCGGAAAATAAGGATGAAGATGACCATTACAGATTATACGTATGACGATCCCGAGTTGGGACGTTTCCACATTCGCGTGAGCCTTCGTGCCCGTCGTCTGACGTTCCGTGCCCGGGATAGGGAATTGTGGGTGACCATCCCCGTCGGTGCGTCCGTGACCGAGGTGAAGCAAGCCATTGACAGCTTGCGTCCCCGTCTCCGTCTTCTGATGTCTGCCCAAGCGCGTCCGCTCATGGATGGGGATTACCGTATCGATGCGCCTTGTTTCCATTTGTCGTTGGTCAAAGGGACTACTTCGCGTTTCCTCTTGCGCCGCGAGGGCGATGACACGCAGATTGTCTATCCGCCCGATACGGACTTTACCGTCCCGGCGTTGCAGGATTGGCTGCGCCGCGTGGTGTCCGAAGCCATGCGCGGTCGGGCCAAGGAAGTCCTGCCCCTTCGCCTGGAGATGCTGGCCCGTGCCCACGGCCTTGCTTATCGCAGCGTGAAGATCAATGCCAGCACCGGTCGTTGGGGCAGTTGTTCGGCTCGCGGGGACATCAACCTCTCCCTTCACCTGATGCTGTTGCCCTTGCACCTGATAGACTATGTCCTTCTGCACGAGTTGAGCCATACCCGCGAAATGAACCATGGCCCTCGCTTCTGGGCCTTGCTGGACTGGATGACGGACGGCAAAGCCCATGCCCTCCGTGAGGAGCTGAAGGGTTATCGGTGTGCTTTCTGATTTTCTCTCTTTATAAATGCCTCATTCTCAGGCTGTGCTTAGGCGCTCTTCCGAGCATGCTTAGCGGTACGCCTAAGCAAGGGCGGCGGTACGCCTAAGCAAAGACGGCGGTATACCTAAGCACAGGCGGCGATATTCCATTTCAGAGACCGCAAAACAGCGTCACGAGGAACGGCACACTGAAGTCTACCAGAAAGCCGTGGAAGATGGAGACAATGACAAACCGCTGTCCCGATGTCTGGGCGATGATGGGCAGGGTAGTGTCCATCGTCGTGGCGCCTCCGGCGGCAATGGGTGCCAATGGTCCAAACCACCGTGCCAGCAGCGGGGCAAGCAGGAGAGTGAGAATCTCGCGGGAGATGTTGGCCAGCAGGGCCACCGTGCCCAGTTCCGCGCCCTTATATTCCGTGATGAAGATGGAAGAGAGCGAGTAGTAGCCGAAGCCTGCGCCTACGGCCAGGCAGTCGACCGCCGATCGGTGTGCGAGGCAGAGGTTGACCACCAGCGCGCCCGCCAGTGTGCCCAGGATGGTGCCCGCGGGCAGCAATGCCAGGCGGGGACTGAGCGAGCGGAAGTTGCGTAACGTCTGCGGGTCGCTGCCCAGACCGATGCCCACGCAGCACATCAGGGCACACAGGGCGTAGAAACTGATGTCCGTCTCCGCTAAATTGATGGGGAACACATCGCCCACACCACACGCCACGCCCAGCAGGAAGAATCCCACGATGATCAGGCTACCCTTCATGCCCGGCCTCCTTCCTGCGGTCCGACACCGCTTTCCACAGCCCCCACGCCGCCAGCACGCTGCCCAAAGTGGTGCCCACGGCTATGAACAGGGCTTCCAGCCCCAGTGTGTGCAGGCTGCGGATGATGTGCTCGTTGCCGCCTACCTCCACGCCAAGCAGGAAGAGCAGCAGCCAGATGAGGGGCGTGACAGCCCGGCGGATCGCCTGTATCCGGCGTCCGCGTAGCAGCCATCCTGCCAGGATGCCCGCCACCATGAGAGTAATGACTGTGAACATACGCGAAATTTAGGCGGCAAAGATACGTCTTTGTCCCGATTCTGCGTATCTTTGCCCTCATGTTAATGTCCTATTGCCATAAAGATTTAGTAGAAGCCGGGTGCGATGAGGCAGGTCGCGGTTGTCTGGCGGGGGCGGTCTATGCCGCTGCCGTCATTCTGCCCCCGGATTTCCGCAACGAGCAGCTGAACGATTCCAAGCAGCTGACCGACCGTCAGCGGCGTGCCCTGCGCACGGTCATCGAGCGTGAGGCCGTGGCTTGGGCGGTGGGTGTCGTGTCGCCCGTGGAGATTGACCAGATCAATATCCTCAATGCCTCCATCTTGGCCATGCACCGCGCCGTTGCCGCCCTGCGCGTGCGTCCGCAGCACCTGTTGATTGACGGTAACCGTTTCCGTCCCTATCCCGGCATCCCGCATACCACGGTGGTCAAAGGTGATGGCAAATACCTGTCTATCGCTGCCGCCTCCATCCTGGCCAAGACCTGTCGCGACGACTACATGCTGCGCCTGCATGCCGACTATCCGGTCTACGGCTGGGATCGCAACAAGGGTTATCCCACGCCGGCGCATCGGGCGGCCATCCGTGCTTGTGGCGAGACGGCCTATCATCGCCGCTCGTTCAATCTGCTGGGCGATGCGCAGCTGGAACTGGATTTCGGGGAATAATTTCAGAACCACTTGATCTTGCGGAACCATACGAACGCCCCTGCGGCCAGCACTACGGACACTGCTACGATGAGTGCGAAGGCGTAAGGGATGTGTTCGATGTGCACGTCCACGTTCATGCCGTAGAAGCTGGCGATGAGTGTGGGGATCATCAGCATGATGCTGAGGCTGGTCATGCGCTTCATGATGGCGTTGACGTTGTTCGAGATGATGGAGGCGAAGGCATCCATCGTGCCCGTCAGGATGTCGCTGTAGATGTTGACGGTGTTGACCGCCTGCTTCAGTTCGATGAGCACGTCGTCCAACAGTCCCATGTCCAGATAGTCCGTGTCCTGGAAGATGTTTTTCAGGCGACCAATCATCACTTCGTTGCCACGGATACTGGTGTCGAAGTAGACCAGCGATTTTTGCAACTTCATCAGTCGCAGTAGGTCCTCGTTGCGGATGCTCTTCTCCAGCTCTTTCTCTGCCTCGGTCACGACATTGTTGATTTGTTTCAGGTATTTCAGGAACCACACGGCCGACGAATAGATGATGCGCAGGATGAGGTCCAGCTTGTTGTTGACGGCGATGCCCTTGCGTTGGGTGTGCGCCACGAAGTCCGTCATCATCTCTGTGCGGTGGTAGCAGACGGAGATGATGATTTCGTTATTGGTGATGATGCCGATGGGCACGGTGACGAAAGGGATGTCCGGCTTGTCGTTCTGCATGGGTATGCGGAGGATGGTCAGCAGCCAGTTGCCCTCGGTGTCGGTGCGTGGGCGTTCGTCCACGTCGGCAATGTCCGTCAGGAAAGCTTCGGGCACGTGCAGCTGCTGCGTCAGGAAGTCGAAGTCGTTGTTGTCCGGGCACTCCACGTTCACCCAGCAGTTGGGTGCCCATTCGGGCTTCTCGGTGAAGCCGTTTTCGCTGAAGAGGTATCTTCTCATCGTGCAAAATGCGCTAAAAAAGGATTTCTATGCAAAGGTAGTCATTTACCTGTCATTTTGTATAAAAAAGGCGGTCTTTTAGGTGCTGTTGTCGTTTCTTAAAGCTTATATGGTGTCCATAGATGAATTTTTTGGGTGTTTTTTCAGCCGATGTCTTTTTTTTAATAAATAAACCCTTATCTTTGCAGGCAAGAGAGTAAGGTTATATCTGATTGATTCGTGAAAGCACAGAGAGATGATGATACGCTACCGCTATAAAATATCGAGCATATTGTTGCAGGTTCTTGCGATGATGTGGCTGATTGTTTGTGGCCTTCCCGTCCAGGCGCAAACCACCAAGCAAGAACTGGATTCGCTGGTCGATGGCTTCAATATGCGCATGGCTGCGGAGATAAACGCTTTTGAACACTACGCAGATTCGGTGAAAGAGGCTTATCAGGCCTATCTGGAGAAAGCTACTGCCGAATTCAATCGCTATACGAACAAAATCCAAAAAATTTGGGGAGGAGACTCGATAATCTTGGATTCCAGATATGAATGGGTGGAATATAGTAACGATTTCCAAGCACGTTCCATTGTGAATTTTGAGCAAGGCAATGCTCGGGTGGAAGTTGCCGTGGATCTGGATGCGAGCCAGGAAGAGATTGACGAGAAACTGACCGAAGCCTTGTATCGGTTGATGGTCAGCCGGGGGAGCACCTGTCCCTATCCTTCGCAGGTGGACCAGTCCCGGCCGATTACAAAGAATCCGGTATTGGACGGGTTGCTGGACTTGTCCGGTTATCACCTCGATAGCGCGGCGGCAAAAGGCAAGGAGCTGAGGTATTCGGCCACGGCAGCGAAGAAGATGCCTCCCCAGCCTGTAGTCAGAGGGGGCGAGCTGGGCATTCCCCGGAGGACAGATACCTCCCGACATTCGCCCAAAGACAAACCGCTGGCGCGAACCAAATTGGAGAAGGAGAAAGGAAAACTGGCGGACGAAAAGCAGACGAACGAAAAGGAAACCATTGCTTATCAAGTAGCCAGGCAGAGCCGCAAATCTGTTACCCAAGTGACAGGGGAAGACGGGCGTAAGCGCAAGGTGGTTCATATCCAGATGCCTTTGGTGCATGACAACCTGTCCAAGTCAGCTGCGTTGTACAAGGACATCGTGCGCAAGTATAGCGAGCGTTTCTGCATAGAGCAGCCACTGATTTTCGCGGTTATCGAGCAGGAATCTGCTTTCAATCCGGAGGCTGTCAGTTCTGCTCCGGCCTACGGGCTGATGCAGCTGGTCCCGACATCCGGTGGGGTACATGCCTACAGTTTCGTTTATGGGGTAGAAAAAGTTCCGACAAAGAGTTATTTGTTTGATCCGGAACGGAATATCGAGTTGGGAACTGCGTACCTGCGTATTTTGTATAATATGTTCGATCGCGTCAATGACTCGGATTGCAGACGACTGTGTGTAATAGCCGGTTATAATACCGGCGCGGGCAATGTGAGCCGAGCATTTATCGGATCGACACGGCTGAGCAATGCCTATGATGAAATCAATAAGTTTAGTTATCGCCAGCTTTATCGGCACCTGACTCATCATTTGAACACAGCCGAAGCCCGCAATTATGTGAAGGGGGTGACCAAACGGAGAGAGAAATATATTAAGAAATAGCATAATCCTTAAAATTTGATGCCTATGTTTTGTCCTGAATGTGGTAGCCGATTAGACGCTGACATGGCTTTCTGTCCGGAATGTGGAATGCGGGTGGAACATGAGCCTGCTGACGATATGGAGAGCCCGGCATTAAAGGGTATCTTGTTTACCCACATCCCCAGACTGGCTCGCAAGCTCTCGGTCGACCCGCAGGAGATCATCCACCTGTTGACCTCCTTTATGCAACAAAAGGCGGAGCAAGGTGTCTTTTACCAGTTGGCAAATGCTGGAGCAGTCGCATCCAAAGGTCTTTTTAACCGGAGTAAAAGTCTCGCTCAGGATGCGCCTTGGCATGAGTACGCCGATGTGCTCAAACAAATTCACGATGAAGAAGCGGAAAGAGGGGAAGAACCGTCCACGTTCCTGTTCATTCTGGGTGGTGATGACATCATCCCCATGCCTGCCATTCCCCATTATTTGGGCGACCAAGCTGGGGATGCAGAGAAGACTATAGATACAGACTTGTTGTATGCCTATCCGTATGGTGCCCAGATGGATGAAGCAATCTGTTCCGGGCAGTTGTTCTTTCAGAAGGCGTTGTTCTATATCGGCCGGTTGCCGCTGGCGACAGATGCCGTATTCCAGGATCTTGCTGACTACCTGCAACGCGATGTGGACAATCGGGTGATTGAGGTCGATGCAGGATATGGGCAATGTGATCCCCATTGGATGAAAGTAACCGCCCAAGTGACCGGCCGGATAAGCCGGGAGCAGTTGTTCCCACGCTATAATTCCTTGCCAAAAGAGATATTGTATGGCTCGTTGTTTTTGACGCCTGAAGTGGATCATCAAGTGATAGGCCGGGTGTTCAATCCCAACGCGCAATTGCTTTTCTTCAATCTCCATGGAGGTGCAGCCCGGGAAACCTCCTATTTCCTGGGTCAATCCTTGAAGGATCCTACAGACTGGAGGGTTGCCATCTTTCCGGAAGTGATTGCTACGTGCAGTCATCCGAATGTGATAGTTTCCGAGGCTTGCTATGGTGCCCGCTTCATTGGTTTCGACAAGGCGCATAGCATGCTCCTGTCCGCTATGTCCGCAAATACGTTGCTCTACGTGGGGGCATCTCGTGTGGCGTACGGGCAGGCAGACCCGCATGATCCCGGCAGTCCTGTCCGCTTGAGCAATGCGGACGTTATTACCGGAGAATTCGTGAACCACATGCTGGATGGCATGCCTGCAGGCGTCGCATTGTTTGAAGCCCGAAGCCGACTGTGCGAGATGGCGGAGGTCGGGCCGGTGGAATCGACTACGCTGGTGGAGTTCAACCTGTTCGGCGACCCGACGCTGGGCATCGTGAACCGTAAGATGGGTACGGCTTCGATGGCAGCTGTAGGGTCTCGTATCGGTGCCTTGTTCGGTTCGGCAACGGCTTCCGGTAGGTTGGAAAATGTCCCCATTGCAGTAGGGGAAGATGCGAAGCCGATGTCTTTGCTGGCGCAAGTGCGGGCGCAGGTAGATGCCAATCTCGCAGAAATCCAGTCGAGAATCAATGAGCAGCTCTACAAGCAATGGGGGATCAGCCCCAGAAAGCCTGTTCGCATGAGCCGGACAACGTCCTTGGGCGGGCAAAAAGGTTATGAGATGTTGTATAATCTGGATGAGTCTGGCAAGGTACCGGACGGTTTTTACAATCAGCTTAGTGTCTCTTCCGACCTGAATGGGGAAATAAAAAGCGTCAGAGTAACTAAATAATGTTTAATCTAAAAATAACGACAGATGAATTGTTCTAAATGTGGTGCTCCGTTAAAGCCTGGTGCCAAGTTTTGTGTAAAGTGTGGAAGTCGGGTTTCCGAAAATATACAGGGAATAACGCAGCTTCAGAATCAGTCGGTTGAAGGTCGGCACGCAGGTAAGGATGACAGAGAGGATCTGGTCGTGACCAACCAACGTATGCTTTGGAATATCATGCCCGGCCAGGTGGCACGTGTCATTACCGAGCAAGAGATGGCCAACTATCAGCAGGTTGAAGGCATTATCATCGCCGAGGGCACGACGGCCTTTATCCGGGCCAATGGGGCAACGATAGCCACGATCAGCGGCGGCTCTTATGCTTTTCAGGCTAGACAGGCCACGTTTGGTGAGAGGGTGATGGCATCTATCAATAATGCGTGGCAAGTCATAATCGATTTGTTCAAGAGCCGACGGAAACAATTGGAGGGCAAATCCGAACAGGATGAGAGGATTGAGATGTACGCCCGACAGCAGCGTGAGATCTTTGCGCAAGCCAAAGCCGGTGCTTCTTTCTCGGTTGTCATTCTACTGAATAGAGCTTTTCCTATGCTTGTAGGGGCTAAGCGGGAGCATTTGGACGATTACAAGGACTTCAAGCCGATGCTCATCCATACTCTGCATCATGATCTGAATGTAGGTGTGAATGCCTATTTCCGGATAAAAAAGCAGGAAGAATTCATCCTGCATTATCTGGTGGACAATCAATCCTTGAATACGGCAGCATTGATTCATGAAATTGCCGACACGATGAGGACCACCATTCAGGAAGTTCTGTACGATCAATCGGTGACCTCCAATCGGATACCTGGCGAACTGTTTCCGGTGATTAAAGAACGGTTGAACGAGGCGGCCGAGGACGCATTCTGGGGATTGGAGATTGTGCGTATCGTAGAGATCTCGGCAGACAATGAGGATATACAGCGGTTCAATGAACTCAGCCACGAGCTGTACCTTTCTGAACAGGAATTGGATTATCTGCGTCGCACGAACGACTTTAAGAACCGTCTTGCCGATGTGAACAACAGTCAACTGGTACATACGGCGCGCACAGCTGTGGAATTACAGCAGAGACTCAATGAAATCAATAGGGACCGGTTGCTGACTGCGGACGAAATGGACAAGTTTGTCCTGTTGCTTGAAAACGAGCGTTTGCTCCGCGAAGCACGTACCGCCGATGAACGGGAAGCTGCCCTTGCCGAGATTGAAAGGACCAGACTGCTCCGTGAGGATGACTTGGCAGAAATCAGGGCGTTGAGCGAGCAGCATGCCTATCAGCGCGGCATGGCTCTGCGGCTGTCGCAACTCAAAGACAGTATTGAGTTCGAGCGATTGCGTATGCAAGGAGCGAATGATATGATGGTGGAAAAAGCCAAGACGGAACTTCACATTCGGCAAATGCTTGAGGATCAAACGGCAGCAAACAGGCAGCGGGATGCCGATTTTGATTACCAACAGCGGCAGCGGGATGCCGATCTGCAATTCGAACAGCGGAAACGCGAACACGAATTGGAGATGGAGGAAGACAAGCAACAGCAGGAAAGGCTGATGCAAATCCTGCAAGCTCAGGAGACAGGCAGGGAAAACGAGCGGAGGCATCAGGCCAACATGCAGGCGCAACAATTTGCGCACAAAGAGAATTTGGCCAATATCCAAAGCAACCTGACGCCTGAACAAATACTGGCCATGAGTGGTGGAGATGTGGCTTTGGAATTCGCCCGTTCATATACTGCCCGTAGTAATGCAGATGTGGAAAGGGCGGTCGGCGAACGGCTGAGTGAAGAGCAACACCGAAATCAAGAGATGATGTATCAGTTGATGAACCGTATGTTGGACAATCAGGCCAATCAAACGAATTTGCAAGCACAACAGACATTCTACCAGCAACAGAGGGCGGACAATGCTTATAGTCAGTCTTTGGACTATACCACAAGACAGGGGACTACCCCCAGCAGACCTGTCAGCCGACCTTTGCAGCAAGAACAGTCAGTCTCGCCCGTACCGCCAACTTTGCCAGAATCATCTGTATCTCCAGTAGTTTCAAAGACTTCTGAGAGTCTGAGTGCAAAGCAAGATCTGGTGGAAAATGAAAAAATATTTTGCCCGGGGTGTGGTGCTTCATTGAGCAAAGGCACCAAGGTATGCCCGGAGTGCGGTGAACAAGTTTAAGGGTCATGCTATTGCTAAATAGAAAAACGAATGGATACCTATAAAGGTCATATTGAATACAGGTTGGCTGGCCAGGGTTCAAAATCAGAAGGCTTTGTAGTTTCTCTGATTACTTCGGCCGGAATATCATATAGATTATACCGAAAAGGAGCCTTTGAGATCAATGACAGCTTTTTCAAGCCGTTTGATCAGCAGGAAGTTGAGATCAGGGGTGAATTGGAGGATACAGGATTTATATGCGTGGTTTCTGTCGAGCTTTCCGATGGGAAGCTCATCCCTGTGCCAGGCCTGCCCTCGTTTCCATCAGATCTGGCTTTTCATCCGGAAGATGAGAGTGAGGATGGGGCAAGTGATAGAGGTGAAGAAAACCAAGCCGGTAAAAAACAATCCGGTACTCATATTGAGAAAGAAGAAGAGTAACAATTTTAAAAGAAAAAGGAAATGAATACAAACAAATTTTGTCCGTCGTGTGGAGAACCGGTCACTCCGGATATGAAATCATGTCCCAACTGCGGAGAAATTCTTGTGGACGAAGGTGCCTCGCAAACCCGTAAAAGTGAGGCTTTGGGAAAGGCACAAGCTGTAATGGGAGAGCCAGAATCGTCCATGGATGGTATCCAGATAGGCAGCAGGAGTAATGTGGTGGGGGATATCATGGGGCGTAAGATTGAGGCGCAGTCCATGACCGAGAATACCCATACGCATGTGGAGGCCAATACGACAAATAGTGTCAGCACTTCAAATGTGGACAATTCGCAGAAGGTGGTCAACTCCAATACGAATAATGTCACCTATAATATCATTTACCAGAACACCGGTCAAGCAGGTCCACAAATGCCAAATCCTGGGCCGGACATACCTGGTTTTAATCCGGCTCAACCCAAGCAGGCCAACTCGATGCCGCATACAGTTCCGAATCTGAATAGTTCGAAAGGCTTCGGTGCGAAATCTGGGGCAGCCAGCAATCTGGGTGGCAAAGCTCCAGACGGGGGAGGAAACTCCAATGGCAGTAAGATGAAAATCATTGCGGTGTGTGTCGGGCTAGTCATTGTCATAGGCTTGTATTTTGCTTTGAAAACGCCGGGAGGAACAGTTTCTCCTCAAAAGGAGGATGCCTTTAAAGAGCAGGTGGAAGAAGCCGCAGAAAACCGTTCGGCAGAACCCTCTGTTGCCGGATCGGCATCCGGCATTGATGAGGCTGCTCCCAAGGCTAGCAGGTCAATCCCAGTAAGCCCGAAAACACCAACTCCAGCGGCAGAGAAAGTGGTAGATTCCAACTACGAAAAAGGAATGAAAGCTTACCAGTCCAAAGAAGGATTGGAAGCTATCCAATATTTTAAGTCTTCAGGTAGTGCCGAGTCGAACTATATGTTGGGTGTCATTTACGAGCAAGGGTGCGGCAATGTGGCGACTAATGCCATGATGGCTCGGAAATATTATAAGGCAGCAGCCAAGATGGGAAGTGAAGCCGCCAAAGCAAAGTTGTAGTTTTCCATGTAAATTAAGATTTTATTCACACTAAATATTTATTGATTATGAATCACGTTGTTATGAAGAGAATTGGTCTGAACGTATTGTTCTTGATGTTATTCACATTGTTTGTTAACGCACAGGAGAGTAATTACAGAAAGCCTGTTATTGTGGTCAACTATTTTGATAAATCTTCAGGGTTCAGTGATGGCGACTGCGAAGTAGTCAGAAATGCCGTACTGTCTTCTTTGTCAGGATATGAGAGACTGAGGGTCGTCGATGTGGAAACAGAGGCATCCATTGATGAAGAGACCAAACGCCGGTTGAAGGAAGCTGCATTGGCTGATGAACTTGCCCGCAGCGGCCAAATGAAGCAGCTGGGTGCTGATTATATTTTGGAAGGTAACCTTACCAAGTTGGAAACCAAACGCGAAAAAGATTCCAAAGGAAAGATTACGTTTGATGGTAAGTTGACCTATACTGTCAAAGTGGTCTCCACGGAGGACGGGACTGTGGCATACAGCAATAATTATGAAGCATCATCAAGTTCATCTGATACAGAAGCGGAGGCAAGGACAGAAGCTTTGAAAAAAGCCGGCGTAAGTTGTGCCTTGGTAGAGGCTGTGTGCCCGCTGAATGGCATTCTGATAGATCAGGATTATACAGAGAAGAAAGGCAAATTAAAAACCTGTTATATCAACTTGGGCGCAATTCACGGCGTGGAAGCAGGGATGTATTTTGATGTAAAGACATCGAAAAATGTTGCGGGTCGTACTGTATATAAAGATGTTGGTGTAATCAAGGTTGAAAGTGTGCTGGCCGACGACCTGTCAGAATGTTCTGTAATGAGACACGGAAAGGAGATTCTGCAAGCTATCAAGCAATATACGATGGATAAGACAACGAATGAAGCAACAGCCAATCCTGTGGTGATAAGTTCACGGTGCACTTCAGGACGCTTTATTGATTTCTCTGGCTTATTTTGATTATGAGACGAATAAGCATTTTTCTAAGCATTCTGCTTTTCTGCCACTTCCTCGCATACGCTCAGTTGGGCAGCGATTGGCAGAAGGTCAAATGTGTATCCGGTGATGAGAACATTGCCGTGTTCACCTCCGAGGGTGAAGCATCAAAAAAGTCTGAGGTGGCCAAAGACGCGAAACGTCGTCTCTTTTATGCTTTGTTCTACAAAGGGGTTATTGGTTTCAATGATACTCAGCCTTTGATTACGAATGACATCAAGAACTATACTCAGCCTTTCTTTGATGAATCCCAAAGGTATGAATCGTACATCCTTGACACGGAAGGCGCGGACGAGACCCGTAAGGTGAACAGAAAGCATCGGGCCGTATGTACCATCACCGTGAGCATCAAACTCCTGAAGAAATTTCTGACCGAATCGGGACTGATGGAAAGTGAAGCTCCGGTTTTCGGTGAAGAAGGAGGCCCTCTGATGCCGACGATTATAGTAGTGCCCTATAGGAAAACTGGCGAGAACTATGCGGCCATTTTAGAGAACGATTTTGACCGTCGTGTGGCAGTCGCTAATGTGCAGGACGGTTTCCGTTCAAGAAATGTCACTACCTATGACTTGGCAGCCGTGATCCGCTCAACCCAGAAGCGTGTAGCCTATGAGAATAACAGCAATGCGGCAGACTCCAATGACAAGCAGCTGTTGCAATCATCGGGAGCTGACGTCTATGTGGAAGTGGATATGATAAAGGACAATAACCTTCAGGGAACCCGCGTGTCCTTGGTGTTACGGGCTTATGAGACATCAACGGGTGCTTTGCTGGCCAGTAAAGATGGGTTTACCAAGAGGTATCCCAACGCGGGTAGCGACTTATTGGCCAAGTATGCCGTTCAGGATCATCTGCAGCCGTTTCTTGACGATATCTGTTCCCATTGGGACGGTTCTGGCAAGGGGACGAAGGGTTCCAACGGTACCCGTGTTGTCCTGCAATTTGCTATCGACGGCAGTTCCGCAACGACCTTCAACGATCCGGCTGGCCCGAACAACTATTCTTTGTCCAACATTGTAAGGCAATGGGTGAGAAAGAACTGCTATAAGGGGCAGTATCACTTGAAAGGTGTCATGGCCGAAAGCATCATCTTCGATTCCGTGACCATGCCTCCTACGGATGTGGATGGTCTAGCCATGGATGCGGCACAGTTTGCATTCTTGTTGGAATCCTATCTTAAGGAAGAAATAGGAATTGACTGTTCCAGCCGGATTGATGGAAACAATATCCTGTTTACGGTATTTTAATAGCTCTTCGTCTTATGAGAAAGTTGATTTTAGCTATTAATTTGTGGTTGCTGGGCAGTCTTACAGTGTTTGCCCAGCAACCGGCATGGGTCATGTCGCATCCGGTTGAGTCTGATGCTTATGTTGGCATTGGTTTCGCCGTTTTGGAAGATCCCGACTATATCCAGAAGGCTACTCAAAATGCGCTGAATGATATAGCTATGCAGATTGCCACGCGGATAGAATCGAGCGCTTTCATGCGCACGGTGGATATAGATGGCAGATCCAAAGAGCTTTTCGAGGACAAAATAAAAAGTTCTGTGGTGTCTTATTTGGAAGGGCAAAAGTTGGTGGATAGTTATCAGGATGATCGTAATTACTATGTATACTATTCGTTGGACAAAGCCGCCTATGAACACAGCATTCAGAAACACAAATATGCGGCGATCAGTACAGGATTAGACTACTACAATAAAGCCCAACAGGCTTTGACTGCCAACAGCTTGGTTACGGCAGTCCAGTTGCTCGGGAAGGGTTTGGAAGCTGTTGCGCCATGGTTGTTCCTGGATTTGTCCACCACGGTGGACGGGAACCGCTTTGACGTTCCTGTCGAATTGTATAATGCCTATATACGAGCATTCGACGGACTTACAATCACGGTAAACCAGCTGAATGTGGAAGGCGAGGCATTCAAACCCATAAAGACGCCCATTGCCGGCTGCTTATCCAAGGATGGGACGGTTATACAAAATGTCAAGCTGAAAGCCGAGTTCGTAGTTGGTGCCGGCCAGATTACTCCGCCAGTGGCAACAGACTATAACGGTACTTCTGAGTTCTATGTGACTAATATCACCTCAAAGGTACCAGTGCAAGAAATACGGATATCCATCGATGACTCCTTCATTACCGACCTGCCTGCTTCCTATCGGCAGTTGATTAAAAGCCAGTCGTGGCCTTCTGCCAAGGTGACCATCACTATTGCCCCGCAGCAAGTGACGGCCTACCTTAACGTGAGCAACAGCGACTTGACTTCCTGTGAGAAGCAGATAACCGCCTTACTGGCTAATCAGCATTTCACCTTGACGGAAGATCCGGACAACGCCACGCTTTTTATCGACCTGTCCACGACGTTGGAGCTGGGGGGAGTGGTTGCCGGTGACTTGTATGACCTCAACGAATGCCTGTGCGGGCTTGTGCTTAAAATATACGACAACGAAAGCTCGGTACTCTTGCTGAACTATGTGGTAGACCGGCTTCGTGTACTCTCGCCTGCCAGCAAGAGCCCGGAACAGACGGAAATGATGTGTGTCCGGGAGTTGATGAAGCGGGTGAAACGTGAATTGCCCAAGCAAATTAAAGGCTTGGTATTATAGCAGTCTCTCTCTTCCATAATGAGGGAGAGGAGGTTGGTCTAAATTACATTTATAGTTAATCAGATGCTCTGAATTCCTCCTCTTTAGGGGAGGTGGGGAGGGCTTTTAAAACATACATTGAACATCATGAAACAAGGTTTTTATTCGCTGACAGTACTCTTGTCGGTCCTGCTCTTTGCCGCATCGTGCAAATCGTCCAAAGACCTGGTGAAGAAATCACCAGTGGACACGTATATTCAGCCCTGTTCCGATTTGGCTCAATCAGATACTATCCTGAGGGCTTGGGCCATGGGACGTTCCGACTCCGAAACGACGGCACGGAAGAAAGCATTGACTATGGCATACGCGGACTTGGCCGGCATGTTGGAAAAGACGGTAGGATCCATGGTCGAAGAATATAGCACCATATTGTCCGAAGGTCGACAAGGTGCATCTCGGGAACTCTTGTTGCAGAAAACTATTACGACGAGCAACAAAGTGGTCAAAGACGCTAGAATTGTTTGCGACCAATGGGCCAATGATGAGGCCAGTGGGCAATATACGAACTATATTGTGGTGGAGATCCATCCCGATACTTATGTTCGTATGCTGAGCGATGAGATGAAGAAAACGGGGACTTCTGTGGACGATACACTTTTGAAAGAGTTGTTCATCAAGCATATCCATCAATAACCCCGTCCACCAGCCGTATTGTACGATCCGTCAACCGCGCCAGCCCTTCGTCGTGCGTGACGATGACGAATGTCTGCCCCAGTTCGCGGCGCAGGTCGAAGAACAATTGGTGAAGCTCCTCCTTGTGGCGCGTGTCCAGGCTGCCTGATGGTTCGTCGGCCAAAACAACCGACGGGTGGTTTATTAGTGCCCTGGCCACCGCCACGCGCTGCTTCTCGCCGCCGGACAACTCGTTGGGCTTGTGGGCGGCGCGTCCGGCCAGTCCCAAGAGGGCGAGCATGTCCGTGGCATCCTTGCGTGCTTCTTGTGTCCCGTGCCCGGCGATGAGGGCGGGGATCATCACGTTTTCCAGTGCCGTGAATTCCGGCAAGAGCTGATGGAACTGAAACACAAAGCCGATGTGGCGGTTGCGGAAGGCGGACAATTCGCGCTCTTTCATCCGTTGCACGGGTGTCCCATCAATGAGGACTGTGCCAGTATCTGGACGATCCAATGTGCCCATGATTTGCAGCAGAGTGGTCTTGCCTGCGCCGCTGGGGCCGACGATGCTCACCACTTCGCCCCGTGCTACCTCCAGGCTGATGCCCCGCAGGACTTGCAGGGAGCCAAAACTCTTGGTTATATCTTGCAGTTGTATCATCTTGTCTTCTTCTCTACGTTTCAGATTCTTTTGATTACATACTCTGCCAGGTAGCAGCCAAAGACGGCCGGCATGTAGCTCACGGTACCGCATGTGGACTTCTTGTTCTGCTCATCGTCGGTCAGCATCACTGCCCGCTGGTCTGCTTGCTCGGCGCTGAATACCACGGGTATCTTGTGGCGCACACCCATCTTCTGTAGTCGTTTGCGTACCGCTTTGCTCAGGCCGCAGTGGTACGTGTCCCACAGGTCGGCGAAGCGGATTTGTGTGATGTCGCTCTTGGCACCTGCGCCCATGCTGCATACAATCTTGAGGCGGCGGCGCAGACTCTCGGCAATCAGGTGGCATTTGGGTGCCAAGGTGTCGATGGCATCTACCACAAAGTCGTATGTCGCAGCGTCCAGTAAGGCGGGAATGTCGTCATCCTTCAGGAATACGGGATGCACGTCCAGCTCCACCTCCGGGTTGATGTCGCGGAAGCGGGCGGCCAATACCTCGGCCTTGGGTTGCCCCAGTGTGGAGTGCAGGGCAGGTAGTTGGCGGTTGAGGTTGGTGGGCTGCACGGTGTCGGCGTCTACCAGGGTCAGTCGGCCTACTCCGGCACGGCACAGCATCTCGGCGGCGTAGGCGCCTACACCACCCAAGCCCACTACCAGCACATGTGCCCGGCAGAGGCGTTCTGTCTTTTCTTCACCCAGCAAGAGGCGGGTACGTTGTTGCCAGTCTTCAGTCATTTCAGTTGTCTTTTTTGAACCATTTATAGAACCAGCGGCCCACTTTCTCGTAGTGTTGGCTTTCGTTGTTGCCCTGTGGGTTGGCAAAGGAGATGGCTTCTTGGGGTTCGCCGATCTGATCGGGGTAGAGCACGATGAGGCTGTTGTTGCTGAAGTATTTGCCCAGCTGTCCCGGCAGGCGTTCAAACGAACTGTCGTAGGAGATGGAGCCGCGGCGAGCGCTGATGACCACCAGCAGATGGTCGTAGTTGACCTGCCCCGTCAGCAGCAGCAGGTCGTCCCAGTCGTCCAGGAGCGAGTATTCGGCCATCGTGTCGCTATGCTTCTTGCGTACCAAGGCCTGTAGCAAGCGGGTGGTCTGTTCGTTGGCAAAGAAGTGTACGCGACAGTTTAGCGTGGCACCCATGCGGCAGAAATGTTCTACCCACTTCTGGAAGCCTGCTTCATATTCCGCCTTGGGTGGTACGGCGATGACGATGCGGCGCAGGGTGTTGAGTGGCATCAGGAAGCGCGCCACCATCACTTCGCGGTGCAGTCCTTTCAGCAGGCTTTCGGTCAGCTTGCCGAAGTAGGAGTCCATCAGGTTCACCTTATAGTGCAGGCCGATGATGAGGTCGGTAATGTCATATTCGCGTGCCGTGTGTATGATACCCGCCGCGATGTTCAGGTCGTAGCGGCTGATGCACTGCAGGTTAATGCCCGCCGAGGCGGCGATTTTGGCCGCCCGCTCCAGTTGGCGTTTGCCTTGCAATTCTAGCCGGTCGGTCTCGGTATGGTCATTGATGACGCTTAACGCCACCAGATTGTCTTTCTGTTTGGGGTCACGGATGATGAGGGAGAGGCTTATCAAATAGTCCAGTGTGGCGGGATTGGCCACGGGAATCAGGATTTTCTCCGGCACGCGTGCGGCATCGCCTTCTTCCGGGTGTGCCTCGTCCATGGCTACGCGCCGTGCCGCCCGTTCGGTGATGAAGGAACTGACTACGCAGGTCACCAGGATCAGTAGTACCGTGCCGTTCAGTACATCCTCGTTCAGCAGGCGTTCACCGTTGGGCTGTATCAGGTTGTAGCCCACCAGTACCGCCGCCAGCGTGGCTGCTGCCTGTGCGTTGCTCAAGCCGAACATCAGCTCGCGTTCCACGGCCGACATACGGTATAACTTCTGCGTCAGCCACGAGGCTACCCATTTGCCCGCCAAGGCTACGACAATCATCACGCCGGCTACCTTCAGCGCATCGCCTCCGCCGAAGATGACGTGGATGTCTATCAACATGCCCACGCCGATCAGGAAGTAGGGGATGAACAAGGCGTTGCCCACGAATTCCAGGTGGCTCATCAGGGGGGATACGTGCGGGATGAGGCGGTTCAGCACCAAGCCCACGAGGAATGCGCCCAGAATGCCTTCCATACCGATGAACTCCATCAGTCCCGCACCGAGGAACACCATGGCCAGTACGAAGATGAATTGCATCACGTTATCGTCATACCGCCGGAAGAACCATCGCCCGATGCGGGGGAAGAGTTGCATGATGAGTGTTCCTAATACCACGACTTTTACCACTAACCATAGCCAGAACAGGCCACCCCCCTCACCCTTGAACAGTCCGCTGATGACTGCCAACACCAGCAGGGTCAGCGTGTCTGTCACCGCAGTGCCTCCTACGGCGATGCTGACGCTGCGATGGCGCGAGATGCCGTAGCGGATGACTATGGGATAAGCCACCAGCGTGTGCGACGCATACATGCTGGCCAGCAGGATGGATGTCAGCAGGCTGTACTTCAACAGCCACATGTTGGTCACCATGCCGATGCCGATGGGAATGATGAAGGCCAGCAAACCCAGCGTGATCGCCTTGCCGCGGTTCTTCTTGAAGTCGGACATGTTCATTTCCAAGCCAGCCAGGAACATGATGTAGTAAACGCCCACCTTGCCGAACAACTCGAAACTGCTGTCCCGCGCCAGGATGTTCAGTCCGTGTTCGCCGATGACCAGTCCGGCCAGGATCATGCCGATGATGTGCGGGATGCGCAGCTTGTTCAGCAGAATAGGGGCGAACAGGATGATGAGCAATACCAGGAGAAATATCCAGGTAGGATCTGTGATGGGCAGTTGCAAATTGAAGTGGAACAAGTCCATGGGCACGGGAGATTAGGTTTCAGTGTGCAAAATAACGAAAAACTTTTCACTTGGAGAAGCCGTCTTCGTGCATTTTATTGTAAATTTGCGCCCGAAAAGAGACTTAGACATACATTATATCCGTATTATCAAACATCTTAAAAGCAAAAAGACAATGAAAGTAGCGATTGTGGGAGCAAGCGGAGCCGTGGGACAAGAGTTCCTGCGCGTGCTCGATGAAAGGAATTTTCCGTTGGACGAACTGGTATTGTTCGGATCCAAACGCAGTGCCGGGACGAAGTACACCTTCCGGGGCAAAGAAATCGAGGTGAAACTCCTGCAACACAATGATGACTTCAAGGGCGTGGACATCGCCTTCACGTCGGCCGGTGCAGGCACCTCCAAAGAATTTGCAGAGACCATTACGAAATATGGCGCGGTGATGATAGACAACTCCAGTGCTTTCCGTATGGATGACGATGTGCCCCTCGTGGTACCCGAAGTCAATGCTGCCGACGCCAAGGATCGCCCGCGCGGCATCATCGCCAACCCCAACTGCACCACCATCCAAATGGTAGTGGCCTTGAAAGCCATTGAGCAACTGAGCCATATCAAGGTGGTGCACGTCTCCACCTACCAGGCCGCCAGCGGTGCTGGTGCCGCTGCCATGCAGGAGCTGTACGAGCAATATCGCCAAGTGTTGGCCGGTGAGCCTGTCACGGTGGAGAAGTTCGCCTACCAGTTGGCTTTCAACCTCATCCCGCAGATTGACGTCTTCACGGACAACGGCTATACCAAGGAGGAGATGAAGATGTACAACGAGACGCGCAAAATCATGCACAGCGATGTCCGCGTCAGTGCCACCTGTGTTCGTGTGCCTGCCCTGCGCTCACACTCGGAGAGCATCTGGGTGGAGACCGAGCGTCCCATATCTGTGGAAGAAGCCCGTGAAGCTTTTGCCAAGGGTGAAGGTCTGGTCCTGATGGACAACCCCGCCGAGAAGGAATATCCCATGCCCCTCTTTCTGGCCGGCAAAGATCCCGTCTACGTAGGCCGCATCCGCAAGGACCTGGCCAACGACAACGGTTTGACGTTTTGGATTGTGGGCGACCAGATCAAGAAAGGTGCGGCGCTGAATGCCGTGCAGATTGCGGAGTACCTGATCAAGGAGAAGGATATCTAAGCAGGGAATGAGTTAGTCTCGCAAGAAAAAACGTGGATGATGCTCCTGGCCAATGGATGCATCATCCACATTTTTTATGTGCAATGTATAGCGAAGATAATCAGAACATGAATCCTAAGGAAATCAAGGTCTGCGTTACTTCATTGTCTCCCAAGCCGCGTATGTGGGCTGCATTGACGCTGAACTGTTGGAATGCGATTCCTGCTCCGACACTGTAGCGGCTATAATCATGTTCGGCATACGTGTAACCGCCTCGTATGGAAATCAAATCAAACAAGGTATATTCTGCGCCGACATTGCCGGTAAACATGGCTGCATTCTGGGGGTAGCAGTAATATTGGGCTGCCAACGAGAGATTTAAGCGATGTTGTTCACTGAATTTCAATCCGACTTCACCACCTCCGCCATAGTTGGCCGGTAACTTTGCATCCAGGTACTGAGGGCCATAATCCAGTTCGGGACCTAATGCAGCCGCATTGATGCCCACTACATAATTCCCGTCAATACCTCCTTCAAATTGGTTTCGATAATAGATTCCAGCATTGAAGGCTACAGTGCTGGCCTCTTCCACGACCTTGCTGTGGATGTAGGAAACGCCTACTGTGGCCGAAAAATGATCCCAAAAGCGGTATGAATAGTTCGCATCCAGCGTCCAGTCTCCCGGTTTCAGTTCCTGATTGTTATCCAGAGGGATGTTGTAACCGCCCAAATACCGGAATCCTACTTGTACTCCGTGATTCCCAAAGCGGCGTCCTGCCGATACGCCATAGAACATAAGTCGTCCGATGTCATCATCAGCCGAAGGAAAAATTTGCGTGGCTGCCGAGACTGCCCATTTCTTATCCTTATAAAGCAGGGTGGTAGGGTTCGCATAGAGCCCCATGGTAGCTGCTTCGCCATATTGGTTGCCTCCCATGGCAGCGGTGCGTGCGTCGGGATTGATTTCCAAGATAGGTAATGAACGGCTGCTTTGTCCGTTGGCCAATAGGGGCACTGCCAGTAAGATACCCATCAGTATAGTCTTCATTTTCATAATTGAAATTTCTTCTTATTGTTTAACGAACGTCTTCTTTATCTGCCCACGGCTAGTTTCTATCACTAACGTATAGACTCCAGCGGTGAGTCGCCTTACATCTACAGCCACGGGTTGAAGCCGTGCTACGTTGTATGCTTTGCTGATTACTTCCTCTCCCATCACGGTGCGGATGGACACTTGAATGCGCGTGATTGCAGGATTCAACAGGATATTCAGCTTGGTTGTGACTGGGATGGGATAAATCTGGTAAACCAAGGCATCGGTATTCTCCACGATTCGTATTTGAAAGCTGTCCTGAATGGTCTCCCGGCCATCCGAAGCGTTTACCGTGATAGAAGCTTCACCATCTCCTTGGGCAGTGATGATTAGGGAATTGCCTTCTATCTGGACTATGGCAATACTTTCGTTAGACGACTGTGCCGTATAGGTCAGGTCTGTCCCACTGAAGTATTGGCTCAGGTCAACCTGGTGTGTCGGTTCGTTTTGTCCTATGAGCATATCCTGAATAGGATTTAAGATGGAAGGTATCTGATATTCATAGATTTCAAAAGGGATGGCAGCAGAAGTCGAGGCTCCTAGCTCATCGGTTACGACAAGCTCAAGCTGATATTCTCCCAGTGGAGCCACAGCCCGGATAGTGAAGTGCAACTGGTCATCTTCGCGGGTAGCGGAAACTCCCCTTGTTTCTCCTTGCAGCTCATAGCTCAGGGTATGGCCGTTGGGGTCAGACAAGGAGACTGTGAATTCCTGCCTCTCCAATCCGCTGATACGTATGGTGCTTTCGGGCAATCCCGATATTACAGGTGGATCGTTTTTCAGCGTCTGGAAGTCTTTCACGATAAGCTCGGACTCCAGTCCCCACCGATCTGTCGCAATGATTGCTGCATGATATTGCGTGTTTTCTTTCAGTCTCCCTACTTGATATGTGATGGTTTCGCCCGGTTTATAGCCATACGCATTGATGGTGTACGGGGTGATATCCCGATAGTTGTCAGCGGTCAATGGTTGGTCCGAGAAATAGAGGTAGTATTTGACTGCTGTTCCGTCATCTTGGTCTTCCACGGCTTTCCAGCTGAGTGTCATGCTGGTGTATTGTGCCTCGGCCTCAATGTTGGCCACGTTGGCAGGTGGGAAATTCTGATTTTCTGCGAATGTGAGTGCCGCATCAATATACCCAATGCCCAATCTTCCTGTATATGCAGGATTGTGCAAGTCGATGTTTTCCGGGCGCAGTGAGCCTAAAATTCGTTGTTTGAGTTCTTCGTTCGTGAATCCTTCGCCACCCAGTTTGGAAACGATCAACGCAGCAATGCCCGATACATGAGGGCAGGCCATGGACGTACCTTGCATGAAGCCGTATCCTGTTCCATAGAGACTGGGGGGAACTGTGCTATAAACCATGCCGTTGACAAAGAATTCATCGCCTCCCGGTGCCATGATATCTACCCAGTCGCCCCGGTTGGTGTACCACGCTTTGGTCCAGTCCGGTGCCATGGCAGATACGGATATTACTTCTTCGTAGGCACTCGGGTAAGCATGGTAATCTTGATCGTCGTTGCCTGCTGCGAAAATCACGACTCCGCCTTTCATGGGCGATCCGGGTAACTGGTTGCCATCGTTGTCACAGCCGGCATACTTGATAAAGTAGTCTATGGCTGCTTTCGTGGCCGCAGGAATACTTCCGGGACCCGGGTAGTCGTAACCCCATGAATTCTGGCTGATAACGGCTCCATTGTCTGCACCATACACGATGGCAGCCTCACTGTCGCCGCCTCTGTTGTCTTCGAATATCTGGCAGCTCATCAGGCGGGCACCAGATTCAGCCGTACCATCTCCACCGGCCACACCGGCCACGCCTATTCCATTATTATTGCGTGCGGCTACTGTGCCTGCCACGTGTGTGCCGTGTCCGGCATCGTCCAATGTAATTTCTCCTTGGTTAGCACTGAAGTTGTATCCGTAGATATCATCAATATATCCATTCCCGTCATCGTCTATACCGTTTCCTGGGATCTCATTGGGGTTGATCCACATGTTTTCCGACAGATCCTCATGGGTATAGTCAATGCCTCCGTCGACAATGGCCACGATGACGTTACGGATGCCTGTGGTCTGCTTCCAAGCTTCAAACAAGTTGATGTCTGCCCCTGCAGTGGAATTGGGTGTGGTTCCGAAGTTCTGATAATGCCATTGCGCGCTTAAGTACGGATCATTGAATGGCATGTCTGCGCTGCGGGTATTTGCTAGGGGCGTTTGGAGTAAGATAGCCTTTTGGGAAGGGAAAGTAGCCATGGGCACTTTCTCTACAAGGACAAAATCACTGTTGCTGCTGAGAGTCTGGATGGTCTGGTCAAGGTTCTGTTTTTCATCAAATCTCACGACATACCAGCAGTCCAGTCCTTCACGGCGTTTGCGCTCTTCAAAACGGGGATCTATGGGAAATAGACGTCTGATGTCTGTTGCGCCAATGCTGTTCAGTGTGGTAGCTAAGCGCGAGGGTACATTGTTTAGGGATATGGAGCCTTTGGTCGCTATTCCGCGAATTTCATCCTGTATATCTTTTTGTAATTTGACGTAAACCATGCCAGGTTTGAAGTAGGCATCGGCTTGCGTGACAAAAGTTCCTTTGGAGGTGGTGTCTATATCATCGAGTTGCTCTGCTGTACAGCCTCCTGCTAATAAAGCCGCTCCTAGGATATAGGGGATATATCTCTTCATAAAACAATTGGTTAGAGGTTATTTCCTAGTAAAAATATCACACTCTCCTGCGCTTCTCAGGAAAGGAAGGACGCAATGGAGAGTGTGACAGTTTTTATTCGCTTAGTGAGTCATCGATTCATTTGATGCGAGTGATCGTTTGCGATTGTTCGTGCTGTTGCAAGCGGGTAACAAGGGACTGGGCTACTTCGATCAGCTTATCCTTGTCCGTGAAGATGGCTGCCTTGGAAGCCATGGTGGCAACATTCTTGAAGGTCTGGAAGTCGATAACCGTCTGGCCAGCCAAGACATCGCTGAAGTTGACAAAGCCGAAGCAGAGCACATCCATCGTGAAGTCGTCATTGATGCGGACGTAGAAATCGTAGCCTTGATTATTCATATAGAATGTGAATCCGCTTTCCGCCAACAGCGTGTTGAACTCGTTGGTGATGAAGTAATTTCTGCCATCAGGCGACCATGCAACCAAGTTCAAGTCTGTGCAGATGACGCGTGCGGAACTTACTTCATCCACATACGGATAATCGGCTGCTACGGCGTTGTCGCCCGTAGTAGAGTAGAGCCAGTAAGAGCGTGCGTAGAGACCTTGAGCCTGTTCTTCGGCAGACAGGTCATACCAAGCGAAGTCGCCCAAATCGGGATAAGTACTCATCTCAGTACCGAATGTAGCACCCTGTCCGTTTTCCCATTCATTGACGGTTTCAAACTTGGCTCCGTGGATATCCAACTCCGGCAGGGCGAGCCATCCCATTTGCGGGTCTACCAAAGGCAGCGTCTCAAATGTGGGATATTCCTGGTCTTGAACCGGTGAATATGTGGAGCTGATCGTGATGCCGCTTCCTTCCACAGCTTCCACGTATACGGCATACGGGTATACACTGTGCGTATAGTTGACACCGTCCCCCTCAAATCCCAGGGCGGTCAAGGCTTCCTGGATGGCAGGCAACAGTTCCATGTTGGTTGTTGCGGTGACAGCCTGTTGGTAGTCGCCGGTAACATCTGCAGCGTAGCCCACTTGCGGGAAGTCGGGATTAGGAGTGGCGAAATAATAGGCGGTATTGAACAAACCATCGGGGAAGGTTACTGCCACATTACCACGGCCTTCTTCATACTTCATGATGTCGATGATTGTGTTCGATCCGGATTCAGCGAAGAGCGGGAGAATCACGAGGGCTTCACCGGTCTGCGTCACAGTCAGTTCTTTGGTCGTTGCGCCTGCGGTAACATAAATCTTGACAGAACGTGCGTCGTTGCTTTCATTGGCCAAAGCGGCAATGTTGAAAAAGTCGGCACCTTCGACGTAGTTGATGGTTAACCAGTCTGTTGTCTCTGCGGCTTCTACGGTGTAGCTTTCGTTGGTGATGACATCCACGCGTGCTTCTCCGCCTTCTTTATTGAATTCTACATTCTCGCTGGACAGGTTGAGAATGACATCGCCAGCACTTTGCAATACGTTGATTTTTGCGGCTGCGCTTCCTGCATTGATCAGGATATACCCTTTACGGTCGATGCCTTCCGTGTTGGCTGTAGCTGTGACATCCAGTTGCTGGCCGTTTTGGGTCAGCGTCAGCCATGAAGACTCCAAGGGAGAAGTGGCAATCCAGTCGGTAGCATTGGTCGTGATGGTGATGCTTTGCTGGCCGCCATCTTTGGTGAAGTTGACTGACTGTAGTGAGGTTTCGATGGTGATGTCATCAATCAGCACCTCATCATCGTCACAAGAAGAAAATAAGAAAGGAAGTAGGGTTAACAATCCGGCTAAAAGATAGAATTTTGTTTTCATATTCGTTTAAAGTTTAAAGTTTAAAGATGACTACTAAGTTTTTCATTTTTGGGATATGCGAATCCATATCCACTTTGGGCTTTTTCTGTTTCTACATTCAGCTTAAATGGTATTAATTAGGTAAAGTCTCCCAAAGATAAAGCTGGTGGTTGCGGCTGCTGAAACCTTTGTCCCGAAGAGGATTCTTCGGCCATCGCCCTGTCTGTGGGATGTTACGGATGCAAATATAGACTTTTTTTAATAGAAAGCTATAAAATATCCGAATTCTCTTATAAAAAAGATATTTTTTCTCCCTATCAGTATCCAGATTGAAGCTTTTAAGGCCATTTTTTGAGAGCGGATGATTTTATATAAGGCTTTTCTTCATCCCGTTATCCTCTCTATGGAATGACGTCGGGCGAAAAGTCGCATACTTGTTGTTGCTTGATGGGTAAAAATACATGCAAGCTTCATCATGCTCAGTCCTTGGTACAGAGGACTACAGTCCTTGCAGCCGAGGACTCGAGTTTTTGTACTGGGAGGACTGCAGTCCTTGGCTTGGAGGATTGGATACGGACAGGAGGCAAGGCGAATACTTGCGCTCCCGGAGGATATGTAGTAGCACTGTCTTTTATCGAATTTCGCTATAAATTTATCGTTTTTCGATAAATATTTTCTGTTTTTCTTGATATTCTCAAAAATACTTCTTTCCTTTGCGGACAGAAAAATGCAATAACCGTGTATAAACAAAGAAAAACATCTGAATTATGAAACAAGCATTGATGAGCATTACGCTTTTGGTCATATCACTTTCCGTGGTGTTGAGCCTGTTGGTTGGAATATTGGTGCCTGCCTGAACCGGAAGGAACCGGATCCGATTCAAATACAATATTGACTATGAAAGCGAGCATTAAACTATTCTTGGTAGCTGTCCTGTTGCAAATCCTGGGCAGTCTGGCGGCAACGCCTCTGATATTAGTGTGGCAGTTTGTCACGACCGGTACGGTGGACGCCGAGACGGCCGGACAGGCAACACTGGTGCCGGCCTCGCTGCTGGGCATGTTCTTCACCGTGTGGTATTTGTGGAAGCAGCGTTACTTGGATGACTTCCGTCAGTACGTGCCCACCTCGGCGGGCTACCTGACGTGGACCGTCCTGCTGCTGCTCGGCGCGTTCATCGTCATGGAATGGGTGATGGGCTTCCTAAGCTTCCTGCCCGACTGGATAGGAGACGCCTTCGATTCGATGCAGGACAACTGGGGCGGCATCCTGTTCATCAGCCTCTTGGGACCCATAGTAGAGGAACTGGTCTACCGCGGCGCCATCACGCGCGAACTGTTGCGCCGCTACCGTCCGGGCGTGGCCATCGTCCTCTCCGCCTTCCTCTTCGGCCTGGCTCATTTCAACCCCGTGCAGACGGTTTTCGCCTTCGTGCTGGGGCTGCTCCTCGGATGGATGTACTGGCGGACGCGCAGCGTAGTGCCCTGCGTGGTGTTCCACGTGCTGAACAACGGCCTCGCCACCTGCCTCTCGCTGCGGTATCCCGACGTGGATAGCCTGCGCGCGCTTTGGGGGCCAGACGTACACACCGCCGTGCTCTGCGGGGCTGCCGTAGTGTTCCTCTTGGCCTTGTGGAGACTGAGCCGATACCCGGCCACGGGCGAGGCGGGATGGATTTCCGCCTTCCGGGGAAAAGACGAGACAAGCGTTTGAACCATCTGAAATGAAACAAGGAATATGAAAAAGAGATTGAACCTGCTGTGCGCCATCGTCCTGCTCGTGCTGGGATGGTCGGTGGTGGTGACGGGCTACTACATGGTTGTAGGTGCCGCCGAGGGTGTGCGCCAAGGGTGGAACTACGCCAAGGCCGAACATGAAGCCCGCGAACAGGGCCGCCCCATGACCGAAGATGCCGGAGAGATGTTGCACATGAAGTACATCTCGCTCCTGCCTCCGATGCTCAGTGACCCGGATGGCGAGATGTTGCCCGACTCTGTCTATAACGAGCGTACCCACAGCTACATCCCTGCAGCCTATGCCAGCCTGACGGTCAGCATCGAGACCCGCCACAAGTGGGTGGGCAACCTGCTGTCGCTGCTCATTCTTGCCGCCAACATCTGGGCGCTGGTGGTGTTCATTCGCCTGGTCATCTCCATCAACCGCTCGGATATCTTCTGTTGGCGCAACGTCCGCCGCCTGCGCCGGCTGGGCGTACTCCTGGTCGTGGCTTTCGCCTGTTCCTGGCTGTCTGCCTGGGTGGAAGTGGAGGCGGTGCGCGACGTCCTGTCCATCCCGCATTATGAGTTGACCACGACCGACGTGGTGGACCGCATCAGTCTCCTGCTGGGGCTGTGTGCCCTCATCGTGGGCGAGGTGTTTGCCATCGGGTTGCGGATGAAGGAAGAACAAGACTTAACCATATAATATAAAAAGGAGGAAAACAATGAACACCACAATAAGCAAACGAGAAAAGGAGAAGCAAGAGTTGAGCTTCATCATGACGTGTTTGGCCGTGATATGCGCCAGTTGTGTATTTATCGCGTTGATACGCTCCCTTAGTATTGGTGAGGAATCTGTTTCTTGGCTACAGCGTCTGCCGGACTTGTTCACGTTGGGCATCATGGCTGTTTGCTGCGTCATTATTTTCCGGATGTTGTCTTGCGTCCGGCATAAGCAAGTGTTTACGCGCCAAAACGCCCATGGGATTATCGCAGTGGGCACCTTAGTCGAGATAAACGGCATCGTCCAGCAGGTGTGTTACTTATGGATGCCCGAGGCGAAAGCCATCTATCAGGCCTATATGATTTACATCCTGCTGGGAGTGTTCTTCATCTTCATCGGCTGCTTGTTCAAACTGGCTGTGTATATCAAGGAGGAACAGGATTTAACCATATAACGAAAGGAGAGCCGTATGAAAAAAATGACACCGATTTATATTCTTTGGGGAGTTGTGATGTGCCTGCAAGTGGCTTTCATTTTCCGTGACACCACGCATATCGTGGGATATACATTGGAGTTCATCAACCCGAACGACCTTCAGGAACTTTCCATCCCGCTGGTCGTCAAGCCGGATGTGTACGAGCCGGATACCCTGGTCAATACCCGCACGGGCGAAGCCATTAAGGTGGCCTACGGACAAGCAGTCAAACACTTTTGGCACACCGACTCGTTCCAAACCGTGCCGTGGGGGATGCGTCTGTTTGGTGCCGTATGCGGCATGCTCAGTATGCTGTTCATTGTGTGGCCTTATCGGTGGAGCAACACTTTCTTTAAGAACATCGAACAGGGGGATTTCTTCACAACCCACAACGAACGGCTGCTGCGTCGGTTCGGTTGTTACCAGTTGGCGGGCGTGGCATTGCTGGCCGTGTTTCGCTTCATCGACTTTCTGGGCTTGCGGATGCAGCTGGACTTCGAGCACTACCGGGTGGGCTTCGAGTGGTTTTCCTTGTTGGCCTATGCTATCTTGCCTGCTTGCTTCCTGTTTGTTGCCGAAGCCTTCCGCATCGGGACAAAGCTACGGGAGGATACCGACGGACTGGTATAGATAAGGTATAAATAAGATAAAGAGGAAAAACGATGAAACCACTGAAACGAATCTATCATTATTTGCAGCAACGCTACGGCGCGATGTGGTCGTTGCTCTTGTTTGTCCTGGTGATGTTAGGGCTGATTGTGATGCAGGTATTTGGATGGTCTGCGAATTGGCACTCACCTGACGCCGACAAATACCTGGGGTGGATGTATGCCTGCAACCTGGGTTGTCTGCTGATTATCAGCGTGCAGCTGCTGCGGCTGGATTGTCGTCGGTTGCTGAGCCGCCGCACGGCGGAGATTCTGAATACGTGCGGGGCTGTCATCTTTATACTGATGTTCATTCGCAATCGTCTGGACGACCATGTGACCAGCGTGGACCTGCATGCGGCCCCATTCTATGAAGGGGACGCGATGTTCATCTATTTGCTGTGCCTCCTGCTGTTTTTCTGCGCGAGCATGGTGCGCCGTGCGGTGAAGATTAAGGAGGAACAGGACTTAACCATTTAATTAAAGAAAGGAGAAGAAGCATAATCCATGCCCATCGTCGTAAATCTGGATATTATGATGGCCCGCCGCAAGATGACCTTGAACGAGCTGGCCGAGCGGATAGGCATCACCCCCGCCAACCTCTCCATCCTCAAGACGGGGAAGGCCAAGGCCATACGCTTCTCCACCCTGGAAGCCATCTGCCAGGTGCTGGAGTGCCAGCCGGGGGATTTGCTGGAGCACAAATAAATGAAGAATGGTTTTAATGAAGAATTAAGAATGAAGAATCAGCCGTGCCATGCGGGCCCCGTTGTAGCATAATTCTTCATTCTTCATTCTTCGTTCTTCATTAAATCGTTTTCGCCTTGAACGCCAGCGCATACATCCGCATCTGCTTCACCATGGACAGCAGGCCGTTGCTGCGGGTGGGGGAGAGGTGTTCGCGCAGGCCGATCCGGTCGATGAAGTAGAGGTCGGCATTGAGGATTTCGTCGGGCGTGTGGCCTGAGAGCACCTTGATGAGGAGGGCGATGATGCCTTTCACAATCAAGGCGTCGCTTTCGGCCTGGAACACCAGCTTGCCGTCCACCTCGTCTGCCTGGAGCCATACGCGGCTCTGGCAACCTTCTATCAAGTTCTGGTCCGTCTTATACTTTTCGTCCAAAGGGGCTTGTTCGTTGCCCAGGTCTATCAATAGCTGATAGCGGTCCATCCAATCGTCGAAGTCGCTGAACTCGGCGATTACTTCGTCTTGTGCTTCGTTTATTGTCATATTAAATTAAGAATGTATTAAATGAAGAATGATGAATGAAGAATTACGTTAGAACGAATGCCTGCAAACAGGGGCATTCTTCATTTTTAATTCTTCATTCTTCATTTAAATCATTCTTCATTAAAAGTTATTTCTCGTTGTATATCACCTCCATCACCGTCCGCCCCACGGCATTGAGCGTGGCGCGGTCGATGACGTCCATGTTGTCGTCCAGCGTGTGCCAGAAGTCCCCGAAGCCGCTGTCGCCGTTGGGGCTGTAGTTGATGATGTCCACGCAGGGGATGCGCGTCAGGCCGTAGACGTAGACGTGGTCGTCGGTCACCTCCATGCCGTCTTCCTGGGGGAAGTAGCTGCCGAAGCCCAGGCGTTGGGCAGTGTCCCAGATTTTCTTGACCTGCGTGGGGGCGGTGCGTTGCGAGAAGCCTTCGCGGTAGAAGGTGGCGCCCCGTCCGCCCACCATGTCCAGCAGGATGCCGTAGCGGGCGTTGTAGCCCTGCACGTGGGGCACGCGGCCCCAGTATTGCGAGCCGAGGCACCAGGTGTCGGCCTTGTAGGCTCCCTTGTAGAAGGTGGGGATGCCGTAGTCCTCGGCGTCGAAGAAGATGATGTCCACGCCGATGGCCGGGGCTTGTTGTTGCATCTGCCGGGCCATCTCCAGCAGGACGCCCACGCCGCTGGCACCGTCGTTGGCGCCGAGGATGGGCTGTTTCTGTTTCTTCTTGCTGCGCTCGGAGTCGGCGTATGGGCGGCTGTCCCAGTGGGCGCAGAGCAGGACGCGGCGGCGGTTGTCGGGGTTGAAGGAGCCGATGATGTTGCGGGCCTTGAGGATGGTGTTGTCGTAGGCCACGAGGTCGGCCTCCTGCACATGGACGGTGGCGCCGAACTGCCGGAGTTTGCCGATGAGGTAGTCGCCGCAGGCACGGTGGGCAGCGGTGTTGGGCACGCGCGGGCCGAAGTCCACCTGCTCCTTGACGTAACGGTAGGCACTGTCGGCATTGAAGGCGGGCACGGTGACGGCGGCGGCCTCCTCCTCCTCGGTCGTACCGGCATCGGCGGCCGGTTGCTTGCGGTTGCTGCTGCACGCCACGATGGCCACGACCATCAGGCACAGGGCAGCGACAAAGGGATAGTTTCGTTTCATTGTTGTCTATTTAAAACTTAGGGTTACTTCTTTCTTTCCGACTTCCAGCACGGCCTCGGCGCCGCAGGGCAGGGGCATGTTGCGCGTGACGTGCCCCACGGGGAAGCCGAAGCAGACGGGAATATCGTAGGGCTTCAGCACGTCGGCCAGGGCCTCGTAGAGCGGTTTGCCCAGCGAGCGGTTCTCCTCATATTCGGTGAATTGCCCGATGATGAGGCCGCAGAGCCGCTCCAGCACGCCGCCCAGCTTCAAGTTGTACATCATGCGCTCCACGGCGTGCGGCCGTTCGCCCACATCTTCCAGGAAGAGGAGGGTGCCCTCCGCCGGGATGTCCCAGGGCGTGCCGCGCAGGCCGTAGAACACGGAGAGGTTGCCTCCGCGCAAGATGCCGCGCGCAGTGCCCCGGTGGTTAAGCCGATGTGCCTCGCAGGCGACGCCAAAGTCCTGCCTTCCCTCGGGATAGTGGCCGAAGAGGAAGCCGCGCAGGGCCAGCATGGCCGGGTCGTCGTCCGGCTCCACGGTGAGGTGGCGGGCCATGGGGGCATGGAGCGAGGCGAATCCTTCGTGTTGGAAGACGTTGTGCAGGGCGGTGATGTCGCTGAAGCCGATGAGCCACTTGGGTTGCTGGCGGAAGCGGGTGAAGTCCAGCTTGTCCACCAGATGCACGGCCCCGTAGCCCCCGCGGCTGCAAAGGATGGCACGTGCCTGCGGGTCGTCCAACGCCTCCTGGAAGTCCCTGAGCCGCTGGGCCATGGTGCCGGCATACGTGCCGTGCGAACTGCCGGCATGAGGAGCCAGCACAGGCTCCAGCCCCCACGACTGCAGTCGTCGGACGGCTCCGCGCAAGAAGGCTTTGTCTATCTTGCTGGACGGGGAGAGGATGATGACGCGGTCGCCCTCGCGGAGGCGGGGCGGATAAATCAGGCTTTCCATTGACAGTGCTTTTGCGCGCAAATGTACGCATTTCGGAGGAGAATATGGCAAAGGGCACGGCCTTTTTTGCGGCGAAGCCGGTCTGTGGCGGGGCTTCCTGGCGGGTGTGGCGTGATATGTGGGCGGATGGGGATGGAATCAATGCCAATAATGCATAGGAATCAATGCCAATGATTGGGTACAATCAATGCCATTGATTGGGGGTAATCAATGCCAATGATTGGGTGGAATCAATGCCATTGATTGTATACCTGTTCCCGGCTTTGATCCCATCTCGCAGGCAGGAAGATGTGACTTCGTCCCCCAGAAGTTAAAATTTCGGTGGTAATCTTTGTTTTTCTAAAAAAATGGTTAACTTTGTGACGTCTAATCCTCAAAAACTCATGACAATGGCACTACAGGAAATGGCCGTGCTGGTGCACAGGCAGGCGGCAAAGTATGGAGACCGGGTGGCCTTGAAGTACAGGGACTATGCCCGGGGAGAATGGCTCCCGATCACGTGGACTGAGTTTGAACGTACCGTGCGCCTGGCGGCCAATGCCTTGGTGGCCCTCGGCGTGGACGAGCTGGAGAACGTGGGCATCTTCTCGCAGAACAAGCCGGAGTGCCTCGCGACGGACTTCGCGGCCTTTGCCAACCGCGCCGTCACCATCCCGCTCTATGCCACCAGTTCGGCGTTGCAGGTGCAGTATATCGTGAACGATGCCGCTATCCGCTTCCTCTTCGTGGGCGAGCAGTTCCAGTATGATGCCGCATTCTCCGTCTTCGGCTTCTGCGAATCCTTGCAGCAACTCATCATCTTCGACCGCACGGTGAAGAAAGACCCGCGCGACCTGACCTCCCTCTATTGGGACGAGTTCCTGGCCCTGGGCCGCGACTTGGCGCACGAGGCGCTGATTGCCCAGCGCACCGCCCACGTCGAGGAGCATGACTTGATGAACATCCTCTACACCTCGGGCACGACAGGCGAACCGAAGGGCGTGATGCTGAGGTATAGCAATTATAATGAGATATTCCGCGTGCACGACGAGTTGCTCAGCATTCTGACCGACCGGGACGTGTCGCTCAATTTCCTCCCCCTCACCCACATCTTCGAGAAGGCGTGGACCTACTTCTGCCTGCGGCGCGGCGTGCTGGTGTGCGTCAATCTGTATCCTTCCGACGTGCAGCAGTCGCTCCGCGAGGTGCGTCCCACGGTGATGTGCAGCGTGCCCCGCTTCTGGGAGAAGGTGTACCAGGGCGTGCACGAGCGCATTGCCAACGAAAGCCCCTTGCGCCGTGCCTTGATGCTGGATGCCCTGAAGGTGGGGCGCGAGCACAATCTGGACTATGTCCGCGTGGGCAAGGTGCCGCCCCTGATGCTGCGCCTGAAATACAAGTTCTACGAACGCACGGTCTACGCCTTGCTGCAGAAGACCATCGGGCTGGAGAACGGCAACTTCTTTCCCACGGCCGGGGCGGCCGTGTCCGACGAAATCTGCGTCTTTGCCCACTCCGTGGGGCTGAACATGATGGTGGGATACGGGCTGACGGAATCTACGGCCACGGTGGCCCTCTATCCCCTCACAGGCTTTTCGATAGGCTCGGTGGGGCGCATCATCCCCGGCTTGGAGGTGAAGATAGCCGACAATCAGGAAATCCTGCTACGGGGCAAGACCATCACCGATGGTTACTACAAGAAGCCCGTCTCCACCTCCGAGGCCTTCACCCCCGACGGCTGGTTCCACACCGGCGATGCGGGCTATCTGCAGGACGGCCATCTCTATCTGACGGGCCGCATCAAGGAACTGTTCAAGACCTCCAACGGCAAGTATATCTCACCCCAGGCCTTGGAAGCCCGCCTGGGCATCGACCGCTACATCGACCAGATCGCCATCATTGCCGACCAGCGCAAGTTTGTTTCCGCCCTGATTGTCCCTGTCTATGACTACGTAAAGGCATACGCCGACCGCAAGGGCATCCCCTATGCTTCGGTGGACGACCTGTTGAGGCATCCCAAGATTCTGTCGCTGTTTCAGGCCCGTATCGAGACCCTTCAGCAGCAGTTTGCCCACTACGAGCAGGTGAAGCGCTTCGTCCTCTTGCCCCGTCCGTTCAGCATGGAGCAGGGCGAGCTGACCAACACGCTGAAGCTGCGCCGCGCCGTCGTGGCCGAGCACTTCAAGGATGTCATCGACAAGATTTATGCCGATGCCGA
>JAHLFO010000045.1 GCA_018883785.1 Candidatus Bacteroides intestinipullorum
GCTCGAAATGTGTTTGAATATAAATCCAATAAATAAAGAAAAGAAGTAATGAACGTTTCATTAGAAAACAAGGACAAGGTGAACGCATTGCTCACCGTCAAGCTTGAGAAAGCAGATTATCAGGAGAAAGTTGACAAAGCCCTGAAGGACCTCCGTCACAAAGCCCAGATGCCCGGCTTCCGCAAAGGAATGGTGCCTGCAAGCCTGATCAAGAAAATGTATGGAAAAACTGCCTTGCTGGAGGAAGTGAACAAGATGCTTTCCGAAACAGTGTACAACTATATCCACGATAACCACATCAACATCCTGGGCGAGCCGATGCCCAACGAGGAGTCGCAGAAGGCAATTGACTTCGATACGCAAGAGGACTTTGAGTTCCAATTTGACATCGCCTTGGCGCCCGAATTCACGGTGGAAGTCTCCAAGGATGACAAGGTGGATTACTACGACATCGACGTGACCGACGAGATGGTAGACATGCAGGTGAAGATGTACACCCAGCGCAACGGCCGATACGACAAGGTGGACACTTACGCCGACAACGATATGCTGAAGGGCTTGCTGGCCGAACTGAATGAGGATGGCAGCACCAAGGAAGGCGGCATCCAGGTGGAAGGCGCCGTGATGATGCCCTCATATATGAAGAATGACGAGCAGAAGGCCATCTTTGCCAACGCCAAGGTGAACGATGTGCTCGTGTTCAACCCCCATACCGCTTGGGATGGCAATGCCGCCGAGCTGGCTTCCTTGCTGAAGATTGACAAGGAGGGCGCTGCCGAGGTAAAGGCTGACTTCAGTTTCCAAGTGGAGGAAATCACCCGTTTCGTGCCGGGCGATCTGAACCAAGAAATCTTCGACCAAGTATTTGGCAAGGACGTGGTGAAGACGGAGGAAGAGTTCCGCGCCCGCGTCAAGTCGGCCATCGCCGTGCAGTTCGGAGCCGACAGTGACTACAAGTTCATGCTCGACATCCGCAAGCACCTGATGGACAAGGTGGGCAAGCTGGAGTATCCCGACGCCCTGCTGAAGCGCTTCATGCGCCAGAACAATCCGGACAAGGACGAGAAGTTCGTGGAGGAAAACTACGACAAGAGCATCGAGGAACTGACATGGCACCTCATCAAGGAACAGTTGGTGAAGGCCAACGACATCAAGGTGGAGCAAGCCGACATCGCCAATATGGCCAAGGAGGCTACGCGTGCGCAGTTCGCCCAATACGGCATGCTGAATGTGCCCGATGAGCTGTTGGAAAACTATGCCAAGGAGATGCTGAAGAAGAAAGAAAGCGTCGAAGGTTTGGTCAACCGCGCTATCGAGACCAAGTTGGCTGCTGCCTTGAAGGAACAGGTGACGCTGGAGCACAAACCCATCTCCGCCGCCGACTTCAACAAGATGTTTGAATAAGAGAAACTCGTTTGCCTTCTTCCCTCGGACGCGAGGCAAACGGCAAGAGAGATATTGACGCAGACCTCGCAGGTGGATGCGGGCGTGGACCAAGGAATCACGTCGGCGTCCATCTGCGTCTTCTGCGTTAAGTAACTAATATAATAAGGAGAAGAGAAATGAATACTTTGGACGATTTCAGAAAATATGCTACCAAGCATTTGGGCATGAACAGCATGGTGCTGGACGATGTCATCAAGTCGCAGGGCGGGTACCTCAATCCGTATATCCTGGAGGAGCGCCAGCTCAATGTGACCCAGCTGGATGTGTTCTCTCGCCTGATGATGGATCGCATCATCTTCTTGGGCACGCAGATTGACGATTATACGGCCAACACGTTGCAAGCCCAGTTGCTCTACTTGGATTCGGTTGATCCGGGCAAGGACATTTCCATATACATCAACTCGCCCGGCGGTTCGGTGTATGCCGGACTGGGCATCTACGACACGATGCAGTTCATCAGCAGTGATGTTGCTACCATCTGTACGGGTATGGCTGCCAGCATGGCCGCTGTCCTCCTGGTGGCCGGAGCCGAAGGCAAGCGTTCGGCATTGACCCACTCGCGCGTCATGATTCACCAGCCTCTGGGCGGTGTGCAAGGCCAGGCGTCGGACATCGAGATCACGGCTCGCGAAATCCAGAAACTCAAGAAAGAACTCTATACCATCATAGCCGACCATTCGCATACGCCCTACGAGAAGGTATGGGCCGACTCCGACCGCGACTATTGGATGACTGCTCAGGAGGCCAAGGAATATGGCATGGTGGACGAAGTATTGGTGAAGAAATAAACATGGCAGATTCGACAAGAAGAAATAGAAACCGATGTAGCTTTTGCGGCCGGACGGAAGATGAAGTGAGCCTGCTCATCACGGGCATGTATGGCTTTATCTGCGATGATTGCGCCCGCCAGGCATACGAAATCGTGCAAGAGGCGCAGCGCAAGAGCAGCGGCTCCTCCAACTTGAACTTGGAGGAACTGCCCAAGCCGCAAGCGATAAAGGAATTCCTCGACCAATATGTGATTGGGCAAGACGATGCCAAACGCTATCTGTCCGTGTCCGTGTACAATCACTACAAACGTCTGTTGCAGAATGACAATGGCGACGATGTGGAGATCGAGAAGTCCAACATCATCATGGTAGGCAGCACCGGCACAGGTAAGACGTTGCTGGCGCGCACTATAGCCAAGTTGCTGCACGTGCCTTTCACCATCGTGGATGCCACGGTGCTGACCGAGGCCGGTTATGTGGGCGAGGACATTGAGAGCATTCTGACGCGCCTGTTGCAAGTGGCTGACTACAACGTGGCCGAGGCCGAGCGGGGTATTGTCTTCATCGATGAGATCGACAAGATTGCCCGCAAGGGGGACAATCCTTCCATTACCCGCGATGTCAGTGGCGAAGGTGTGCAACAAGGTTTGCTGAAGTTGCTGGAAGGTTCCGTGGTGAATGTGCCGCCACAGGGCGGGCGCAAGCATCCCGAGCAGAAGATGATAGCAGTGAATACCAAGAATATCCTATTCATCTGTGGTGGTGCTTTCGATGGCATTGAGAAGAAGATTGCTCAACGGCTGAACACGCATGTCGTAGGTTACAATGCTGTGCGCAATGCCGCCAGTATCGACAAGAGCAATTTGATGCAGTACATCTCACCTCAGGATCTCAAGTCTTTCGGACTGATTCCCGAAATCATCGGCCGCTTGCCGGTGCTGACGTATCTCAATCCGCTGGACCGTACCGCATTGCGTGCCATCTTGACCGAACCGAAAAACTCCATCATCAGGCAGTATGTCAAGTTGTTTGCTATGGACAACGTGAAACTCAGTTTCGAGGACGAAGTCTATGAATATGTGGTGGACAAGGCCATCGAATACAAGTTGGGAGCCCGCGGTTTGCGTTCCATCGTAGAGGCAATCATGATGGATGCCATGTATGAAATCCCTTCCCAGCACACGGATAGCTTTGTCGTCACGCTGGATTACGCGAAAAAGCAGTTGGAGAAGGCAAATGTTTCCCGTCTGCAAAATGCTTGAAATCAGCGCATAACAAGCGCCCGCTTCTCGCCCGGCTCTTTCGTTGAAAAAATTTTTGGGGATAATGTTGGGTATTTAAGAAGTTGTTTATAACTTTGTTAGGCTCTGATTGATCATAACACATGTGAGCGCGTTTATTATTAACCTATAGACAACCTAATGAATATGACAGGGAAGAACATTAATTTGACAGACCAACTGAAGAAATACTTCGGGTTCGATACTTTCAAGGGGAATCAGCAGGCGATTATAGAGAATCTGTTGGCGGGTAATGATACCTTTGTGTTGATGCCTACCGGCGGAGGAAAGTCCTTGTGCTATCAGCTGCCTTCGTTGTTGATGGAGGGGACGGCTATTGTCATTTCACCTTTGATAGCCTTGATGAAGAACCAGGTCGATGCCATGCGTAATTACAGCGAAGAAGACGGTGTGGCACATTTCATCAATTCTTCCCTCAACAAAAGTGCCATCGAGCAGGTGAAGTCTGATATCCTGGCCGGGAAAACGAAGTTGCTCTATGTGGCTCCCGAGTCGTTGACGAAGGACGAGTACGTGGAGTTCTTGCGGACGGTGAAGATTTCGTTCTATGCGGTCGATGAGGCACACTGCATATCGGAGTGGGGGCATGACTTTCGTCCGGAATACCGCCGCATCCGTCCCATTATCAATGAGATAGGCAAAGCCCCGGTGATTGCCTTGACGGCTACGGCTACGCCCAAGGTGCAGCATGACATCCAGAAGAATCTGGGTATGGTGGACGCCAAGGTGTTCAAGTCGTCATTCAATCGTCCGAACCTTTACTATGAGGTACGTGCCAAGACAGCTAATATAGATAAGGATATAATCAAGTTCATTAAAGCCAACCCCGAAAAGTCGGGAATCATCTATTGCCTCAGTCGCAAGAAGGTGGAGGAACTGGCAGAGATCTTGCAGGCAAACGGCATCAATGCCCGGCCCTATCATGCCGGCATGGATTCGGCTACACGCACGCAAAACCAGGATGATTTCCTGATGGAGCGTATTGACGTGATCGTGGCTACTATCGCTTTCGGCATGGGTATCGATAAGCCGGATGTACGCTATGTGATACATTATGACATGCCCAAGAGCCTGGAAGGCTATTATCAAGAGACTGGACGTGCCGGGCGCGACGGCGGAGAAGGGAAGTGCATCACTTTTTATTCCAACAAGGACTTGCAGAAACTGGAGAAGTTCATGCAAGGCAAGCCTGTGGCAGAGCAGGAAATAGGCAAGCAGCTTCTGCAAGAGACCGCTGCTTATGCCGAGTCTTCCGTATGCCGCCGAAAGACATTGTTGCACTATTTTGGTGAGGAATATACGGAGGACAATTGTGGTAATTGTGACAATTGTTTAAATCCTAAGAAACAAGTGGAAGCTCAAGAGCTATTATGCACCGTCATCGAGGCTATCCTCGCGGTGAAAGAAAATTTCAAATCAGATTACATCATAGATATTATCCAAGGGCGGGAAACGACCGAGGTGTTGGCTCATCGGCACGAGGATCTCGAAATCTTCGGAACTGGCATGGGCGAGGAAGACCGCACGTGGAATTCAGTCATCCGTCAAGCATTGATTGCCGGCTATTTGGGCAAGGACGTGGAGAACTACGGCTTGCTGAAGGTGACAGATGCTGGACGCAAGTTCCTGAAGCATCCCAAGTCCTTCAAGATTACGGAGGATATTGATTTCGAGGAGGTGGAGGAGGAAACTCCGATGCGGGGCAGCGGTGCGTGTGCTGTCGACCCGGCTTTGTTCTCCATGCTGAAAGACCTGCGCAAGAAGTTGTCCAAGCAGTTGGAAGTGCCGCCTTACGTCATCTTCCAAGACCCATCGCTGGAGGCCATGGCTACCATTTATCCCGTGACGTTGGAAGAATTGCAGAATATTCCCGGTGTTGGAGCCGGCAAGGCTAAACGATATGGTGAAGAATTCTGCAAACTCATCAAACGGCATTGTGAAGAGAATGAGATAGAGCGTCCTGAAGACTTGCGTGTCCGCACCGTGGCCAACAAGTCAAAATTAAAGGTATCCATCATTCAGGCTATTGACCGTAAAGTGGCGTTGGACGATATTGCTGTATCCAAGGGCATCGAATTCGACGAACTGCTGGACGAAATCGAGGCAATTGTCTACTCCGGCACCAAGCTGAACATCGACTACTTCTTGGACGAAATCATGGACGAGGATCACATGTTGGATATCTACGACTATTTCAAGGAATCCACGACTGATGACATCGAGGAAGCTTTGGAAGAACTGGGCGAGGACTTCACGGAAGAAGAGGTGCGCTTGGTTCGCATCAAGTTTATCTCAGAGATGGCAAACTGATACTTTGAAAGTTTTATAAATCAGGACCGCGCCGATAGAGGGTAAATCCTTCTGTCGGCGCGGTTTTTGTTTGACGATTAAATAAATAATGCGACGAGGTTAATCGGTCGTTAATCCTTTATTTAATCTGCTTGTATGAACTTTGTGGCAGTGCATTTATGTTTAATTCAAATCTATAAAATGTCATGAACACAAAGCAATTGTTAGGATTAAGTTTTCTGGTCTTGCTCGTGGCTTGCAGGCACGAAGTGCTTGTCCCCTCGCCCGTCAATGCGGTCAACCCCTTGATGGGCACGGCATCCACCTTTGCCTTCTCGCACGGCAACACCTATCCGGCAGTGGCTGTACCCTGGGGTATGAACTTCTGGAGTCCGCAAACGGGTGAAAACGGTAGCGGCTGGATGTATGCCTATGCCGACAGTCTGCTGCGGGGATTCAGGCAGACCCACCAGCCCAGCCCGTGGATAAACGACTACGGCACCTTCTCGATCATGCCCCTGTCCGGCGATTTGAAGTTGGACGATAAGGAGCGGGGTGTGCGTTTCAGCCATGCCGCCGAACAGGCCTCACCGCACGTCTACCGGGTGGTCTTCGACAACGGGATGACTACGGCGTTGACGGCCACCTCACGCGGTGCGGTGATGGAGGTGACTTGGCCTGAGAATGAAGGGCAGTACATCGTGGTGGATGCTTATGGCCACGGCGGAACGGTGCGTGTGGACAGTATCAACAGACGTGTCTACGGCGTGTCACGATATAATAATGGCGGCGTGCCAGATAATTTTGGCAACTATTTTTTAGTGGAATTTGATAAGCCGTTGACTGAAGCTGGTACGGATGCAGAAGGAAGAGCTTACGCCGGTTTTGATCTGCAGCCAGGCGAGGTCCTTACCATTCGGGCGGCTTCGTCTTTTATCAGTCCCGAACAAGCGCGGCTAAACTTTGACCGTGAAGTAAAAGAGCATACATTGGCCGAAGTCGCTGAATCTGCCCGGCAGGCTTGGGATGGGATGATGAATCGTATACGTGTGGAGGGAGGTACGGAAGAACAGCGGAGCATCTTTTATTCCTGTCTGTATCGTACATTGCTTTTCCCCCGCAAGCTGACAGAGTTCGGGCCGGTCAATGAACCGAAATATTATAGTCCTTACGATGGTCAGGTTCATAATGGCGAGATGTATACAGATAATGGATTTTGGGATACATTCCGTGCTGTACATCCGCTTTTTACGTTACTTTATCCCGAGGTGAGTGAAAAGGTTCAGCAGTCTTTGTTGAATGCTTACAAAGAAAGTGGTTTCCTGCCGGAATGGGCCAGCCCGGGACACCGAGGCTGCATGATAGGCAACAATTCCTTGTCTGTGGCGGTAGATGCCTGGATGAAAGGTATCTGTGCCGTAGACTCCGTGCAGTTGCTGGAAGCCATGTTGCATCAGACGCAAGCCAGGCATGCTGATATCTCTTCTGTAGGGCGCGACGGTCACGAGTGGTACGATTTGTTGGGCTATGTACCCTATCCGGAGGTGCCGGAAGCTACAGCCAAAACTCTTGAGTATGCCTATGCCGACTGGTGCCTGGCCCGCTTTGCCGAATCGCTGGGGCGTGAGGACATTGCTGAGGTTTATTATCAGAAAGCACAAAACTATCGCAATGTCTTTTATCCGGAGAAAGGGTTTGTTTGGGCCAAAGATGCTAATGGCTGTTGGCGCGAGAATTTCGACGCGACGGAGTGGGGGGGGACCTTTCACAGAAGGCTGTTCGTGGCATTGGACTTGGAGCGTTTTGCACGACCCGGAAGGTCTGTCCCGTCTGATGGGTGGACACGAAGCCATGGCACTCCGGTTGGATTCCATGTTTTCCGCGCCTAATACTTACAATTATGGGACTTATGGCTTTGTCATCCATGAGATTGCCGAGATGGTAGCTCTTGATATGGGGCAATATGCTCATGGCAATCAACCTGTGCAGCACGCCATATATCTCTACGACTATGTGGGCCAACCTTGGAAGGCTCAACAGCGTGTGCGCGAGGTGATGGATCGTTTATACCAGTCGGGGCCGGAAGGATATTGTGGCGATGAGGACAACGGGCAGACTTCGGCCTGGTACGTATTTAGTGCTCTCGGTTTTTATCCTGTCTGCCCAGGCACGGGTGAATATGCGTTGGGCAGTCCTCTTTTCGACAAGGTTACGTTGACTTTGCCTGGCGGGAAGACGTTTGTCATCCGGGCTGAAGGAAACTCTTCATCTTGTCCTTACATCCGTCGGGCCACACTGAATGGTCGGGAACTGACGCGTAATTACTTAATGCACGATGAACTGTTGAAGGGTGGCGAGTTGGTGCTTGAAATGGACAGCATACCCAACACCCGGCGCGGCACGGAGATTGAGGATTTCCCTTATTCGTATAGTAAGTAGTACAAGATTGTGAATCGTGCGTTCGATGAGAAAAAGGCTTGTATGAGGAATGAATCAGGCAGGGGTATTGCCTGTCTTCAAGCGAGGGTATCTCTGGACGTGGGCGCCCATGCCTGCGCCCGCGGGTGGAGGTATCTCCGCTTGTGGGTGCAGGCATAGCTGCGTCGTGGTCTTTTTCCAGCCTTATTTTGGCGAATTCGTCTTTTTTGATAACTTGCTGCCGTTTTAGTCGTCTTTTTTTGGTTTTAAGCAGGTAATTTATTGTCCATGAAACATTTAATTCTCATACTTATCGGGGTGATTTCCCTCCTTTCTGGTTATGTTCGCGCACAAGGACTGCGTTTTTTCGGCAACGAAAGCCGGATTGCCGAGCGGTCGTCGTGGTGCGTGTTTGATGAGAACAATACTTTGCCCGGAGTGCGGCAGTTGTCAATCTCTTTTGAGTATGATGTACAGAATTATTATAGTCCCGGCTACATATTCTATCTGAAAGACGCAAAGGGCGACCGGGCTTATAACCTGACCTACGTCCATAATATCGTGGAGAAAACCGGCAGCTTCATGTTCGCGCAGGATGGGAAGCAAATTTTCCAGACCTTTACTTTATCTGTTTCGTCCATTCACCGCCGGCGGATACCAGTCTCGCTTCGTCTGGATTTTGAGTCTGGCAGGGCTGATATCCGTATCGCTGATGATTCTGCGACCGTGAGCATTGCCGAGGCAGAGAGTAAGAGAGAGTTTGTACCCCAGTTGTATTTTGGGACCTATAGGCATATTATGGAAACGGCTTCATTTTGCTTATATGGATTGCGTGTGGAGTGTGATGGCCGGAGGTGGGATTTCCCTTTGGATGAAAGCCATGGAAATGATGTGCATGACAGTCGGGGCGTTGTTGTCGGGCAGGTGCAGAACCCAGTCTGGCTCATTAATGATGCTTTTCATTGGAAGCCGCTTTACCGCTACTATTCTCTGTCGCCTGCCGGATTTGCATTTTCTGCTTCAAGACAGCAGGCTTTCATTTACAACCGCGATTCGCTCATTGTTTATGATTTGCAGCGTAACGAGTCGCAGGGGCGCTCTTACGACAGTCCTGCCCTGCCTGTCCGTTTGGGCATGTGCTTTTATGATGATCCGGATAGCTGCATTTATGCTTATGAATTGAATGGTTGGGACACTTATGTGGCTCGCATAGATCCGGCTTCATGTCGTTGGCAGATGGTGGACAAGGGCAGTGTAGACCTTCAGTTACACCATCATGGTGCTTTGTTCGGCCGGCAATCCAGGCGTTTTCTCTTTTTCGGAGGATATGGCAACCGCAGTTATTTCAATACTTTTATCCGTTACGATGTGGGTACGAACCAATGGGACACCTTGACTTTTGACGGCGATGCCGTGGCACCACGTTTCTTTGCCGCTATGGCCATGACGCCTGATGGCAAGCACGCCTATCTTTATGGAGGAAAGGGTAACGAGGCCGGCGACCAAAACGTAGGTATCCGTTATTATTATGACCTTTATCGTTTGGATTTGGAAAAACACCGCATTGATAAGCTGTGGGAACATGACGCCCCGGCCGAAGATTGTGTACCCGTTCGTGACATGGTGACTTCTCCGGACGGGCAGTGGCTTTATTTGCTGGCTTATCCTGAGTGGAAGCCGCAGACGCATCTCCGGCTCTACCGGTTGTCTGTAGCCGATGGGACTTATGAGGCCCTAGGGGATAGCATTCCGATGGTTTCCGAGGAAATAGCTACCAATGCAAACCTGTATTATAATGCCCGCCTGCACGAGTTTTATTGTGTTATCCAGGAATTTGGGAAATACGGGGATAACGAGACCCGCATTTACGCCCTTTCTGCACCTCCGGTGGGGGAAGATGCGGTTTGTCGTTATGATTCCCCTCAGCAGGTTTCTATTTCTTGGTGGGGATGGGGGGCTGTAGTGCTGATAGTTTGTCTGGTAGTGGCAGGAGGATTGGTGGGACGTGCTCGTTGGGCCCGGAAACGAGGTGAGAATGCCGGAACTCAACAGTTTATTGATGAACCTTGCACGACTGAAGAGCCTTCAGTGCCTATAGTTGTCTCCGATAAGGATGATGAACAATCCGTTCTGCAACCGAGGCGTAGTTCATTGTGTTTGTTTGGTCCATTTTGTGCGGTTGACAAACGCGGCCTGGATATAAGCCATTTGTTTAGTCCTAAGATACGCCATCTTTTTTTGTATATTTTAGTAAACAGTATATTGAAAGAAGGGGTGTTGTCATCCGATTTGAATGATGGTCGTCACCTATCGGCAACAAGCCCAACATGACAAGGCTTTGCAAGTATACGTCCTTTTTGCCAAGGAATATCAGCAGATGATGGGAGAGGTTTATCCAATCCGATTTGAAGATGTGGGCCTGGTTAATTGAAAAAAGGAATCTCATTAATCTTTTATTAATCCTTTTTCTAAGCCCTTAGTCCTACTTTTGCTGGCATCATTCATTTAAAATGTACCGAAAATCATGAAACTGAAGAGATTCATCCTCGCCGCAGGGATTAGTGCGGCAACCACGGTCGGCGTGATGGCGCAGAAAGCTCCTGAACCGTGCGGCCTTGTGCCCAGTGAGAGACAATTGGAATGGTATGACCGCGAGATGATTGCCTTCTTCCATTTTGGGCTTAATACTTTCGAGGAGTTTGTGAACGAAGGCGATGGCAAGGCACCGGCCGCTCTTTTCAACCCTACAGCCTTGGACTGTACCCAGTGGATGCAGGTGTTGAAATCGGCGGGTATCCCTGCCGCCATCCTGACGGCCAAACATGCCGACGGTTTTTGTCTTTGGCCTAGCCGTTATACGGACTATTGTGTCAAAAACGCTGCCTGGAAAAACGGGAAAGGGTGCAGCCGGACTGTGTCATTTTTGGCACCAAGAATTCTTATCCTTTTGCCGATGTACGTTGGATGGGCAATGAACGTGGTGAGGTCGGTGATCCTTGTTGGGCTACTACCGACTCTGTGGCTATTCGCGATGAGGCTGCCTATTACCAGGCTCTGAACGAAGGAGTTTGGGACGGAGATGCATACGTACCGGCTGAGACCGATGTCTCCATTCGTCCCAGCTGGTTCTATCATGCCGAGGAAGATGTACGTGTCAAGTCGGTCAAGGAGTTGTGGGACATTTATTGCACATCGGTGGGTCACAACAGCGTTCTGTTACTCAACTTGCCGCCGGATCGTCGGGGGCTTATCCATCCCACCGACTCTTTGCATGTGGCTTTGCTGGCCCAAGGATTGAAGGAAACATTTGGACACAACCTGTTGGCAGACAGCCGCGTGACAGCCACCAACGAACGGGGAGGAAGATTTTCCGCCAAGAACCTGGTAGACAATGATAAATCTACGTATTACGCAGGACGTGACGGCCATGTGAAGAGCGATGTCGTATTCCGTTTGCCTAAAGCCGCCACGTTTGACTGCTTGATGGCGGAAGAGGTTATAGAACTGGGGCACCGCACTTCGCGTTGGAGTGTAGAGTATTCGGATGACGGTCGCCATTGGACTCCCATTGCCGAGGCTACTGGCAAACAAAGCATCGGTCATAAATGGATAGTTCGCTTTGCTCCGGTTACGGCACGCTATGTCCGTCTCCGTATCGAAGATGGTCGGGCTTGTCCGGCACTCCATACATTTGGAGTATATCGCCAGTCTGAACTTTTTAGATGACATAAACCCTTTAAGAATATGTTTGTTATGATGAAAAACTTTAGATTTATATGGCTGACATTCCTGCTGTGTTGGACATCATTTATTTACGCGCAGGACATTGAACTTGGTCGTAATTATGAATTGCGTACAGTCGGGGGGCTGGTATTGGATAATCAAGAAAGCTTGGATACCGGTTCCAAACTGTTTGTCAGTAAGTCTGTGCCTGGCAAGGAATCACAAGTATGGCAGTTTCAACCCGTAGAGGGGCAGAAGGACACTTATCTGCTGGTCAGCCCCCTCTCCATGCATGCTATTGACAATGGAGGAGACGGCAAAGCGGGTGATAATATCATCCAATGGAGCAGCGATCCGACCAATCCTAACCAGCATTGGGTGGTTCGGCGACAGTCGGACGGTACTTATGTCTTTACCAGCGTAGCCAGTGGCTTTTGCCTGAGTTATGGAGAAAGAGGCATTCCTGGCGAGCCTGTTGTCCAACAAGCATCGGATGCCGCTTCCTATAGCAGGCAGTGGCGTTTGGTGCCCAGCAATGTGCAGGTCAAGCTAGATCCTCTCAAGACCCATAGTGATGAAGACTGGGAAAATCCGGCAGTCTTTGCGATAAACAAAGAAGAAGGTCATGCTTCTTTCATTCCCTATGCCAGTGTGGCCGAAATGCAGGCCGACCCGGCTTATCGCCGCCCGTGGGAGCGTACTCGTTCCAGTCGCTATCTGTTGCTGAATGGCGATTGGAAGTTCCGTTGGAGCAAACAGCCGGAAGATCGTCCGAAGAATTTTTATCGTCCGGATTATGATGTATCAGCTTGGGACGACTTGCCTGTGCCTTCAAATGGGGAGATGTACGGTTATGGCACGCCTATTTATACCAACATTACTTATCCCTTCCGAAACAATCCTCCCTTTATTCAGGGGCAGCGTGGGTATACGGTGTTACAGGAACCCAACGCAGTAGGTGCGTACCGTCGCGATTTTGTTTTGCCAGAAAGTTGGAAAGACAAGGATGTTTTCCTGCATTTCGATGGAGCATACAGCGCAATGTATGTTTGGATCAATGGACATAAAGTAGGTTACAGCGAGGGGGCTAACAATGATGCCCGCTTCAACATTACTCGTTATGTTCGCCCTGGCAATAATGTCGTAGCTGTCGAGGTTTACCGTTGGTCTGATGGCAGTTACTTGGAAGATCAGGACATGTTTCGTCTTAGTGGCATACACCGTGATGTTTATTTGGTGGCTGCACCCAAGGTCCAGTTGCGCGATGTGACGTTGACGGCAGATCTCAGTCCACGTTATGATCGGGCGATTTTGAAAGTACAGGGCCAGATCCGCAATCATACCAATCGGCCTGTGCAGGGAGCAGCTTTGCGTGTCAGTCTGTTGGATGCCGATGGCAAATGCCTGCGTCGGTTCACAACTCCGGCAGAAACCATAGCAGCCGGTCGGGAGGTATCGGTCTTTGCCAGCGGTTCGATACGTGACCCGCATCTGTGGAGTGCAGAAACTCCTTATTTATATACGGTGGAACTGGAATTGCTGGATGCGGAAGGGCATGTCACCGAGGCCACTTTCCAGCAATATGGTTTCCGTACAATAGCCATCCAAAACAACAAGGTATATATCAATGGCAAGCTGACGTTGTTCAAGGGAGCCAATCGCCACGATATTCATCCCCGTTACGGCAAGGCGGTTCCGGTGGAAACGATGTTGCAGGACGTGCTGCTTTACAAGCGTCATAACCTGAACACTATTCGTACCAGTCATTACCCGAATGATCCGAAAATGTATGCTCTTTTCGATTATTACGGTTTGTATGTGATGGATGAGGCAGACATGGAATGCCATGGCAACATGTCGCTGACCGATAATCCGGCATGGAAAGAGGCGTTTGTGGACCGTGCCGTCCGTATGGTACAGCGGGACAAGAATCACCCGAGTGTCATCTTCTGGTCATTAGGCAATGAATCCGGAGGCGGGCAGAACATCGTGGCAGAGTACGATGCCGTGCGCGCTTTGGACGATCGCCCCATCCACTACGAAGGGATGAACGATCAGGCTGATATTGACAGCCGTATGTATCCCTCTATTGAGGCTATGATTGAACAGGATCGTCAGCCGCGCGATAAACCTTATTTCCTTTGTGAATATGCTCACGCTATGGGTAACGCCGTGGGTAATTTGGAGGAGTATTGGGACTATATCGAATACAAATCCAATCGCATGATTGGTGGCTGTATCTGGGACTGGGTAGACCAAGGGCTGAACAAGCCCGGACGTCCGGACAATGAGTATTACTTCGGCGGAAGCTTCGGCGACATGCCGAATGACAACGACTTTTGTAACAACGGTTTGGTGACTCCTGACCGTCGTGTCACGCCCAAACTGATGGAAGTGAAGAAAGTCTATCAATACATTTCGTTCAAGATGAACAACCGCAATGAAGTGGAACTGCATAATCGTTACACGCATCTCAACTTGACGCATTTCAATTTGCATTATAAAGTGGAACGTGACGGGCTGCTTATCAAGGAAGAAACCTTTGGCTTGCCAGATTGCCCTCCGGGCGAACGTCGCACTATTCATACGCCGATGGAGCGTCTGCTGACAGATACTGCTGATTATTATGTCACCTATGAGGTCTGCCTGAAGGACAGTTGCAACTGGGCGCCGGCGGGACATGTAGTGGCCAGTGAGCAGTTTGCTTTAGCTTCTCGGCCGGACTCATTGCCCGCTGTCTCGTCAGACAGTCCGGACAATCGCCCCTTGAAGTGTTATGTGGAAGAACGCCGCTACCTTCGTATTGAGAACGAACGGGTGTCTGTCGCTTTCGACATGCACAACGGTCAGCTTATCACATTGAGCTATGGCGGGCGGGAAATGCTTCATCGCCAACAAGGTTTTGTATTTAACGGATACCGCAGCATCAACAATGATCCGCGCGACCATTTGGAGATAGCCACCCGCTTGAATGACTTTGATTATAAACAGTCTGCTGACGGCAAGTCTGTCCGCGTTACTGTCGCTTTGTCGGCGGATTCCGAGGGGGATGGCAGTGTGTCCCATACGCTGGTTTATGTTGTAAATGGTAATGGAGCTATTGATGTGGAGGCTTCTTTCCATACGTCTGCTGGTTTCAATATGCCTCGCCTTGCTCTGCAGGCCAGTTTGAGTCCGGCGTTGGAGCAAGTGGATTATTTTGGACGAGGCCCTATTGAGAACTATGCCGATCGTAAAAATGCAGCTTACGTTGGGTTGTATCACACTACGGTCAGCGACATGCGCGAGTATTATACCCGTGCGCAGACGATGGGTGGGCGCAGCGATGTGCGCAGGCTCACGTTGAGCGACGGGCAGGGACACGGGCTTTGCATTACGGCACAAGGCACGTTGGCTTTCTCTGCTTTGCATTATGATGATCGCGAGTTGTGGCGGGTGAAGTACGGGCACGATTTGGATCATATCCGCCGTGCGGAGGTGGTGCTCAACCTGGATTGCATCCAGCGTGGATTGGGAAATGCCAGTTGCGGCCCGGGTCCGGGTCCGCGTTATGAGTTGCAAAAGGATGCCGACTATCGCATGGCATTCAGGATAGAAGGTTTGGACTGATAAAACGGTCAAGGCCGATATGTGTAAGAAGATGATTTTGGGATAATTTTGAGCAGGAGGGTGTGTTCGCGATTCCGGCACACTCTCCTGGCTCTCTTTCCGTTAAAAGAAAATAAATTTTCGCCCTCTTCCGGGGGTGCCCCTGTACCGTCAAGCAAGAAAAACCGTATCTTTGCACGCAATAAATTCCTAAAGTACATATCTATGTCATTTATTGCAGATAAAGTTGTAATGGACGGGCTCACGTACGACGACGTATTGCTGATACCCGCTTATTCCGAAGTACTCCCCAAGATGGTCGATCTCACGACCAAGTTCTCACGCAACATCGAGTTGAAGATTCCTTTTGTGACGGCTGCCATGGATACAGTGACGGAAGCCAAGATGGCTATTGCCATTGCACGCGAGGGTGGCATCGGTGTGATTCACAAGAATATGTCCATCGAGGAGCAGGCTCGTCAGGTGGCTATCGTGAAACGTGCTGAGAATGGCATGATCTACGACCCGGTGACCATCAAGCGTGGTTCTACAGTCTCTGACGCCTTGGGCTTGATGGCCGAATATAAGATCGGCGGTATTCCCGTGGTGGATGACGGAGGCTATCTGGTGGGCATCGTGACCAATCGCGACCTGCGTTTTGAACGCGACTTGAACAAGCGCATTGACGAGGTGATGACCAAGGACAACATCGTCACTACCGACCAGGCCACTGACTTGGAGGCTGCCGCGCAGATTCTGCAAGAACATAAGATCGAAAAGCTGCCCGTGGTGGACAAGGACAACCGCCTGGTAGGCTTGATCACCTATAAAGATATTACAAAGGCCAAGGACAAACCGATGGCCTGCAAGGACCGCAAGGGCCGTCTGCGTGTGGCTGCCGGGGTTGGCGTGACGGCCGATACGCTGGAGCGCATGAAGGCATTGGTCGAGGCTGGCGCGGACGCTATCGTCATCGACACGGCGCACGGACATTCCAAATACGTCATTGAGAAACTGAAAGAAGCCAAGAAGACTTTCCCCGAAGTAGATATCGTGGTGGGCAATGTAGCCACGGGCGAAGCTGCCCGGATGTTGGTCGAGGCGGGGGCCGATGCCGTCAAGGTAGGCATCGGACCGGGCTCCATCTGTACGACGCGCGTCATTGCCGGTGTGGGCGTGCCGCAGTTGTCGGCTGTCTACGATGTGGCCAAGGCATTGGAAGGCACGGGAGTTCCCTTGATTGCCGACGGTGGCTTGCGCTATTCGGGCGATGTAGTGAAGGCTTTGGCCGCAGGCGGATGCAGCGTGATGATCGGTTCGCTGGTGGCAGGTACGGAGGAGTCGCCGGGCGACACCATCATCTTCAACGGCCGTAAGTTCAAGTCCTACCGCGGCATGGGTTCGCTGGAAGCCATGGAGAACGGCTCGAAGGACCGCTATTTCCAGAGCGGCACGACGGATGTCAAGAAGTTGGTGCCCGAAGGCATAGCTGCCCGTGTGCCCTACAAGGGAACGCTCTACGAGGTCATCTATCAGCTGGTAGGCGGCTTGCGCTCGGGCATGGGCTATTGCGGTGCGGCCAACATCGAGCAGTTGCACAACGCCAAGTTCACCCGCATCACCAATGCCGGTGTGCGCGAGAGCCATCCGCACGATGTGTCCATCACGAGCGAGGCGCCCAATTATAGCCGTCCGGAATAAGGCATGAGGGTTTTCTCAAACTAACCTATTGGCGGGCAAGACGGGAAGCCGTTTTGCCCGCTTTTGTTTTGCCGTCCTTTGCCTTTCTCCGAGGGGGGTAGTTGCTGCCCGTGCTTAGCTGCTCTTGCGCCCGTGCTTGGCCGCTCTTGCGCCCGTGCTTACCCGCTCCTCTGCCTATGCGTTCAGAAATAGGGGGTTACGGATTGCATATTTTCCCCTGCTGGCATTGGCATATCCCGGAATTATGTGTTACTTTGCATACCCAATTAATATGGAATGTACAGACTCGATATGCAGAAGATTCTTAGTAGCTTGTTAATGCTTTGGGCGTGTTTGCCGTCGCTGTATGCTTTGGGCGGCGGAGATGTTGATCCCGTGTTGATGCGCGTGGGTTGTTGTGAGGTGACACGTTCGGAGTTTGAATATTATTATAACCGTGCCGCCCGCCAGACCATCGGGGGGCTATCGCCCAAGGCGTATGCCCGTTCGTTCACCGATTTTAAGCTGAAGGTGCAGGCTGCCGAGGCGGCCGGATTGGACACTATCCCGGCTTTTCGTGACGAGATGGCGGCTTATCGGGCCAGAATGTCGGTCGAGTGGCTGACAGACTCGGCCGCGCTGGCTCGTGCCTTGCGCCGCCGCTATGCCCGCTTGGTGGCAGCTGGTCCCGCTGTCCGCGTGGAGCAGGTGTGTAGACGTCTGCCCCAGAATGTCACGGGGGCTGCGCTCCGGGCAGCTGTCGTGCAGATGGATTCCATCTACGAGGCTTTGTGTCAGGCGGGGCCCGAGGCTTTCGGAGACTTCGTGCGACGTTTTTCGGACGACGATTCCGTCCGTTGGGTGCGTCGGCTGGAGGTGACGGCCGAGTTTGCGGACACGGTGTTCACCTTGAAGCCCGGCGCGTGGTCGCGTCCCTTCTTCACGCCTCGCGGCCTGCACATTGTCCGTGTGTTGGGGCGGGCGGAGGTGCCTCCTTTCGAGGCGGTGCGCGATTCGTTGTTGCACTCCAGTCCTCGCTGTGTGGAGGAGGCGGCCCGCGTCTGGGCCGACCGCCGGAAAGCGGCTTATGGCTATGAGGCTTCCGGCCGGTTGACCGACCGCCAAGTGCGGCAGATACTGGTCGCCGAATACGACCGCCTGGAGCGGGAGATTCCGGCCTACCGCCTGGCTCTGCAATCCTACCGTGAAGAGGCTTTAGCCCGTGCTGCCGACCGCCTGGAAGCCACGCGGCTGGTTGTTGCCAACGAGCAAGCCCTGCAAGACTATTTCCATCGTCACCGTTCGGATTATCATTGGGAGACGCCGCGTTTCCGGGGCATTGTCCTGCACTGCGCAGGCAAGCGGGTGGCCAAGCGGGCGCGCAAGATGCTGAAGCACCTGCCCGAGACGGAATGGAGCAATGCCGTCCGCCTGATGTTCAATAAGGAGGAGGTGCAGATCCAGGCTGAGCAAGGCACGTTTGCGCCGGGTGACAACGCCGTGGTGGACGAGCGCATCTTCAAGCAAGGCGAAGCGCCCGAAGTCAAGGGTTTTCCCTATACGGTCTTGCTGGGCAAGAAACAGAAAGGACCTTCCGACTATCGCGAGGTGCGCCCCGCTCTGTTGGCCGATTATCGTGCCGCCCACGAGGGGCAATGGCTGGCCGCGTTGCGTGCCGATAGTAAGGTTGAAATAAACCAAGAGGTTTTAAAAACCGTTAATAATCACTGATGCAACCGATTAAAGCCGTATCTTCGCTGCTTGTTAAAAAAGTAATGCGCCGAATGCGAATAACCTTTTGCGGACTTTGGCTTGTCTTGCTTTGCTTGGCGTGCAGCCCTTCGTATGATCATAAGGGCAAGACGCCGTTGGTGGAGGTGGATGGTCGTTTCCTTTACCGGGAAGACTTACAGGCGGTGTTGCCCGCCGGTCTGTCGGCCGACGACAGCCTGCTGTTTGCCGACAACTACGTGCGCAATTGGGTGGAGGAAGTCTTGCTGTATGACAAGGCCGAGGAGAACATTCCGGACAATGCCGAGGTGGATCGTCTGGTGGCCAATTACCGCAAGTCGCTCATCCTGCACATCTACCAGCAGGCGTTGATACACCAGAAGCTGGTGGCGCAAGTGACCGAGGACGAGGTGCAATCCTACTACCGGGACAATCAGAACCTGTTCAAGGTGGATCGCCCCTTAATCAAGGGCCTGTTCATCAAGGTGCCGCTCAAGGCACCGCAGCTGGCCGATGTGCGCCGCTGGTACCGATCGGATAACCACGAGGCCGTGGAACATCTGGAGAAGTACAGCCTGCGCAACGCCGTGAAGTACGAGTATTTCTACGACAAGTGGCTTCCCGCCGCCGATGTGCTGGACCAGTTGCCCGAAGGAGGCGTGGCGGCAGAAGCGGCCCTGCGGCAGAAGCGGCCGGTGGAGCTGGCGGATACCGCCTTCCACTATTTTCTGAATGTCACCGACTATCGGGCGGTGGGCGAGGACGAGCCTTACGAGATGGCGCGGGCACATGCGCGGGAACTCTTGCTGAACATCCGTCAGGTGGAGTTCATGCGTCAGGTGCGGGAAGACCTCTATCGCCGGGCGGTGGAGAATGACGAGATAATCTATTACACGAATACTATAGAAGAATGAGAATGAACGTGAGAACAGCCGTATTGTGTGTCTTGATGCTTTGTTTGGGCGTGAGTGCCTTTGCGCAAGACAACGTGGTGGACGAAGTGGTCTGGGTGGTGGGCGACGAAGCCATCCTGAAGTCTGAAGTTGAGGAGGCGCGTCTTCAGGCCATCTGGCAGGGACGCCGCTTTGATGCCGACCCCTATTGCGTGATTCCCGAGGAGATAGCCGTGCAGAAGCTCTTCCTCCATCAGGCCGAATTGGACAGTATCGAGGTGTCCGAGAACGAGGTTGTCAGCCGGGTGGATTATCAGACCAACCAGTATATTTCCGCCATCGGCTCGCGCGAAAAGATGGAGGAATACTTCAACAAGACCTCCAGCCAGATTCGCGAGACGCTGCGCGAGAATGTCCGCGACGGACTGCGTGTGGAGGGGATGCAGCGCAAGCTGGTAGGCGAAATCAAGGTGACACCCGCCGAGGTGCGTCGCCACTTCCAAAGTTTGCCGCCGGACAGCATCCCCTACGTGCCCACCCAGGTAGAGGTGCAGATCATCACCCAGCAGCCCCGTATCCCCATTCAGGAGATAGAAGCCGTCAAAGCCCGCCTGCGTGAGTTCACCGACCGTGTCAACAAGGGCGAGACCAGCTTCTCTACCTTGGCGCGCATGTATTCCGAGGACCGCGGTTCGGCGATGAATGGTGGCGAATTGCCGTTCATGGGCCGCGGACAGTTGGATCCCGCCTTTGCCAACGTGGCTTTCAACTTGCAGACGCCCGAGAAGATTTCCAAGATTGTCGAGTCCGAGTATGGTTTCCACATCATCCAGTTGCTGGAGAAACGTGGCGATCGCATCCGCGTGCGCCACATTCTGCTGAAGCCCCATGTGCCCGACTCTGCCCTCACCGCCGGCATGGCACGCTTGGATTCCATTGCCGATGACATCCGCAACGAGAAGTTCAAGTTCGAGGAGGCCGCAGCCGTCTTGTCCGAGGACAAGGACACGCGCAACAACCACGGCCTGCTGCCCAACCCCTATAACAACACGTCTCGCTTCGAGATGCAGGAACTGCCCCCCGAGATAGCCAAGGTGGTGGACAAAATGGAGGTGGGCGAGATTTCCAAAGCCTTCACGATGATTCCCCAGAACACCGGCAAGGAAGTCTGCGTCATCGTCAAGCTGAAGAGCCGCATTAATGGCCATAAAGCCACCATCTCCGAGGACTATCAGCGGCTGAAGGACATCGTGCTGGAGAAACGCCGGGGCGAAGTGCTGGAGGACTGGATCCGCGAGAAGCAGAAGACCACCTACGTGCGTATCAAGGACTCCTGGAAGCACAACTGCGCCTTCAAGTACCCCGGGTGGATTAAAGATTGATATTCATAGACTTTATGCAGAAATACAAGACGAAAAGCCTATTGACCGGCAGGCACAGATTCCTCTGGATGGGGATTCTGTGCCTGTTTGGCGTTGCGTGGCTGGGCGCCCAGGAACCCCAAGGAGGACAACCGGAAAAGAAGAAGACCCGCGTGGATCTGCTTTATGCCGACTCTGCCGTGGCGGACAAGGAGCAGCGGCCCGATGTGCAAGTGCTCATTGGCTCGGTGCGCCTGAAGCATGACAGCATGTACATGTGGTGCGACAGTGCCCTCATCTTCGAGAAAATCAACTCCGTAGAGGCATTCGGCAACGTCCGGATGGAGCAAGGCGACACGCTTTTCATCTACGGGGACTACCTCTATTACGACGGCTTGGCGCAGCTGGCCATGCTGCGCGAGAACGTGCGTATGATCAATCGCGAGACTGTCCTCACCACGGACAGCCTGAACTACGACCGGGTGATGAACCTGGGCTATTACTTTGAGGGAGGCACCTTGCAGGACACGGTCAACGTCCTCAATTCCTGGTGGGGCGAATATAGTCCTGCCACCAAGCTGGCTGTATTCAATGAGGATGTCGAGTTGGTCAATCCCCGCTTCGTACTGACTTCGGACACCCTGAAGTACAGCACGCTGACCAAGGTGGCTACCATCTTGGGACCCTCGGACATCGTGAGCGACAACAATCATATCTACTCCGAACGTGGCATCTATAACACTGTCACCGAGCAGGCCGAACTGATGGATCGCTCTGTCCTGACCAACCAAGGGCGCAAGCTGACGGGCGACAGCCTGTTTTACGACCGCATGGCGGGCTATGGCGAGGCGTTCCGCAACGTGCAGCTCAATGACACGGTGAACCGCAACATGCTGACCGGTGATTATTGCTTCTACAACGAACTGACCGGAAACGCCGTGGCAACGGATCGCGCCGTGGCAGTGGACTACAGTCAGGGCGATTCGCTCTTCATGCACGCCGACACGTTGAGGCTGGTGACGCACAACTTCGAAACTGATTCCGTATGGCGCGAGACGCGAGCCTACTATAAGGTGCGGGCTTGGCGCTCCAATGTCCAGGCGGTCTGCGACTCCCTAGTCTACAGTTCCAAAGACTCCTGTATGACGATGTACCGGGACCCCATCCTGTGGAGCGGTCCCCAGCAACTTCTGGGCGAAGAAATCAAGGTCTACATGAACGACAGCACCATCGACTGGGCGCACATTATCAACCAGGCCCTGGCCATCGAGCAGATGGACTCCGTGCACTACAACCAGGTGTCCGGACAGGAGATGATGGCCTACTTCCGTGACGGCGAAATGCGCCAAGTGGATGTCAACGGCAGCGTCCTTGTGATTTATTATCCCATAGACGAGAAGGATTCCACGAAGATAGGCATGGACTACACCGAGGGCGGCTTCTTGCGGATGTTCCTCAAGGATCGGAAGCTGGAGCGCGGTGCCTTCATCGGCAAGGCCACAGGTACCATGTATCCCATGGACCAGATACCTGCGGATAAGTACCGTTTGCCTTCTTTCGCGTGGTTTGACTATGTGCGTCCGCTCAACAAGGAGGACATCTTCAATTGGCGGGGCAAGCACGCCGACCAGGTGCTGAAGAAGACCGACCGCGGCCCCGTCGTCTCGCCCCGGGAGATGCGCATCGGCCGCATAGAGAAGAAGTAGCGGCGTATGGGACTCTTCAGACAGCCGAAACCCAAGCGTTTCCATCATCCCTACATTTACGTAGACGAACGTAAAGAGCGCTTGGAGCGTATGCGCGACCAGGCGCGGCAAGAGCTGGGACTGCCCCGCGAGCGGCCGGTCTGTCCGGAGAACATCCGGGGCAAGCTGATCGGGCAGACCACGCACCTCCGCCGACGCAGGGAGCGGGGCATCCGCGCATGGCATCCCGCCGTGTTGATCTTCCTCATCGCGCTGCTGGTGTGTTTGTGGTATGTCTTGACTGCTCAATGATTAATGATTATTTAATAAGGAAAGGAGTGTAGTTACACATGAGCGACATTATTCATCTGCTGCCCGATTCGGTGGCCAACCAGATTGCTGCAGGCGAGGTCATTCAACGGCCGGCTTCCGTAATCAAGGAACTGGTGGAGAACGCCGTAGATGCCGATGCGGGCGAAGTACACGTCTTGGTGACCGATGCGGGCAAAACCTCTATACAAGTCATCGATAACGGAAAGGGTATGAGCGAGACCGATGCCCGATTGTCTTTCGAGCGGCACGCCACGTCCAAGATCCGTGAGGCTGCTGACCTCTTTGCCCTGCACACCATGGGATTCCGTGGCGAGGCATTGGCTTCTATTGCCGCCGTGGCCGAAGTGGAGCTGAAGACCCGCCGTGAGGAAGATGAACTGGGCACCCGGGTCGTGATTGCAGGTTCGAAGGTGGAAAGCCAAGAGCCGGTAACCTGCCCACGGGGCAGCAATTTTCTGGTGAAGAACCTATTCTTCAACGTGCCGGCGCGACGCAAGTTTCTCAAGTCCAACAGCACCGAGCTTTCCAACATTCTGACGGAGTTCGAGCGCATAGCGTTGGTGCATCCCTCTGTGTCTTTCACTCTGCAGCACAATGACACGGAGATGTTCAATCTCCCGGCCATGCCTTTGCGCCAACGTGTCATGGCAGTCTTCGGCAAGAAGATGAATCAGCAGCTCCTGACACTGGAGGTGGATACGACCTTGGTCAAGATCAGCGGCTTCGTGGCCAAGCCCGAGACTGCCCGCAAGAAAGGATCGCATCAGTATTTCTTTGTCAATGGTCGCTACATGCGTCATCCGTATTTCCACAAGGCGGTGATGGAAGCCTACGAACGGCTCATCCCCGTAGGCGAACAGGTGTCCTACTTTATCTACTTCGATGTGGATCCCAAGAATATCGATGTCAATATCCATCCGACCAAGACCGAGATCAAGTTTGAGAACGAGCAGGCCATCTGGCAAATTCTGGCAGCTGCCGTCAAGGAGACCTTGGGCCGCTTCAGTGCGGTGCCAAGCATTGACTTCGACACGGAGGACATGCCGGATCTGCCCGCGTTCGACGGCTCATCGTCGCCCGAGCCACCAAGAGTGAGCTACAACAGCGGTTTCAATCCATTCCAAGGCGAGGCGGCTGCATCCTATGGTGGAGAGAGGCCCAAGCGGTCTGTTTCCGGTGACTGGCAACAGTTGTATGCAGGCGTTGCCCGAGCCAGTAAGATGAACGAGCCGGAGGCTGACCTCCTGCCCGACGAGGAAGCGTTGATAACCACTGTCTTGCCTGCGGAAGAACCAGTGGTGGAGAAAGGGGCGCAGTACTTCCAGCTCAAGGGGCGTTTCATCCTGACATCCGTCAAATCCGGCCTGATGCTCATTGACCAGCACCGTGCCCATGTCCGGGTGTTGTTCGACCGTTACATGGAACAAATCCGCACGCGCAAGGGCGTGTCGCAAGGTGTGCTCTTCCCTGAAGTGGTGGAACTGACGCCCGCTGAGGCCGTTGTGCTCGATGCGTTGGAAGAGGATTTGGCAGCCGTGGGGTTCGACTTGTCGCCACTGGGTGGAGGTAGCTATGCGGTCAATCGTGTGCCTGCCGGTATCGAAGGGCTCAGCCCGGTAGACTTGATTAAGAACATGGTCAATACCGCCCGGGAGAAAGGAGCCGATGTGCGCGAGGAAGTGCAGTCCATCCTGGCCTTGACCTTGGCCCGTTCGGCCGCGATTGTCTACGGGCAGGTGCTGGGTGAGGAGGAGATGGCCAATCTTGTGGATAGCCTCTTTGCCTGCCAGACGCCGGGCTATACGCCAGACGGTCGGACGGTGCTCGTCACGGTGAAAGAAGAGGAAATAGAGAAACGGTTTGCGTGAATCGATAAATTTTTGGCGCGTATGACGCGAATTTTGCAGATAGTTTTCAAGTTCTATCCGTGATATTCGCGTCATACGCGCCTGATTATACAGGTACTTCTCAGCCGTACTTAGCGGGCGAAGCGTTCAGCCTGTTCGCGTATCAGCTCCTCGTCGTCGAAGTAGTTGATTTTCATGGCACGGCGCACGTCGTCAAGCGTTTGTGCGGCAGCCTCGCGTGCTTGTTCGCAGCCCTGCTTCAGCATGGCGTAGATGGCAGGGATGTCCTGCTCAAACTCCTTGCGACGGGTGCGGATAGGCTCCAAGGTCTCTTGCATGATGGCGGTGAGGAACCGCTTGACCTTGACGTCGCCCAGTCCGCCGCGGCGGTAGTGCGCTTTCAACTCGTCCAGATTAGGATAGTCGGGCAGGTAACGCTCGAAGTGTTCGGGACGGCAGAAAGCATCCAGGTAGGTGAAGACGGGATTGCCCTCCACTTGGCCGGGATCCTGTACGCGAAGGTGGTTGGGATCGGTGTACATCGTCTTGATTTTGGCTGCCACGGTGTCAGCATCATCGCTGAGGTAGATGCAGTTGCCCAGGCTCTTGCTCATCTTGGCCTTGCCGTCCGTGCCGGGCAGGCGCAGGCAGGCGGCGTTGTCCGGCAGGAGGATTTCGGGTTCCACGAGGGTTTCGCCATAGATGTGATTGAAGCGGCGCACGATTTCGCGGGCCTGTTCCAACATAGGCTCCTGATCCTCGCCTACAGGAACTGTCGTGGCACGGAAGGCAGTGATGTCCGCTGCCTGGCTGATGGGGTAGGTGAAGAAGCCCACGGGGATGGAGGCTTCAAAGTTGCGCATCTGGATTTCGGTCTTCACCGTGGGGTTGCGTTGCAGGCGCGAGACGGTGACGAGATCCATGTAGTAGAAAGTCAGTTCGCACAGTTCGGGTATCTGCGACTGGATGAACAGTGTGCAGCGCGCGGGATCCAGCCCGCAGGCCAGGTAGTCCAGTGCGACTTCGATGACGTTCTGACGTACTTTCTCGGGGGTATCCATATTGTCGGTCAGGGCCTGGGCGTCCGCGATGAAGACGAACATCCGGTCGTAGTCTCCGGCGTTCTGGAGTTCCACTCTGCGGCGTAGCGAGCCCACGTAGTGGCCGATGTGCAGGCGTCCGGTGGGGCGGTCGCCGGTCAGGATGATTTTCTGTTTGCTCATAATTATATATTATAATATCTATACAAGGGTAGTGGGCGCAAAGATACGGGTTTTATCGGAAAATCACTACCTTTGCAGCCGATTTGTATTCCTATAGACAACAACCGCAATGATTTCAGTAGAAGCCCTCTCCATGGAGTTCAACGCCACGCCCCTCTTCGAGGACGTTAGTTTTGTCATCAACCGCAAGGACCGCATTGCCCTCGTGGGCAAGAACGGAGCCGGCAAGTCCACTCTACTCAAGATTCTGGCCGGTCAGCAACACCCCACCACGGGCACTGTCAGCCTGCCGCGCGATTGCACCATCGGTTATCTGCCTCAGGTGATGCGTCTGGCCGACACTCGTACGGTGCGACAGGAGGCAGAGATGGCTTTTGCCCACATCCACGAGCTGAAGGCTCACTTAGCCGATTTGCAGCTGGAGATGGCCGAACGTACGGATTATGAAAGCGAGGATTATCAGGATTTGATAGACCGCTTTACCCGCGAGAACGACCGCTTCACGATGATGGGCGGCGACAATTATCAGGGTGAGTTGGAGCGTACCCTCCAGGGGTTAGGCTTCAGCCGCAAAGACTTCGATCGTCCCACCAGTGAGTTTTCCGGCGGTTGGCGCATGCGCATCGAGCTGGCCAAGCTCCTCTTGATGAAGCCCGATGTCCTTTTGCTGGACGAACCGACCAACCACCTGGACATCGAGTCCATCCAGTGGCTGGAGCAATTTCTCGCCACCCGCGCCAATGCCGTGGTGCTGGTCAGCCACGACCGCGCTTTCCTCAACAACGTCACTACCCGCACCATCGAGATTTCCTGCGGGCGCATCTACGACTACAAGGTGAAGTATGACGAGTTTGTCCGCCTGCGTCAGGAGCGGAGAGAGCAGCAACTGCGTGCCTACGAGAACCAACAGAAGCAGATAGAGGACACGGAAGCCTTCATCGAGCGTTTCCGCTACAAAGCCACGAAGGCCGTGCAGGTGCAGAGCCGCATCAAGCAACTGGAGAAACTGGAGCGCGTAGAGGTGGACGAGGAAGACACATCGGCCCTCCGGCTGAAGTTCACGTGCTCATCGCGTTCGGGCAATTATCCCGTTATTTGCGAGGATGTGGGCAAGTGTTACGGTGACCACATCGTCTTCGACCATGTGAACCTGACCATTACCCGTGGAGAGAAAGTGGCTTTTGTGGGTCGTAACGGTGAGGGAAAATCCACCTTGGTGAAGTGTATCATGGGCCAAATCCAAGACTATACCGGCCGCCTGACCTTGGGGCATAACGTCCAAATTGGCTACTTCGCCCAGAATCAGGCCCAGCTCCTGGACGAACGCCTGACAGTGTTCGACACTATCGACCGCGTGGCCACCGGTGACATCCGCCTGAAGATACGCGACATCCTGGGTGCCTTCATGTTCGGTGGTGAGGCATCGGACAAGCCCGTCCGTGTGCTTAGCGGCGGCGAGCGTACGCGCTTGGCCATGATACAACTGTTGCTCCAGCCGGTCAATTTCCTCATTCTCGACGAACCTACCAACCACTTGGACATGCGTTCCAAGGACGTGCTGAAGGAAGCCATTGCCGCCTTCGAGGGCACCGTCATACTGGTGAGCCACGACCGCGACTTTTTGGACGGTCTGGTCACCAAAGTCTATGAGTTCGGCGGCGGCCGCGTTCGCGAGCACATCGGCGGCATCTATGACTTCCTCCGCGCCAAGAATTCGGACACGGACGCCGAACGTCTCGATATCCTCTTTCAGCCGGACAAGAATAAATCTATCATGGATGCCTCTGCTCCCGAGACACCTGCCAAAGGCGTATTGGACTGGCAAGCTCAAAAGGAGCTGAACCGCCGTATCAAGAAGCTGGAGAAGCAGATTGCCGACTGCGAGGCTTCGGTGGAGGAGATGGATGCCGCCATCGCCATCTTGGAACAGCAGATGGCCACTCCCGAAGGCGCGGCCGACGTCTCTCTCTACGAGAAGCACAACCGCCTCAAAAAACAGCAGGACGAAACTATGGAACTTTGGGAGCAGGCCTCCGAAGAGTTGGAGAAGCTCCGTGCGGGCAAATAGGACGGGCGGTCGTCGCTCCCACGCCGTGGTAGCGAGACTCCCAAGGCTTGGGAGTGACATTCCCAGGCTTTGGGAGTGAGACTACCAAGCCTTGGGAGTCACATTACCAAATGTTGGGGAGCCTGCGCTTATTGCGGTGCGCCGTCATAGACGCTCTGTAGCGTATAGGCCGCATCCGCTGTGAAGACGCCGCGCTTCATGATGTCTATGACCTCTTGGGCCGGGATCCGCGTCGTACAAAAAGAAAAGAGGGCAACGGAATCCGTTGTCCTCTTCCTTTTTGTTTAACCCAAATGTCTCGTTCCCGATTAGTCTGCGGGGTGGATAGCCTCGTTGGGGCAGACACTTGCGCAAGTACCGCATTCGGTGCAAGCCTCAGGGTCGATGGAATACTTGTCGCCTTCAGAGATGGCGCCTACCGGGCACTCGTCGATGCAAGTACCGCATGCAATACAATCGTCATTAATTACGTAAGCCATTTTTGTCTAATTTTAAATAGTTGTTAGTCTAAAGAGTAATATGCTGCAAAAGTAGGTTTTTTCCGCTTACGTTGTTCTCGCTTGGGCGGAAAAAACTCTTAATTTGTACGCTGTCTAAATAGCAGGGCGCGGGCTTCAGACTATGTGGTGCGCCTCCTGAACAGCGTGAGGCGCAGGATGATGTAAGCTGTTAGTAAGATGAGGACTATCCACGTGGCTTTCATGGGCCAGTCCGTAGTTTCGGCGGTCGTCTCCCCGGGGAAAGGGTCGGGGCCGAGATACTTGCCTTCGGCTATCAACTGCAAAGTATGGTTCAAGATGGTGTCGCGGGGAGAATACAGGAGTTCCTGGCGGGTGACGGGCACAGGATAGTCGGGCAACAGACCGCGGTTCCACGGCGTGCGTTCCGTAACCAGCGGGTCGAAGACGACCTGCACCAGCGGGATACGCAGCATGATGAACGAATGAGGCAGGCACAAGTTGGCGAATTTCACGGCAGTCATGTAGTGATAGCCGGAACGGGTCTCGCGCCCTACGGTGACGGCCCGGTGGTTGCGCACCAGCGTGGCGGGGAAAAGCGTAGCGGCGGAAACCGAAGTCTCGTCTGTCAGCACATACAGTTTGCCTTTGTAATTGAACGCCGTGTCCGGCAAAAGCGATACCGCACTGTCATTAAATATATAGCCTTCCTTGCCTTCCACCCGGCGCGCTTGCGGGAAGACCACCATCGTAGAGTCAAAGTTGGTGCAATGGGCGAAGCTGCGGAAAGGGCCGGGCTTGGTCACGCGGGAATACGACCCTAAGGGACGGCTCGGTTCCAGGAGAAACCAGGCCAGCAATTGCTGCATCACCCTGCCGTCACCACCCCAGTTGTACCGCATATCCACCACCATGTAGGGCAAGCGGAACAACGGTGCCAGCGAGTCTTGCAACTGTTCTATCTGCGTTTCGTTGAGGTCGAAATAGGAAAGGCTGAAATAGCCCACCGAATCGTTGAGCACCTTGAACGTATAGGGGAAATTGTAATTGCGCGAATCGCGTCGATGGTAATCCACCTGCCCGACCATCAGCATCCGACTGAAGATTTCAGATTGAGCGACGGGCTTCCACACGTCTTCCACCGTCTTTCCGTCATCCAACGTCACGACTGTGGTGCGCGGCCACAGCAGACTGTCGCCGTAATGCACACCCCAACCGGAGATAAACCGGCGGGCCACCCAGTTCCGGTTGTCGCCGTCCGCCCCCGATATGCCCCGGCCGAGGCGTTCCAGGCGCGCGCTTATTTCCTCGCCGTCGATAGCGGTGACGCGCCTGCCCTGATAACGCCGGTAGGCCCGATGGGTCTGGCTAATCCAGGTCGAATCGCCTTCCGTGGTAAGCCACAGGTTGGGGATGTAGGCGTCACGCGAACCTTCTATGGGGTCGGGAGTCTTGATAGAAAGGTGACTATCGTGCAGATAGCCCATGAAGCGTTCGATGATGAAATAAAACTCACGGTAGGAAATCTCTTCCTTCTCGGACAGGCGTGCACGTACTGTTGAGTCGTTGGCGGCAAACTCCTCCCTGCCGATTACGTCATACAGGCTGGGATAGGCTTCCTGCAAGCAGGCCGTCAACACGCCAAAGTCCTCCAACGCCTGCGCCCGGGTCAGTGTTTCGGGTGCCTTGGCTTCCTTCGGGGGGATGAAGGTAGACTTCAATCCGAAAGGTTTCATCGGGTCGTCTTGATTCGACTGGCTGTCGGACAGGGATAGGCAAATGTGCGGCTCTTTGATGCCATGATACTCATAACCCACCGTGCCCAGCACGTCACCCCGACGAACGGCCATACCTGTCTTATAGGCAACATTTCCCCTCAGCCCGTCCAGATGCAGCTTGCGTCCGTCATTCAAGCGGATGGTCAGGAAGCCGCAGACGTATTGCGAGGGAACCGGAAGGTCTTTTTCTTCCTCCAGAAAATCGGCAATCATCGCGTCAAAATGGTTTTCAACCCCGTCACGCGGAGGGCCTAACGAAATCTGATGCAACTGGGGAATATAGCCCACGGCGTAGACCTCGACCGTTCCATCGGCCGGAGCCACGACCTCCGTGCCCAAAGGCGCGGCTATGAATAATTTGTCCGTGTTTTGCTCTCTGCCAATGTACTCTTGCGGGCGGTAAAGGATATCTTCGCCCGCCGTCTTGCCCTGAATGGGCCAAAGGAAAGTGTCTTGAGCCGCCGCCCCCACGGACAGGACGGACAGCAGCACCACGAAAAGGATGCGGAAAAGTGTTGCTTTCATGAAAATAAGTTTTTGGGATTAACGCCTCAAAGTTAGGAACTTCTCTCCTCGTTTTTGCCATCTGTCTATTAAAAAATCAAAAACAAAGAAGCGGCTGCCCCCGACATCGGGAAACAGCCGCTTAAGTTTTTTCAGGCTATGTGCCAAAGTTTACCAGATGGAGACGCGCTCAGCCTTGGGCAGGTACATGGGGTCTGCCTCGGTGATGCCGAAGGCTTCGTACCAGGCGTCAATCTGCGGCAGGGCGCCGTTGACGCGCCAACGGCCCAGCGAGTGCACGTCCACCTTGGTCAGGTAGAGGTCGTACTCAGGCGTGGAGTTCGAGGCCCATACGCCGGCGTATGCCAGGAAGAAGCGCTGTTCGGGAGTCAGACCGTCCACTGCAGCCAAGGGAGCATCTTTCGTGGCATTCTTGAAGGCCTGATAAGCTACTTGCAAACCACCGTAGTCGGCGATGTTCTCGCCCAGCGTCTGACGGCCGTTGGCGTGTACGCCGGGAGCCACCTGGATGCTGTCGAAGAAGTTGACCATCACCTGGGCGCGTTCGTTGAAGCGTTGGGCATCTTCGGCCGTCCACCAGTCGCGCAGGTTGCCGTCCTTGTCATATTGGCGTCCCTGGTCGTCGAACCCGTGGGTCATCTCGTGGCCGATCACCACGCCGATGGCACCGTAGTTGAAGGCATCGTCGGCCTGCATGTCGAAGAAAGGCGGTTGCAGGATGCCGGCGGGGAAGCAGATTTCGTTCGTCGTCGGGTTGTAGTAGGCATTGACTGTCTGCGGCGTCATGAACCACTCTTCGGGGTCGACGGGCTTGCCGGCCTTGGCCAGCATTTCGCGGTAGGCCCACTGGCTGGCACGCTCGATGTTGGCCCAGTAGGAATCCGTCTTGATTTCCAGGTCTGAGTAGTCCTTCCACTTGTCGGGGTAGCCTATCTTCACGCGGAAGGTCGAGAGCTTCTCCAGCGCTTTCGCCTTGGTGCTGTCGCCCATCCATTCCAGGGCTTGGATGCGTTCGCCCAGGGCCGTCTGCAGGTTCTTTACGAGGGTCACCATGCGCTCCTTGGCGGCGGCGGGGAAGTACTTCTCCACGTACATCTGTCCCACGGCCTCGCCCAGCACGCCGCTCACGGTGCTCACGGCACGCTTCCAGCGGGGCTGCTGCTCCTTCTGGCCGGACATGGTGCGGCTGTAGAAGTCAAAGTTCTGCTCGTTCAGGGCGTCGCTCAGGCAAGAAGCCGATGCGTCCACCAGCTTCCATTGCAGGTACAGCTTCTGCTGGTCCAGGGGCAGGGTGTCCAGTATCTTGGCAGCCTCGGCCAGGGAGGCGGGTTGGCCCACGATCACTTCCTTTGTGTCTTGCAGGCCGAAGGCGGCGAAGTAGGCATCCCAGCCGAAGGTGGGGTACTGCTTCTTCAGCTCGTCCACGGTCATCTTGTTGTAGTTGGCCTGCGGGTCGCGCAGCTCCACGCGGCTGCGGAACGCCTTGGCCAGGCGTGTCTCTACGTCCATCACGATGTCGCGGGTGCGGGTGGCGGTGGCATCGTCATAGCCGGCCAACTGCATCATCTTCACCACGTGCGCCCGGAAGGCTTCGCGGATTTTCGTGGTGGCTTCGTCCTCGGCCAGGTAGTAGTCCCGTTCGCCCATCGACAGGCCGGACTGGCTTATCTGCACGGCGTTCATCTGGGCGTTCTTCTCGTCGGCGCCCACATAGAGGCCCAGGTAGCCGCCTATGCCGCGTTGTGCCAGCGAGGGCAGGAAGGCATAGAGTTGGCTCTTGTCCGTCAGGGCGTTGATTTCCTCCATCTCGGCCTGGATGGGCTTCACGCCGTCGGCGTTCAGCTTCACGCTGTCCATGGCGATGTTATACAGGTCGCCCACCTTCTGCGCTATCGAGCCGGGTTGGTTCTCGGCCTTGGCCAGTTCCTCGATGAGTCCCTGCATCTGCGTGCGGTTGTTCTCGGCCAGGACGGTGAAGGAGCCATACTGTGAATACTCGTCTGTCAGGGGATGGGCTTTCATCCATCCGCCGCAGGCATACTGGTAGAAGTCGGTGCCCGGCAGTGCCGTGGTGTCGAGGTTGGCAAGGTCGATGCCCATGGTCTGGCCACCGTTCTTGCCCGTGTTGCAGGCGGCCATCGTCAGGCACAGGGCTGCAACGGAAAGGGTTTGCTTTGCGTTCATATACTTATATATAAGGTATGGTTTGTTTCGGGGCGCAAAGGTAAGTAAAATATGGGTCGGGTGTGCTCGTGCAGGCCAAAAAGTGAGAAAAGATGCCAAACCATTTATTATCGTGCCCTCTTGACTTTTCCCAAAAGAGTTTAGTACACTCCTTTGGACTTGAATAGTTCATGAAGGGTTTTGTGTTTTATTGATAAATTAATGTCTATTCTGCTGTTTTTATTATCTATATGTCTTTACAATGCAAAAAATAACTATCTTATTGCTTTTATTATCGAACTTTTGTTGTATATTTGCCATGTCTTTCGAAAGGCGAACTGTTTAACCATAAAATTATTACAGAATGAAAAAGTTATTACTTGGACTATTTTTGTTAGTCCCATTTCTTGCGTTTGCAGAGAAAAAGACCAATGATGATTGTGCTAGGTTTCAATGCTTCATAGCATGTGGACAGGTGTATATGGTTCCTGCAGATGTTCCTGCTGAAGAAATATTGAAGATGATGGATGAAATCGAAAGCAATTGTAATTCATAATGCTGTAAATTTATCCGTGCTAAGTACTAAGAGTTAAAGAGGCTTTCAAGCCTTCTTTAACTCTTTATGCCTTAATATTTTATGAAACAATATCAATTGCTTTGGTTGTACATCTGTCTTATATTTGCCCTTCCTTCGTTGGCGCAAGATGACACCTGCCCCTACTTGGAATGCCGCTACACCAGTCAGGCCAAGAGCAATGCCCTGAACAAGAATAAAGTCGATCAAGATGAATGGGCACTGCGGATAGCCAAGGACTGTGCGGAGTTCTACAGCGTTTGGTATCGGGCACATCAGACAGTGATAGACAGTGTTCTAAGTAAAGGTGGAACGCTGGAAGATTGTCTTGCCGCCCGTGAAAAGATATTATACCCCAAAAGTACCAACTCGGATGATATCTTCAAGAACTATCCTGAGCCGGGAATACTGACTTATGTGAAGGAAATAATCACAGACCACTACCTTTATGAAGAAACATACGAACGCCCCGCATGGCAAATCACGACTGAGAAGAAGGACATCATGGGATATGCCTGCCAGAAAGCCACGGCAGGCTTTAGAGGCCGGACTTGGATAGCGTGGTTCACCCCTGAGGTGCCCGTCATGGAAGGTCCTTGGAAACTGCATGGCTTGCCCGGTCTGATTCTTGAAGCATACGATGCAGAGGACGACTACCACTATACCTGTATTGAGATAAAGCGGCTGCAAGGGGAGAAACCGATACAGGTGCCCCGGGAGAAGTATGTCAAATGCGACCGGAAGGAGCTGGACAAACTGCTGTCCACTTATAAAAGCAGCATAAATGATTACCGAAAGTTGAAAGGTGCCTCCCTGATTTATCAGGTACAGAGTGACGGTACGGTGACTGCTAATTTTTCACAAGGAGCGGTGTATAATCCCATTGAACGCGAATAAAGATTGTAAAATTGCGGAGTATGAAACAGGCAATCTATATTTTCCTCATCTGTCTCTTGACCGCCCTCCCCCTGGCGGCGCAAGACGACACCTGCCCCTACCTGGAATGCTGCTACACCAGTCAGGCCAAGTTCAATGCCTTGAACAAGGATAAAGTCAATCAAGACGAATGGGCATTGCGGATAGCCAAGGACTGTGCGGAGTTCTACAGCGTTTGGCATCGGACACATAAGTCCTTGAAAGACAGTATTTTAGGTAGTGTCGGGAGCTTGGAAGACTGGTATGCGGCTCGCGAAAAAGTCCTTTGTCCGCCCAGTACAAACTCGGAGGCCCTCTACAAGGATTATCCGGCACAAGGCAAGCTGGTCTATGTACGGAAGATATTCTCCACACTCTATCAGTATGAAGAAACGTACGAACGCCCCGCATGGCAAGTAAAGACGGAGAAGAAAGACATTATGGGGTATGCCTGCCAGAAAGCCACGGCAGACTTCAGAGGCCGGACTTGGATAGCGTGGTTCGCCCCTGAGGTGCCCGTCATGGAAGGTCCTTGGAAACTGCACGGGCTGCCCGGCCTGATTCTTGAAGCATACGATGCAGAGGACGACTACCACTATACCTGTATTGAGCTGAAGCGGCTGCAAGGGGAGAAACCGATACGGGTGCCCCAAAAGAAGTACGTCAAATGCGACCGGAAGGAATTGGACAAGTTGCTGTCCACCTATGAAAACAATCCCAATGACTACATGAAGTTGCAAGGGCTCCCGATGGCCTATAAAGTGCAGAGCGACGGCACATTGACCACCAAGCTTTACGATGACATGCAGTACAATCCCATCGAACGCGAATAGCCTATGAAAGTCCTTGCTCCCCTCATCCTGTGTCTGGCTTTCCCCGTGCTCTTGTGTGCCCAGTCCCGCCGGGTGGGAGGCACTGTCGTCGGGGACGATGCGCCGCTGGAAGCCGTGTCCGTCTGCCTGCTGGATGCGGACAGCAGCATCGTGCAGTTCACGCAGACCGATGTGGCGGGCCGGTGGCAGTTGGAGGCGGGCGACCGGCAGGAGGGCTTCGTGTCTTTCTCCTATCTCGGCTTTGCCAAGCAGGTGATTCCCTTGGCGCAATGCCACGAAGGGATGCAGGTGCGCTTGCAGGAGGCTGCGATGCAAATCCGTGAGGTCAGCGTGCGTGGCGACCGTATCTGGCAGCGCGGTGACACCCTGACTTACAGCGTGGCGGGTTTCCGCTTGCCCCAAGACCGCACAATAGAGGATGTGCTGAAGAAAATACCGGGCATCGAGGTGTCTGCCAATGGGCAAATCAGCTTCCAAGACCAGCCCATCAACAAGTTCTACGTGGAGGGTATGGACTTGCTGGGCAGCAAGTATGCCTTGGCCAGCCGCAACATGCCGGCACAGATGGTGCGCAACGTGCAGGTGTTGCAAAACCACCAGCCCGTGGCCGCCCTCCGGGGAAAGTCGTTCAGCGACAATGCCGCCTTGAACCTGGTGCTGGAGGATGAGGCGCGCCATCGCCTCATCGGCATCATTGACATGGGTCTTGGGGCGGACGCGGACGGCGGCTTGCGCTGGGAGAACCGCTTGATGGGGATGCTCTTTGGTCGCCGGATGCAGAACCTGACGATGTACAAGAATAGCAATACTGGGGCAGACTTGGCCGAGGAAATCAACCCGCTGGCCGTGGGCATGGGCAGTCTGTCGGCAGGGGGCGGCCGGGAGGAAGACTTCTTCTCCGCCTCGCCTTCGGTCGTGCGGGGGCTGGACCGGGAACGCTACTTGGACAACAACGCCCACTTGGCTGCCGTGAACCACCTCTACAAACCCTCACCCACACGCGACCTCCGTCTTCAGCTCACCGCCCTGCACGACGAGCAGGATGCGGCCCACGGGGATGAGACTACCTATTACTACCCGTCCGAAACAGTGACGGTCCGGGAAGAAGAGGATTACCATGCCCAAGAGAACCGGCTGGACGCAGAGTTGGGCTACCAGCGCAACGACACGGCGGCCTACATCAAGAACACCCTGCAAGGCACCCTGTCGCTGCACAAGCGCACGCTGTCGCTCCTTACCAACGGGACGGCCTTGCAGCAACGCATCCGCCCGCAGCGCAAGTCCTTGCGCAATGACTTTGAACTGATCCGCAACCGGGGCATCCGCTCCTTCTCCCTCTGCTCGGCCAATGCCTACAGCGAATTACCCCAACGCCTGCTGGTGACGCCCGGCCCGTATGAAGACCTGCTGAACGGCGGGCAGGGTTACGGCGTGCTGGAGCAGTCTGCCCTGTTGCGTGCCTTCACTTCGGACTGGGAGACTTATTTCCAGCACCGCGTGGCAGGCTTCTACCTGAAGTACAGGACTGGGGTCTCCTACGCCAATCGCAGCTTGCAATCCGGCCTTGCCGCCGACGGCCTGCCCGTCTCCAGGCAGGAATATGCCAACCACCTGCGCCTGCAGACTGTGGAAGCCTACGTGGAACCCAGCCTGAACCTGAAGCGCGAATACTGGGACGTGCAGTTGCGTGTGCCCTTGGCTTGGCAATTCGCTTTGCTGGAGATGCGCCTGCCACAGTCCCTCAGCCAACGGACACATCGGCTGATGCCTACGCCGTCTTTGCAGGTGAAGCATCGGCTGTCGGCCATGTGGGAAATCAACTTGTCCTCGTCCCTGACTTTCATCAAGCCGGAGATACAGCAACTCTATGCCGGTTATCTGTTCCGTTCCTACCGTTCGGCACAAGCCTATGACCCGCAACTGTCTTACGACAAAGCCTGGCAGTCGCGGGTAATGTTGCGCTTCAACAATCCGTTGCGCGGCCTTTTCCTCAGTCTGTCGGGGTTTGCCACGCGCTTATGGCGCGAGACGCTGTATCAGTATGAGAATCGGGAGGGCTATCTGAGCGTGGGGCATGTCCTGCACCGTCCGCACACCGGGCTGTCGGCAGGCGCATCGGTCCGGTTGTCGAAGGCATTCGACTGGAAGCGCCTGTATGTGGCCCTGTCGGGATCGTACTTGCGGAATCACAATAAGCTGATGCTGGAAGAGGAATGGGCAGAGAGCCGGATGAGCACGGCCTCGGTGTCGGCGCAAGTCACCATGGAGCCTGCCCGCTTCTTGAATTTCGAGGGAAACACACGCGCCTCCTTGCGGCGGTCGGAATTGGTTCGGGCGAATGCCCTGCCCGCCAGCACGGCCTGGAGCTACGAGCATTCGTTGGACGTGAATGTCGTGTTCTCCAAGGCGTGGCAGTGGCAGTTGCGCAACCGGGTCACGCACGACAACCGTAACCGGGAAGCCACGTACTTCATGGATGCGTCGTTATCCTATACGCGGGAGCGGTGGACGTTGCGTCTTGAGGGACACAACCTCCTGAACCGCACCCGCGTGTCGGCCATCTACCTGAGCGACTATACGCGCCAGTTGGCCGTGAACGACTTGCGTCCGCTGGAAGTATTATTGAAGGTGAACTTTTCTTTCTGACGTTCACCTTCGGGCACCTTTACTTCCTTTCGTAATCAAAGTAATCATATTCCGCCGTGGCCTTCGAGGCATCCGACCCCGCCGTGGCAAACAGGCCCAGCATGATGCCGGTGAATCCGCCCACGGTCTCCGTGCTGAGGTAGCGGGCGTTGAGGCTGCCCAGCTTCCGGTAGGTCTTGCCGTCGGTGGAGTAGGCGAAGGTATAGGCATCGGGCGTGGCCTCGACACGCAGCAGCACCTCGCCGTCCGGCACGGCCACTTCCGGCTCTTCGTGGGTCAGCATGCCCATTTTGTGACGCAGGGTGATGTAGTGCTTGCCGTCGGCCTTGTGGCGCAGGACGATGTCGCTGTGCGCTTCTTCATACATGTAGACGGTCAGGCCGGCTTCATCGCCCGCCGAGGCGCCCCGCAGGCGCAGGGACGTGGTGGCGGTGCAGGCGGTGTAGTCCTGTCGGCGGCAGATCAGCGTGGGGCTGTCCTCCGTGGTCTCCAAGCCTACGGGCGTGGCGGTCAGCACGAGTTTGCCCTTCTTCAGCCGGTAGTTCTCCAGGTGCGGGTTGCGGACATATACCCAGTCATAGCTCAGGGTGTCGGCATCGAAGTCTGTTCGAACGGGTTTCGGGGGCACCGGCTGTTGGGGCAGGGTGGGCACGTCCATGTGCAGGTCGATGGTGCCGTCGGCATTTACCACGGGCCAGGCTCCTTCATCCCAGCGCACCGGGGCGAGGAACGTCTCGCGGCCCAGGACGTGGTGCTGGCTGCCGTGCGTGCGGAAGGCCAGGCACACCAGCCACCAGCTGCCATCGGGTGCCTCTACCAGGTCGGCATGGCCCGTGCCCTGGATGGGGTTGTTCTGGGCGTTCATGTTGATGTGTGTCAGGATGGGGTTGGCGGGATTGCCCGTGTACGGGCCATCAATGCTGCGGCTGCGGGCGATGGTCACCTTGTGGCCATACTCGGTGCCCCCCTCGGAGATGAGCAGGTAGTACCAGCCGTCTTTCTTATAGATATGCGGGCCTTCTGGGTGGCGTCCGCCCGTACCGTTCCAAATGCGTTTGGAGGGGGTCAGTTGTTCGCCGGTCATCGGGTCGATCTCGCAGAGGAAGATACCCACGTCCGGGTTGCTTACCAGGTAGCACTTGCCGTCTTCGAAGTAGAGCGAGGGGTCGATGCCGCCCTGCTTCAGCCAGACGGGTTCGGACCACGGGCCGCGCGGGTCGGTGGCGTGGACCAGGAAATTGCCTTTGCTCGTCACGTTGGTCGTGATCATGTAGAACACGCCGTCATTGTAGCGGATGGTGGGGGCATAGATGCCGCCCCAGGTGCTGGCTTTGTCCAGCGGCAGTTGCGAGGGGCGCGTCAGGCAGTGGCCTATCTGCGTCCAGTGCACCAGGTCCTTGCTGTGGTACAGGGGCACGCCGGGGAAGTATTGGAAACTGCTGTTCACCAAGTAGAAGTCGTCGCCCACTCGGCACACGCTGGGGTCGGGATGATAACCCGGGATGACGGGGTTCTCATACCCCTGCGTCTGTTGGGCGAAGCCGGACAGGGACAGGCTGAGCGCCAGTCCGGCAATCAAGGTTTGTTTTTTCGTCATGTATAGTCTGTTTTTAAGGGTTGATTGAAATTCGTTGCGACAAATGTAGCCAAACGGCAGGGATGAAGCAAGCTTGCTCCGTGCTTTTTTGCCCGTGGAAACTTTCGATACCCCAAACGTCAACAAATGGGTAAGCTTTTCCTGGTTGTAAGCATTGATGTATCGCGGGAATTGTCGTAATTTTGCCCTCGCCGTCAGTGTGGTATCGGTCGCCTTGGGCGTGAACATCGCGGCCCGCGCTTCCGGGCTGCTGCGTCCGTGCTCGGAGGCTCTTGCGCCCGTGCTTCCGGGCTGCTGCGCCTATGGGCTGGAAATCAATGCCTTCAAAACGTGTATTATGAACCCTAAAGCATATAAGTTTATGAAACATCAGTTACGGCAGGGAACCTGCCTGGTATGGTCTCTGTTGGTATTTTTTGTGTTGGGTATGGCCTCCTGTGGAGAAAGTGTGAACAAGGGCAAAGCCGATGCCGGTACCCCCGTCAGGCGCAGTGCCGCCGAGGTGGCCGATTGGCTGGGATTGGGCTGGAACCTGGGCAACCAGTATGATGCCTTCGACAACGGTGTGGCATCGGACACGGCGTGGGGCAATCCTCCCGTGACTAAGGCCCTGTTCGACAGCTTGGCCGCTGCGGGCTTCACCTCCGTGCGCATCCCGGTCACCTGGCTGGGACATATCGGTGCCGCGCCCGACTATGTCTTGGACGAGGCATGGCTGGCCCGTGTGGGACAGGTGGTGGACTATGCCGAGCAGGCCGGACTGAAGGTCTTGGTCAACATCCACCACGACGGGGCCGACAGCAAGCATTGGCTGAACATCAAGGCGGCAGCTGCTAGCGATTCTGCCAACACCGTTGTCAAGGCACAGCTCCGGGCGGTGTGGTCGCAGATTGCTACCTACTTCAAGGACAAAGGCGAATTTCTGGTGCTGGAGGCGATGAACGAGATTCACGACGGCGGCTGGGGCTGGGGCGAGAACCGCAAGGACGGCGGCCGCCAGTATGCCGTACTCAATGAGTGGAACCAGGTGTTCGTGGATGCCGTGCGGGCCACGGGTGGCGGGAATGCCACGCGCTACCTGGGCGTGCCGGGCTATTGCACCAATCCACAGCTGACGCTGGAGCACTTCGTGATGCCCAAGGATTCTGTGCCGGGCCGTCTGCTGGTGGCCGTGCACTTCTATGACCCGGTGGATTTTGTCCTGAACGACAAGTATAGCCAGTGGGGGCACACCGCCGCAGGCGGACAGTATGTGCCGGGCGGCAACGAGGAGAATGTGCAACAAGTCTTTGGCAGCCTGAAAGCCAAATTCATCGACCAGGGCATCCCGGTCTATATCGGCGAGATGGGCTGCGTGCGCCGTGCCGACGAGCGCAGCGAGGCATTCCGCAAGTACTACCTGGAATACGTGTGCAAGGCGGCGCGGGACAACAGCCTGTCCCTCTTCTATTGGGACAACGGCTATGCCGGGACCGGCCGCGAACAGTCCGGCCTGTTCGACCGCGCCACCGGTGCTTGCCTGAACGACAGCCGGGACATCGTGGGCGCGATGGTGCGCGGCTTCTTCAACGATGCGCCGGATTATACGTTGCAGAGCGTCTATGACAACGCGCCGCGCTGGACAGTGACGGTGAAAGATGTCTGAAACAGAACGATTCCCCCAATAACTCATCATTCAATAACCTTTTTATGAAACACAAACTTTATTTCCTGCTTTTCTGCCTGTGTGTCGTGACCGTGCAGACGCTTCGTGCCGTGGAGGTAATCTCTTTGAACCGGGGTTGGAAATTCCATCACGGTTTCCAACCTGTCGATGAAGTATTGACCGTTGACCTGCCCCATACGTGGAACAAAGGTGATGGTATGTATGGCAATGCCGACTATTACCGTGGCCTGTGCAACTACAGCCGCAAGCTGGCTGTGCCTGCCGAGTGGGCGGGCAAGCGCATCTTTCTGCGTGTAGAAGCTGCCCAAACTGTGGCCGACGTCTTTGTGGACCGCCATTTCGTGATGCAACACCGGGGTGGCTACACCGCCTTCGTGGCCGAACTGACCGACCGCCTGACGCCCGGCAAGGAAAGCGAACTGACCATATTTGTCAATAATGCCGCGCGAATGGACATCGCCCCCATCTGCGGGGACTTCAACATGTCGGGCGGCTTGTACCGCGGCGTGGAGCTGCTGGTGACGGACGATGTGTGTATCGCGCCGGATTATTATGCTTCGTCAGGCGTGTTCTTTACCCAAAGCGACGTGTCCGAGCAGAGTGCGCATCTGAAGATGGAGGCCCTGCTGTCTGCCAAAGCGGGTTCATTGGCAGGTTGCGAGGTGGAGTTCCAACTGTGGAATGTCGGCAAACTTGTCCACACGGCTATCGTCACGGACTTTACTCCTGAGGGACGCGCCGTGGCCGAGACCATCGTAGAGCGTCCGCACCTGTGGGATGGCGTCCATGACCCGCACCTGTATCAGACCGTGGTCATTCTTCGCAAGGCGGGCCAGGAAATCGATCGTCGCGAGGAGGAGATAGGTTTCCGCTACTATAGGGCGGATGCCGAGAAAGGCTTCTTCCTGAATGGCAAACCCTACCGTCTGAACGGCGTGTGCCGTCACCAGGAGCGGGCAGAGCGTTCGGTGGCCCTCTATCCGCGCGATCACGATGAAGACCTGGACCTCATCCAGGAAATGGGGGCGAACGCCGTGCGCCTGTCCCACTATCCACAGGCCAAGTACGTGCACCGGCAGATGGACCGTCGCGGCCTCGTGGCTTGGGCGGAGATCCCTTTTGTCAATGTCTATGTATCCAATCCTGCTTACGACGAGAACCTGGAACAGCAGCTCACTGAGCTGATCCTGCAAAACTATAACCATCCGTGCATCCTGGCCTGGGGACTGTACAATGAGATCAATTCGGGTTGGATGGAACGCCCGTCGGCCATGGTGAAGCGGCTACAGGCCCTGGCCGCCCGTCTTGACCCCAGCCGTCCGACCATGGGTGCCAGCAACCAGAACGACGACTTCAACGGCTTCACGGACTGGATTGCCTTCAACCGCTACTTCGGCTGGTATGGAGATGACGTGCAGGAGATGGGGAGGTGGTTGGACAAGGAACACGCCGCCCATCCCGAGCGCAAGATAGGCATCAGCGAATACGGTGCCGGTGCCAGCGTATTCCAGCAGTCCGACACGCTGAAGCAGCCTCAACCCGGCGGACAGTGGCATCCGGAGAGCTGGCAGACCTATTACCACATCGAGAACTGGCGGCAGATGCAGGAACGTCCCTACATGTGGTGTAACTTCATCTGGAATATGTTCGACTTCTCGGCGGCAGGCCGTCGCGAAGGATCGGATCCGGGGCGCAACGACAAGGGACTGGTGACCTACGACCGCCAGATTAAGAAGGATGCCTTCTATTTTTACAAGGCCAACTGGAACAAGCAGGACAAGTTCGTCTACCTGGCAGGCCGGCGGGCAGTGGACCGCACGCAGCCTGTGACTACCGTGCAAGCCTTCAGTAACTGCGGGGCCGCGGAGTTGTGGCTGAACGGGGAATCGCTGGGCAAGGCCGTGCCCGACGAGGTGAACGTGCTGGAGTGGAAGGGCGTGCGCCTGCGCAAGGGCGAGAACCGGCTGGTACTGAAGAACAAGTACGGCGAGGACAGCTGTACGTGGTATTTGCATGGTGGAGAGTAGGCCGGTTCCGGGCCAGATAGGTCTGGCTGACGAAACCAGTGTGTAGAAAAAAACAAGAGGAGACTGTAATAAGCGGCCTTTCCTCTTGTTTTTTTGTCTGATTTTTTATTCTTTTGTGGCGGAAAAACAATGAAAAACCTTTGATGCCCGTGGGTATGAAAAATCTGTTAGTGCTTGTCGTGGTCTTGTTCGCCGTACTTTTACCGGCTGATGCCCAAGGCTATATGTTCAAGCATCTGGAGGTGAGAGACGGCTTGTCCAATAATCAGGTGAATGCCATTTATAAGGATTCCGAGGGTTACATGTGGTTTGCCACGGCCTCCGGACTGAACCGTTATGACGGTTATGGCATAAAGGTCTACCGCAACGAACCGAACGATTCCACGTCCTTGCCGGACAACTTCATATCCTCTATTCAAGAAGATGGCGAGGGATACCTCTGGATACGGACGGGTAAAGGGTATGCCCGTTATAACCCTGCCACGGAGACCTTCAGCCGCAGGATGGACACTTGGATGCATCGGGCGGGCATTGGAGACGAACTTCCTTCTTTGATTTATATTGATTCCGACAAGACATTCTGGATTTATCAATCGGATGCCGGACGGCTCTATCGCTATGTGCCGACCGCAGGGAAAGCTGTGCCTGTGACGGAGACTTTCGGCGGTCGGGGCAAGGAAGTCTTGGCCTCTTTTGCCGAGTACGGCGATGAGCTGCTGCTGGCGGATGAGTGTGGCGCGTTGTATGGCCTGGATAAGCAGACCTTGAAGCTGACATGGAAGGCCGACGGCTTCAAGACGCTGATGGGCGGCGGACGGATGCCGAACTGCACACTCTATGCCGGACAGTCCGGGCGGGTTTGGGTATATTGCGAGCAGGGCGTGGGCTGCTATGACTTGTCGCACGGCCGTTGGGAGCAACTCCGCCGGGCGGACGAGCCGTTTGATGCCATCCGTGCGGTGTTGGAGGACAAAGATGGACGCATCTGGCTGGGGAAAGACCAGAATGGCATTGAAATCATCGGTAGCGATGGCACTTCCACTTGCCTGGCCAACAATCCGGAAGATGTGCGTACCCTGTCCAATAATACCATCGATGTCTTTTATGAGGACGAGGACGGTACTGTCTGGGTCGGCACGTACAAAAAAGGTGTCTCTTATTATAATGAAAGCACGTTCAAGTTCGGGTTGGCCGAAGTTGGCGACATCCATTGTATCGAAGACGGCGGTGACGGCACGGTCTGGCTGGGAACGAACGGCGAGGGTCTGATCCGTCGCGATATGCGCACCGGCAGCCAGACGAGCTACACGCATGTCCCCGGCAACGGGCAGACGGTGTCGAGCAACATCATCGTGTCGTTGTTGCGTGACAGCCGGGGACGCCTTTGGGCTGGTACCTATTATGGCGGATTGAACTGCTACGACGGGCATCGCTTCTTGCATTACCGTCGGGATGACCGCACACCGAATGCGCTGGCCAGTGACAATGTCTGGGCATTGGCGGAGGACAAGGACGGGAACATCTGGATTGGGATGTTGGGAGGAGGCCTGCAATGCCTGGATCCGCAGTCCGGGCGGTTCACCTCCTACCACGTCGGCAATTCGGGCTTGTCTTCCGACTGGGTGTCCAGCCTCTGCGCCGGGCGCGACCGGCAATTATATGTGGGTACCACCGGGGGAGTCTTTGTGATGGACTTGGACACGCGTGAGGTAGGTCGTTTGCGAAGCACACAGTCCGATAAATTCCTCTTTACGTCCGATTTGGTCAACCAGGTGTATGAAGATAGCCGCGCCCGGTTGTGGGTGGCCACGATGGCAGGGCTCAAGGTGTATGACCCCATGCAGGATTCCTTGTATCAAGTGCCTGTGGATGCGGACTTCCCGCGTTTGCCGGTACAAGGCCTGGCCGAGGACGGGCAAGGCTATTTGTGGGCCAGCATCGGAGGTCGGCTCATCCGTATCTGGCCGGAGGTTGATGTGGAGACGGGGAGCTTGCGCTTTGATTGCCGCACGTATTCGGACCGGGATGGTTTGCAGAGTTGCGATTTTAACCAGCGTTCGTTGAAGTTGTTGCACTCAGGCGAGATCGTGGCTGGCGGACTGTATGGCATCAACACGGTCCGGCCGGGCAATATCAAGTATAACGGGGCGGTGCCCAAGGTGATGTTTACCGGTCTGCACTTGTTTAATGAGGAAGTGAAGGTCGGCGTCCCGGTGAACGGCAGGGTCATCCTGGCAGAAGCCTTGAATCTGTCACGCGAGCTGGTGTTGGACTACAAAGAGAATGTGTTTACCGTCTTTCTGGCTTCGGACAACTACATCTTGCCAGAGAAGACGCGCTATTATTATAAGTTGGAGGGTTTTAATGATGACTGGTTGTCCGACCGGGAAAACCTGCATCGGGTCACCTATACCAATTTGGCACCAGGCACATACCGCTTGCGGGTGAAGGCAGCGAATAGTGACGGCTTCACCGGTGAGGATGAGGCCGTCCTGAAAATCGTCATCCGTCCGCCATTCTGGTTGACGCCTTGGGCTTATCTGCTGTATGCTCTGTTGCTGGCAGGAGGCTTGTTGTTGGCCTATCTCCAGGTGAAGCGTCGTGAGCGCAACAAGTACCGGATGCGTCAAATCGAGGAGGATGCGCGGCGCAAGGATGAACTGAACCAGATGAAGTTCCGGTTCTTCACCAACGTCAGCCACGAGTTGCGCACGCCGCTCACGTTGATCATATCTCCCATGGAAAGCCTGGTCAAAGAGGTGAAAGACGAGAAGATGGCGGAGAAGATAAAGATGATGCATCGCAACGCCTTGCGTCTGCTGAATCTGGTGAATCAGTTGCTGGACTTCCGTAAGAACGAGATGGCGAGCTTGCATCTGTCGCTCTCTGAAGGCGACCTCGTCTCGTTTGTGCATAACATCTGCAATTCTTTCTTGATGTTGTCCGAGAAAAAAGAGGTGCGCCTGACCTTCACATCGGCCGTGGAAAGTCTGAATATGGCTTTCGATGCCGACAAGGTGGGTAAGATCGTGATGAACTTGTTGTCCAACGCCTTCAAGTTCACGCCGGAAGGAGGTCGTGTGACTGTGTCGGTGGAAAAACCGGAAGTCCGTCCCGATAGCGTGGAAATCAAAGTGGCAGATACGGGTATTGGCATCAGCGATGCCGACAAAGTTCACATCTTTGAGCGTTTCTACCAGGTAGAGCATACGGGAGAGGTTCCCCCATCAACGGGCAGTGGCATTGGCCTTAGCTTGGTGCGGGATTTTGTGTCCCTGCACGGAGGAACGGTAAGCGTGATCGACAATCCCGGCGGGGGAAGTATCTTTGTCGTTGCCATTCCCCTGAAGCATGTGGCAACCGTGTCTATCCCGGCAGAATCGGATACGGGCGACGAACCGGCCACCGATAAGGAATCTGGAGCAGAGGAACCGGTGCCGCCAGTCCATCAGGACGCGAACAAGCCACTCGTGTTGGTTGTGGATGACAGCCGTGATTTCGTGGAGTTTATGAAGGATACCCTTGACCTTTACTTTACGGTGCGGACGGCTGTCAACGGGCAAGAAGCCTTGGAGCTGTTGGGCCGGTGCAAGCCCGACTTGATTCTGTGTGACTGGATGATGCCGGTCATGGACGGCAAGGAACTTTGCCGGCGCGTAAAGTCTGACAAACGGACGGCAAACATTCCCTTTGTCCTGCTCACGGCCCGGCAATCGGTGGAGATGAATGTAGAAGGATTGACCATCGGGGCGGACGATTACGTCACCAAGCCGTTCAATATGGAGGTCTTGGTGCTGCGTATGCGCAAACTGATAGATTTGAGCCGGAAAGGCAAGTCCAGCTCTCATATCGACCCCGAACCCAGCAAGATTACCGTTACTTCGATGGACGAGAAACTGGTGGCAGATGCAATAGCGTATGTGGAAAAGAATATGGCCCGCAGCGATCTTTCGGTAGAAGAATTGAGCCGTGAATTGGGCATGAGCCGGGCACACCTGTACAAGAAGATCTTGCAGATTACGGGTAAGACGCTGATAGAGTTCATCCGCGTCATCCGTCTGAAGAGGGCTGCGCAATTGTTGCGTGAGAGCCAGCAGAATATCTCGGAAATAGCCTTCCAAGTGGGCTTTAATAACCCCAAGTATTTCAGCCGTTACTTCAAGGAAGAATTCGGCGTTTTGCCGTCTGTTTATCAAGAAAAGGAGGGGAAATGACAAATGATGCCCTTTAAAAAGACATACGGCCTACCTCTGAAATCAAATCAGACCTAATCTTTAGACAGAAGGTGCCCTGGAAAGTGGAGGGAAATACCTACCTTTACACTCGGGTAGAAACCCCGTTTGGTGAAGGAATAAATACCAAATTTTAATAATTAGCTATATGAATTTGAAAAGCACTTCAGTTTGTTTGTTTACCGGCTTGTTGCTGGCTGCCTGTTCGGGCACCGGCTGGCAAGAGACCGACAACGGAGTGGTTGTGACTGTCAATCAGGAACAGCCGACGGACGTACGCAAGGTACGTGTAGAAGTAATGGGTGAGAAGCTGATGCACGTATCGGCCACGCCCGAAAGAGATTTCTCCGAGGCGAAGAGCCTCATTGTAGTTCCTCCGACGCAGAAGGCCGACTTCACGGTGGCTGAGCAGGGCGATGACATCGTGGTGAAGACATCGCAAGTCAGTGCTCTCATCTCCAAGACGACAGGGCAAGTCCGCTTCTTGGATGCCCAAGGCAACCAGGTCCTGGCTGAGGATAGCCGCAACTTCCAGCCCATTGAGGTGGAGGGTACCAAGGCTTATACGGTTCAGCAGGTATTCCAGTCTGCCGGCAACGACGAAGGCTGGTACGGATTGGGTCAACATCAGGCCGATGAGTTCAACTACAAAGGCAAGAACGAGGAACTTTTCCAATATAATACAAAGGTATCCGTTCCTTTCATCATATCTACCAAGAATTACGGCGTGTTGTGGGACAGCTATTCTCTTTGCCGTTTCGGCGATCCGCGCGGTTATTCCCAATTGAACGATGTATTCAAGCTGTATGACAAAGACGGTAAGGAAGGAGCTTTGACCGGAACTTATGTGCCCGGTGATAAGTCGGCCCAGACATTGGTGCGCCGCGAGGATTCCATCTACTTCGAGCATCTGGTGCGGGAAGACTTGGCAAAGAGAAAGGAACGTGTGGTGAATCTGCCCGAAAACTTCTCTTTCATGGGCTCGCAAGTGACGTATGAGGGCGAGATCGAACCGTCCGAGAGCGGTCTCTTCCGTTTTATCCTCTACTATGCTGGCTATACGAAAGTCTATATCAATAATGAGTTGGTTGTGCCCGAACGCTGGCGCACGGCTTGGAACCCCAATAGCTACAAGTTTGCTGTCAATCTGGAAGCAGGCAAGCGTGTGCCTGTCAAGATCGAGTGGAAACCTGATGGCGGCGTTTCTTACTGCGGTCTGCGCGTGCTGACGCCTGTGCCTGACGAACAGCAGCAGAAGATGTCCTGGTGGGGCGAGATGCAGAACGAGATTGACTACTACTTTGTCTATGGTGAAGACATGGACGATGTAGTCAGTGGTTATCGCACGCTGACCGGTAAAGCCCAAGTGATGCCCAAGTGGGCGATGGGTTATTGGCAGAGCCGCGAGAAGTATAACACGCAAGACGAAGTCCTCTCCACCCTGAAAGAGTTCCGTGAACGTCAGATTCCTATTGACAATATCGTTATCGACTGGCTGCACTGGCCGCAGGATTCATGGGGCTGCCATGAGTTCGACCCTGCGCGTTTCCCCAATCCCAAGCAGATGGTGGACAGCATCCACGATATGAACGGCCGTCTGATGGTATCTGTATGGCCCAAGTTCTATACGACTACCGAGCACTTCAAGGAATTTGCCGATAAAGGTTGGATGTATATGCAGTCCGTCGAGGACAGCCTTCACGACTGGGTAGGTCCCGGCTATACTTATGGTTTCTATGACGCTTACCAGCCCGAAGCCCGCAAGCTCTTCTGGAAGCAGATGGAGGAACACTACTATCCTCTGGGTGTGGATGCCTGGTGGATGGATGCCAGCGAGCCGAATGTGCGCGACTGCACCGACATGCAATACCGCAAAGACCTCTGCGGACCGACTTTCCTGGGACCGTCTGCACAATACTTCAACGCTTACGCATTGATGAATGCCGAGGCTATCTATGACGGACAGCGCGGCGTAGAGCCCGACAGGCGTGTCTTCTTGTTGACCCGTTCCGGCTTCGCAGGTCTGCAACGCTATTCCACAGCGACGTGGAGCGGCGACATCGCTACCCGTTGGGAAGACATGAAAGCCCAGATTTCCGCCGGCCTGAACTTTGCAGTCAGCGGTATTCCTTATTGGACGATGGATATCGGCGGCTTCTGCGTGGAAAACCGCTATGTGGCCGGCCAGCAGGAATTCAACAAGACGGGCCGCGAGAATGCCGACTATAAGGAATGGCGCGAGCTCAACACCCGCTGGTATCAGTTCGGTGCTTTCTGCCCCTTGTTCCGTGCACACGGCCAGTATCCTTATCGCGAAGTGTGGAACATTGCTCCGAAAGGACATCCCTGTTACAACTCTATCGTGTACTACACGAAGCTGCGCTACAACATGATGCCCTACATCTACTCGATGGCCGGCATGACCCACTTCCAGGACTACACCATCATGCGCCCGCTGGTGATGGACTTCACTGCCGACAAGCAGGTGTACAACATCGGCGACCAATACATGTTCGGTCCCGCTCTGATGGTGGCTCCCGTCTACGAATACGGTGCCCGCGAGCGCGACCTGTACTTCCCCGCCGGCTGTGGCTGGTATGACTTCTACACCGGCAAGCACATCGACGGTGGCCAGCAGCTGACCGTGGATGCTCCCTACGAGCGCATCCCGCTCTATGTACGCGAAGGTGCCATCGTCCCCTACGGCCCCGATATGCAGTACAGCAACGAGAAACCCGCTGATGTCATCAACCTCTACGTCTACACCGGACAGGACGGCACGTTCACCCTCTACGAGGACGAAGGCACCAACTACAACTACGAGAAGGGCCAGTATGCCATGATTCCTTTCACCTACAACGAGGCTGAAGGCACGCTGACTATCGGCGACCGTGAGGGTGAATTCCCTGGCATGCTGAAGGAACGCACCTTCAACGTGGTGAAGGTATCCAAGGACAAGGCACAACCTTTCGACCTGAACGCTAAAGGGCAAGTAGTCAAGTATGACGGCAAAGCCAAGAGCGTGAAACTCTAACATATAGAGTACTGAGCACGGGGGATGTGTCAAAATATAAAATGGCACGCAGATGACACTGATTAAACAGATTTTCGCAGATTTGTCTAACTGTAAATCAACGAAGTATAATCAGTGGTCATCTGTCGCATCTGCGTCATCTGCGTGCCATTTTATATTTTGA
>JAHLFO010000004.1 GCA_018883785.1 Candidatus Bacteroides intestinipullorum
TTAATGATTAATACGTGCATGGGCGTGGCATTAACCACTTATCATTAACCATTGACCATTAACCATTTACCATTAACAATTAACCATTAACAACTAACCATTAACAATTAACCATTAATTATCATGGACAAGAAATCGATTTGGAAGATGGTCATCCAGACCCTTATCTCTATCCTCTCGGCCATCGGCACCACGCTGGGCTTGGTGAGCTGCATGGGCTGAAAAACGAAAAAGCGCCGGGCATCGCTGCCTGACGCTTTTCCTTTTTTAAGATAATTTGTTTCGCGCTTTACCTATTCACATAGGCTCGAGCCTCTTGTCGGATTCGAACCAACGACCCCGAGATTACAAATCACGTGCTCTGGCCAGCTGAGCTAAAGAGGCGGGGTGGGTAAGCTGGCTACATCGCGCCGCTACGACCTGTTACCTTTGCTGCGGTCAAGCCCTGGAGGATTCGCAGGGAGCTGGCCGTGTAGGACTTACCCGTTTTGCGGCTGCAAAGGTACGCATTTTTTTGAAACCTGCAATAGGCTGGGCGGATTTTTTTTTCCGGACGGCATCATCCTGTCATCCCGAGCGAAGTCGAGGGATCTCAAGATGGAGATGGATTAAGCGGGATGTTTCTCATGCGCATAGTGAGATCCCTCGGCTTCGCTCGGGATGACAGGATGATAGGTAATATCTATTTTACGTACCTCTCCCTTTCTTAAAGTATGTTATAAAACATAAGATTTCCGCCCCCGCCTATTGCAGGTTCCAGAAAAAGCCGTACCTTTGCAACGCAATTGGGAAATTGCATTGGATACTAAAGAGAAAAGTATTTTCATAGGCTAATTTGATTGAATAGGTAATTAGGTAAAGATTGAAGTTTTCAGAAATTAGGTAATTGGAGTTTGTTTTTAAAGGTAAAAGTAAAGATTGATTTTAGGTAACATTTGGATGTTTAACACAAAGGAAAGCCTCCGGGCTTTTCTTTGAAAAGAGGCGAGAAGTTCGTGAGAACCTGCTCGTTTTTTTTTGCCCCCTCGCGATGACAGGTGACAGTTTTTTGCTTACCTTTGCCACTCGAATCTCAAAAATCATACACATTATGTCAGAATTGGCTCCTTTGATATCCGACCTCGCCCTGATCCTGCTCTGCGCGGGCATCATGACGCTGGTCTTCAAGCGGCTGAAGCAGCCGTTGGTGCTGGGCTACATCGTGGCCGGCTTCCTGGCCAGCCCGCACATGCCCTTCACACCCTCGGTGATGGAGAGCGCCAGCGTGAAGGTGTGGGCGGACATCGGCGTGGTGTTCCTGCTCTTCGCCCTGGGGCTGGAGTTCAGCTTCAAGAAGATCGTCAAGGTGGGCGGCCCGGCGGTGATCGCGGCGTGCACGGTGATCTTCTGCATGATCCTGCTGGGCGTGGCGGTGGGTTCGGCCTTCGGGTGGGGCAAGATGGACTGCCTCTTCCTGGGCGGGATGATCGCCATGTCGTCCACCACCATCATCTACAAGGCTTTCGACGACCTGGGGCTGCGCAAGCAGCAGTTCACGGGGCTGGTGCTGAGCGTGCTCATCCTGGAGGACATCCTGGCCATCGTCCTGATGGTGATGCTCAGCACGATGGCCGTGCGCCACAACTTCGAGGGCACGCAGATGCTGGAGAGCGTGGCCAAGCTGCTCTTCTTCCTCATCCTGTGGTTCGTGGTGGGCATCTACCTCATCCCCCTGCTGCTGAAGAAGTGCCGCCGCCTGATGAGCGACGAGACGCTGCTCATCGTGGCCCTGGCCATGTGCTTCGGCATGGTGGTGCTGGCGGCGCGCACGGGCTTCTCGCCCGCGTTTGGCGCCTTCATCATGGGCTCCATCCTGGCCGAGACGGTAGAGGCCGAGCATATCGAGCGGCTGGTCACCCCGGTGAAGGACCTGTTCGGGGCCATCTTCTTCGTGTCCGTGGGCATGATGGTGGACCCGGCGATGATCGTGGCCTATGCCGTGCCCATCCTGGTCATCACGCTGGCCGTGATCGCGGGCCAGGCCCTGTTCGGCACGCTGGGCGTGCTCCTGGCCGGCCAGCCGCTGAAGACGGCCATGCAATGCGGCTTCAGCCTGACGCAGATCGGCGAGTTTGCCTTCATCATCGCCTCGCTGGGCGTGTCGCTGGGCGTGACGGGACACTTCCTCTACCCCATCGTGGTGGCGGTGTCGGTCATCACCACGTTCCTGACGCCCTACATGATCCGCCTGGCCGGGCCCGCCTCGGAGTATGTGGACGCGCACTTGCCCGAGCGTTGGAAGTCGTTCCTGGCGCGCTATGCCTCGGGCGGGCATACGGTGAACCATGAGAGCCTGTGGCGCAAGCTCATCGTGGCCCTGCTGCGCATCACGGTGGTCTACTCCATCGTGTGCGTGGCCATCGTGGCCCTGTCGTTCCGCTTCCTGGTGCCCCTGTGCCGGGAGAGCCTGCCCGGCGTGTGGGGCGGGCTGGTGGCGGCGTGCGTGACGGTGCTTTGCCTGGCGCCGTTCCTGCGGGCCATCATGATCAAGAAGAACCATTCGGTGGAGTTCACCACGCTCTGGAAGGCCGATCGCAGCAACCGTGCGCCGCTGGTGGCCACCATCGTCCTGCGGGTGCTGCTGGTGATGGGCTTCCTGGTGTTTGTCCTCTCGGGGCTGTTCCAGATTTCGGTGGGGCTGCTGGTGGGCATCGCCTTCCTGCTGGTGGGGCTGATGGTGGTATCGCGCCAGCTCAAGCGGCAATCCATCCTGATCGAACGGCGGTTCTTCCAGAACCTGCGCTCGCGCGACATGCGTGCGGAGTATCTGGGCGAGAAGAAGCCCCAGTATGCCGGGCGCCTGCTCTCGCGCGACCTCCATCTGGCCGACTACACCCTTCCGGGCGAAGCCGCGTGGGCGGGGCGGACGCTGGCCGAGCTGAACTTCGGCCGGGCGTATGGCGTGCACGTGGTCTCCATCCTGCGCGGGCAGAAGCGCATCAACATCCCCGGGGCATCCGTGCGGCTCTTCCCCGCTGACAGATTACAGGTAATCGGGACGGATGCGGAGCTGAGCGCGTTTGGCGAGGCGATGGCCCAGGCCAGCCGGCTGGATGACGATGTGGTGGAGAATAGCGAGATGATCCTGCGCCAGTTCCGCATCGAGGCGGATTCGCCTTTCCTGGGGCGGAACATCAGGGAGTCGGGCATCCGCGACCGTTACCGTTGCCTGGTGGCTGGCGTGGAGCGCGAGGAGAACGTCCTCCGTGCCCCCGATCCCAACGAGCCTTTCCTCGAAGGGGACGTGGTATGGATCGTGGGCGAGAGCACGGACGTGTACCGCCTGGCGGGGCAGGATGCGCTGACCGAGGAGGAGTGAGGCGGGGAAGTAAAGAGAGAGAGGGGGATCAGATCTTGCCCAGGATCTTGTCCATCACCCAGTTGGTCAGCGTGGCGCTCTCGCCATTGCAGGTGCAGACCGACTTGCCCAGCAGGTGATCCACGACGGCCTGGATGAGGGGTTGCTGGACGTAGGTGGGGTTCTCCACCCGGATTTCCTCGCAGCCCTTCTCCGTGTGCAGGGCGATGGGTTCGTAGGTGAAGATGGAGAAGCAGAGCATCCCCTTGTCTCCGATGACCTCGATGCGGTCCTCGCGGGCGGAATCGTCGGCCACGAAGCACCATGACCCGCTGCCCACCAGCCCGCTCTCGAACTGGAAGCACGCGCTGAGGGTGTCCTCGGCAGGATAGAGGCCTCCCCGGTTGCTCTTGTATCCGCTGGCCTGGAGGATGCACCCGAAGATCTCCTGGATCATGTCCAGCTGGTGGGGCGCCAGGTCGTAGAAGTATCCCCCGCCAGCGATGTCGGGCTGCACGCGCCAGGGCAGGTTCTCCTTGTTATAATCCAGGTTGCGGGGCGGCTGGGCAAAGCGTATCTGGATATTGATGACGTTGCCGATGCTCCCCTCGTCTATCAGCGCCTTCACCTTCTGGAAATAAGGGAGGTACCGGCGATAATAGGCCACGAAGCAAGGCACGCCCGTGTCGTGCGAGCAGCGGTTGATGCGGCAGCACTCCTCGTAGGTGACGGCCATGGGCTTCTCGATATACACCGGCTTGCCGGCCTTCATGGCCATGATGGCGTAGGTGGCGTGCGATGATGGCGGGGTGGCGATGTAGACGGCGTTGACCTCTGGGTCGTCCACCAAGGCTTGTGCATCGTCATACCAGCGGGGAATGCCCCGTTCCTGGGCATATCGCCGGGCATTGTCGCCATTGCGGCTCATCACGGCCACCACCTCCGAATCTTCTATCTTCTGGAAGGCGGGGCCGCTCTTGTATTTGGTCACTTCACCACAACCGATGAAGCCCCATTTGATGATTTTCTTGTCCATAATTTCTGCTCTGTGTATTTATAGGGCTGACGATGACAGATGACAGATGACAGGAACACAAGGTTACCTCTCTCTCCTCCTACTCGTCCTCCTCCTCAAAATCGAAGTCAAAATCGAAATCATCCATGAACTCCGGCGTCGTGAATTCTTCCAGTTCGCGGCGGTCCTTCTTGGTGGGTCGTCCGGTGCCCTTGGCCCGGTTGACGAATCCGCTGACGCGGCTCATCTCCAGCAGTTCGTACTGGTCGGGCGTGGTCACGTTCTCCAGCACCTCGGGCACCAGCTTGGCCCCCACCCGCTTCTCGATGGGCTGCAGCACCTTGAAGGAATAGGTGATGGGCGGCTTGCGCACCTGCACCACGTCGCCGGGCTTGACCATGCGGGCTGCCTTGGCTTGCGCGCCGTTGATGCTGACCCTGCCCTTCTTGCACGCCTCGGCGGCGATGCTCCTGGTCTTGAAGATGCGGGCTGCCCACATCCATTTGTCTATCCTTGCTTCGCTCATTGCTTCTTGTGGTTGAATTGGTTCATTGTGATGTCCAGGCCTGCCAGGCAGAAGCTCTGGATGATTTGCCCGGCTGTCTCCAGGCGTTCGGGCATCAGCTTGTACTCTTCTTCGCTGAAGGGGCTGAGCACGTAGTCCACTTGTCCCCCGCGCGGGAAGTCATTGCCTATGCCGAAGCGCAGACGGGCATACGCCTGTGTGCCCAGCGTGGCGGCGATGTGCTTCAGGCCGTTGTGCCCCCCGTCGCTCCCCTTCCCCTTCAGGCGCAGGGTGCCGAAAGCCAAGGAGAGGTCGTCCACCACCACCAGCAGGTTCTCCAGGGGGATATTCTCCTTCTGTAGCCAGTAGCGCACGGCGTTGCCACTCAGGTTCATGTAGGTGGAGGGCTTCAGGAGGACGACTTGCCTGCCCTTCAGGGCGAGGCGGGCGGTGAACCCGTACCTGCCGTCGGCAAAGTCCACCCCGGCTTTCGCGGCCAGGGCATCCACGGTCATGAAGCCGATGTTGTGCCGTGTCTCGTGATATTCAGGGCCGATGTTGCCCAATCCTGCAATCAAATATTTCATAGTCGGTATGTGTCTTAGGAAAACAAGAAACGCGAATTATCGCTTTTCTGCGCTAACCCGCGTTCCTTGGTGTATGGTTCTGTGGACGCTCTGAGCGAGCTGTCCGGTTTAGCTATTGGCAGCAGCTGCCTGTGCACCTCTGGCGGCACGAGTCAACTTGACGGCGCAAACCACGGCTTCCTTGGCGTTGAGCAGCTCGAGGCCCTCGTAGCTCAGCTCGCCTACCTTCACCGTCTTGCCCAGGCCCAAGTGGGATACGTTGACCACCAGTCTTTCGGGGATGACGTCGTAGAGGGCTTTCACTCTCAGCTTGCGCATCTGGAGGGAGAGCTTACCACCGGCCTTCACACCTTCGGCCAGACCTTCCAGCTGTACGGGCACTTCCATCACGATGGGCTTGGCCTCGTCGATCTCGTAGAAGTCCACGTGCAGGATGTTGTCCTTGACGGGGTGGAACTGGATGTCCTTCATGATGGCGTTGTACTTCTTACCATCGATGATGAGGTCAACGACATAGATGTGCGGAGTGTACACCAGGTTGCGCAGGCCTTCGTTCGTCACGGTGAAGTGTACCACTTCCTTGCCGCCATACAGCACGCAGGGCACGCCGTTGTTCTTACGGATAGCTTTCAAGGCTCTTGCCTGTTCGGAAGAGCGTTCTGCAATGGTTCTTGCAGTACCTTTTACTTCAATGGATTTCATGTCTTTTTAATTTTTTTGTGTTACTCTAAATTAAGTTGTCTGTTTGCTTAATTCACCATCACACGCTGCAACCCCGCGCTCCGGGAATTGCTTGATGCTGCAAAAAGCGGGTGCAAAAGTACGACATTATTTTGAATCCGCCAAGCCTCTGCCGCTAAAAATCAATGTCGATGTTGATAGGGGCGCTATCTTCAGGGTCGGCCCCGGCTTCGCCCTGGCTCGCCCGGATGAAGCGGATGCTGTCCTGCAACCCGTGCATGAACTTGTCGAAATCCTCCTGGTAGAGGAAGATCTTGTGCTTCTCGAAGCTCACTTGCGGGTCGTCGCCCTCGCCCATGACGATCTTCTTGCTCTCGGTGATGGCCAGGAAAAGTTCGTCCTTGCGGTTCTTCTTCACGTCCAGGTAATAAATGCGCTTGCCCGCCTTGACGGCTTGCGAATACACGATGTCCTTGTCGGCTATGTCGGAGGTCGTTTTCTTTCTAAAATCTTCCATTTTTCGCTCTTGTTTATGAATCAAGGGCCAAAATTGATGATTTTTTTTATACTTTCAAAAGAAAATGCAGGGATAATCGCCTTCATTTGCAAAAAAATGTCTTTTGATTGGGTCGGCTCGCTAAAAATGCCTACTTTTGCACTCCGTTAGAAAAAAGACAAAACGAGAATTAGCTTAATGAATTGTTATGATTAACAGAGTTCTTATTCGCCTGAAGATTATTCAGATTGTGTATGCCTACTATCAGAATGGCAGTAAAAACCTGGATGCCGCAGAAAAGGAGTTGTTCTTCAGCCTCTCCAAGGCATACGATCTGTATAACTACCTGCTGATGCTGATGATTGCCGTGACCAACTACGCGCAGAAGCGGATTGATGCCGGCAAGTCCAAGCTGGCCCCCACCTCCGAGGAGTTGTGTCCCAACATGAAGTTTGTGGAAAACCGCTTCATCACCCAGCTGGAAGTGAACAGCCAGTTGCTGGATTTCATCGCCAACCAAAAGCGTTCGTGGGCGAACGACGAGGACTTTGTCAAGGGGCTGTACGAACGGATCATCGCCTCAGATATATATAAGGAATATATGGCTTCGACCGAGCAGTCGTATGAGGCCGACCGCGAGTTGTGGCGCAAGCTCTACAAGACCTTCATCTTCAACAACGCCGACCTCGATGCCCTGCTCGAGGACCAGAGCCTGTATTGGAACGATGACAAGGAGGTGGTCGACACGTTTGTCCTGAAGACCATCAAGCGCTTCGACGAGAAGAACGGCGCCAAGCAACCCCTGCTGCCCGAGTTCAAGGACGATGAAGACCGCGAGTTTGCCCGCCGCCTCTTCCGCCGCACCATCCTCAACGGCGACTACTACCGTCACCTCATCAGCGAGAACACGCGCAATTGGGACCTTGACCGGGTAGCCTTCATGGACGTGATCGTGATGCAATGCGCCCTGGCCGAAATCCTCAGCTTCCCCAACATCCCCATCAGCGTCTCGCTCAACGAATACGTGGACATCGCCAAGGTGTATAGCACGCCCAAGAGCGGCAGCTTCGTCAACGGCACGCTGGACGGAATAGTTAATCAATTGAAAAAAGACGGCAAGTTGACGAAAAACTGATATTTTTGTACGCATTAACCATTAACAAAAACTGAATACACTTATGAATCTTCTGACAATCACTTTGTTGCAGGCTGCCCCTGCTGCAGGTCCTGATGGTAGCTTGATGTGGATCATGCTGATAGCTATGTTCGTTATCATTTATTTCTTCATGATCCGTCCCCAGAACAAGAAGCAAAAGGAGATTGCCAACTTCCGCAAGTCCCTCCAGGTCAACCAAAAGGTGATCACCGCCGGTGGCATCCACGGTGTCATTAAGGAAATCAACGACTCCGACGTCATCCTGGAGATTGCTTCCAACGTGAAGATCCGCATCGACAAGAACTCCATCTTTGCCGCTGCCGCAGACGCTACCAACGCACAGGCGCAAGCCAAATAACAACCAGAAGCCCCCACAAGGGAGTGACACAGTGACAGGTGACAGCAACATGAATATGTTCGACCTTAAGCACATCAAACCATCCTATCTGCGGATGAAGAGACAACTGAAGGACTTCCTGCTCAGCGAGAAGAGCAGGGAGTTCTTCATTTTTTTGTTCTTCTTCTTCGTGGCGAGCGGATTCTGGCTGCTCCAGACGCTGAACAATGACTACGAGACAGAGTTCTCCGTCCCCGTCCGCCTGCGCAACGTGCCCGACAACGTGGTCATCACCTCCGAGCCGGTCTCCAAGCTGCACGTCCGCGTCAAGGACAAGGGCACTGCCCTGCTCAACTACATGCTGGGCAAGAGCTTCTATCCCGTCAGCATCGACTTCAAGGCATCCCAGGGCGACGACAGCCAGGTGCAAATCTTCACCTCGCACTTCGCCAAGGAGATAGCCAGCCAGCTCAAATCATCCACCCAGCTGCTCGCCATCAAGCCCGACACGCTGGAGTATATCTACTCCACGGGTGCCGCCAAGCGCGTGCCCGTCAGGTTGCAAGGCGAGGTAAAGGCCGGACGGCAATACTACTTCCCCGACACCCTGTTCCAGCCAGACTCGGTAGTGGTCTACGCCCCCGCCGACATCTTGGACACCATCACCGTGGCCTATACGCAATACCTCCGGATGGACCAAGTGATCGACACGGTCAACCGCCACCTCGTGTTGCAGGCCCACAAAGGCGTCAAGTTCGTCCCCCCCTCCATCCAGATGACCCTGCCCGTGGACATCTATACGGAGAAGACGGTCGAAGTGCCGCTCCACGGCATCAACTTCCCCGCCGACAAGGTGCTGCGTGCCTTCCCCTCCAAGATACAAGTGACATTTCAGGTTGGCGTGAGCCGCTTCCGCCAGATCACGGCAGACGACTTCCACATCAACGTCTCCTACGAAGAACTGCTACAGCTTGGAGCCAATCCCTATACCGTGCGGCTTCGCAGCATCCCCGAGGGCGTCAGCCACGTGCGTTTCAACCCTACCCAAGTGGATTTCCTGATTGAACAAGTAGACACGGAACCATGAACATGCTCAAATTAGGCATAACAGGTGGCATCGGTAGCGGCAAGAGCGTCGTCTCCCGTTTGCTGGAGGTAATGGGCATACCCGTCTACCAGACCGACGACGCAGCCAAGCGCCTGATGCGCGATGACCTCCGCATACGTGCCGAGTTGACCGCCCTGCTGGGCGACGGTGCCTATCAGAACGACGGCCTGAATAAGCCCCTGCTTGCTTCCTACATCTTCGGTCACCCCGACCACGCACGTCAGGTCAACGGCATCGTCCATCCCCGTGTGCGCGAGGATTTCAGGCAATGGGCGCAGACACAGGCACAAGGAGGCCACAGCCTGGTGGGCATGGAGTCCGCCCTCATCTACGAGGCAGGCTTCCAGACAGAGGTAGACGCCGTGGTCATGGTCTATGCCCCGCGCGAAGTGCGCATTGCCCGGGCCATGCGGCGCGACGGAGCATCCCGCGAAGCCGTGAAGCAGCGCGTGGACAGCCAGTTGGACGATGAAGAGAAACGATTGCGGGCCGACTTCGTCCTGGTCAATGACGATGAAACACCCCTCATCCCGCAGGTTTTGGACCTGATTTCTTCCTTATCCCGAAATCATTGATTACCTTTGCAGCTTCAAAACAGAAACTATAACCATCACTAATCGAAAAATTGAACACTGCATTATGTTGAAGACAGTATTATCCATTGCCGGCAAACCCGGTTTGTATAAGCTCGTATCCCGTGGCAAGAACATGCTGATCGTGGAATCCCTGGGCGACAAAAAGCGTTTCCCCGCCTACGGCAACGAGAAAATCATCTCTCTGGGTGACATCTCCATGTACACCGAAGACGACGATGTGCCCCTCTCCCAGGTCTTCGCCGCCATGAAGAAGAAGGAAGAAGGCAAGGCCGTGGCCCTCGACCTGAAGAAGGCATCCGCCGACGACCTCTTTGCCTACCTGGCCGAGGTGCTTCCCGACTTCGACCGCGACCGCGTGCATGCTTCCGATGTCAAGAAGCTCATCTCCTGGTACAACCTCCTCGTGGCAAGCGGCATGACCGACTTTGAGGAAGAGCCGGCAGAAGAGCAGCAGCAGGCAGACGAAGCCGAAGCGGCCGGAAAGTAATCCCTTCCCCCCGAGACACACCGGGAGAAACCGCACAGACACGGGCAAGAGGACAGGAATCATTTTTACCCTGCCGCTTGCCCGCGTTTTTTTTTACCTTCCTTCAAGCCACATAGGAGCAAGCGCAACAGCCGCTTCTTGGCTCGGTCAAAACGTATATAGCTTTCCCATAGCCTGATCTGTTTAGTTCGTTTGAATTCATTTTACTTGTCATCCCGAACGCAGCCGAGGGATCTCAAGACCGATTAAATGAGATGTTTCGACTTCGCTACACTCAACAATGGAAGAAAACGATTTTGATACATAATGTTACAAAAACATCGTCATATACACCGGGATATACTCCACCCCATTCTCCCTTCTATAATCCTTAGTATAGATCAGATACTTGTTCATTATTCGGTCCGAAAATTTGGCACAGAACTCATCCAATGACTTATGGGTCTTGTACCCGGAAGACTTCACCTCAATAGGAGAAATTTTATGTCTGTCCGGGATAACAAAATCTATCTCATAATACTTCTTCCCTTCGGCGTATGGGATAGTATGATAGAACAAATTCTTTCCCGTAGCTCTCAGCATTTGGGCTATCACATTCTCATAGACATATCCCAAATTGGTGCTGAGTTTGTCATTCAACAACTTATCGTAAATGATATTCTCGGTAATATCGCTATCCTTGAATGCAAGAGTGACAAACAGACCGGTGTCAGCCGCATACATCTTGAAATACTCTTCATTCTTTGTCAAAGCCAATCCGGTATTGGGATCATCAGAATGATACACCACATTGACCGTCATGGAATCCTCCATCTCTTTCACGATATTCACTATCCTTTCCACCCTTTCTTCCCCGATAGCCTTGCCTACTTGATAACGCATCGCGTTTCTGCTGAGCTGGGCGGGAATGGCATCGTATAAAGCCTTGACTCTTCCGGAATCATCAATCTTCCCGAAATCCTCTTCATAAAGAGCGATGATGTCCCGCTTTGCCTGGTCAACGGCTGTAAAATTGTTCGTCCTGATATACGCTAAAACAGCCTGTGGCATTCCCCCTACAAGCATATACAGGCGGAAATCCCTCATAAGTTTGCGATGGACAGCATCGCCCAAAGGCATTTTCTTTTCAAATGCAGTCCGCAGCAACTGAACTGTAGCCATATCTCCAAGTGCCCATCTGAACTCCTCATAGTCCATCGGATACATGTCCACTTTGGTTTCCTCGCTCGGGATAAGGATATGTCGGCCCTTTGAACGGACGGATATCAAAGAGCCGGTCTCGATATAATCATAACGATGATCCTTTACCAGATGCTTGATAGCCTGTCTTGCAAGCGGCTGGAGCTGGACCTCATCAAAAATAATCACCGACTCCCTTTCATGCAATTGCACCTGATAGATGAATTGCAACCTGAGAAACAGATAATTCAAGTCTGAAATATCATTGAATAAGTCACTTACCTCCTTTGATACTTTCGAAAAGTCTATCAATATATATGACTTATATTCATGACGTGCAAACTCCTCCGCAATGGTAGATTTCCCGATGCGTCTGGCTCCTTGTATCAGCAATGCGGTATCTCCCTTGCGCTCAGACTTCCATTTGAGCATTGCATTGTAAATCTTTCGCTTGAAACAAATCACATTATCTTCCATTTATCTTCAGATTTATGTGCGAATATACGCTTTACAGACAGCTCCACCAAATTTTTTTCGCCATTTTGTCGGTATCCACCAAATTTTTTTCGTCGTTTTGTCGGTATCCACCCAATTTGTCCCTCTCCGTTACTCCCCACAAATCCGCATATAGCTTCCTCACAACTTCTCCACGCTCTCCCGACTTAGCCCCGTGGCTTGCATGATTTGTTCCACACCCATGCCCATCCCTTTCAAGGTACGGGCCATCTCCAGATAAGCTGCATGACGGCCTTCAGCAAGCCCCTCGGCACGGCCTTCAGCAAGCCCTTCGGCACGACCCTCAGCACGACCCTCTGCACGACCCTCTGCACGACCCTCTGCACGACCCTCTGCTCGGCCTTCGGCACGTTCTGTGAAGATATTATCCCGTAAAATGACGATGTTGTCCAAATGGCGGTAATAAGCTTTCAAGTCCTCCTTGCTCATTCGGTCCAACTGCAACTGTTGCTTGACGGCCTCAAGGCCGGGCGCGGTAGCATTATCCGGAACGATACCTGTATTCAGATAATAAATCCACTCCTCCAGCGGGCTCTTGGCCACACGGTTAAAATCATTCACCTTCAAGATATAATATTCCGGATAAAGCTGGCTCACCTCATCCACCTTGAACGTCTGTCGTTGGAAAGGGGACAACTCCAGCAGATCCCCTTCATGGATGCCGCGGAACTCCGTTTTGCCGTGATAGACAAAATCCTTGCCATGCCCCAAGGAGAAATAGACGATATTCACGCTATACACCTTGCGCACGTGCTCATAGCCCTCGCCACGGTTGATATATTCCGTCACCAGTTTGGATGTGCCGAACAGCATTCGCTGGAAGTAAGCATATTCATTGTTGTTCTGTACTTCAATTAATACCAGCTCGCCTTTGGAATTTTCGGCCAGCATATCCACACGGTTATACTTGTCATACTCATCCTCTTGGTTGCTCTCACTCTCCAGCAACTTGCAGATGGTGACTTTCTCATTCAGCAATGTCGTCAGCAATCCCTCCAACACCGCATAATTCGCCTTGTTGCGCAGCAGCCGTTTCATGGCCCAGTCAAAACGTATGTAGTTTCCCATAACTTAATCTGTTCATATACCACGGGCAAAGTAACAAAATTTTCTGCACACGGCAAACAATTACCTCGCTAAAAGTGGCAGGCGGGAACGCACTATCTGCTCATGAAATAGTAAATGCAATCACCGCAAAACTTTTTTGTATAAAACGCCTCTCACTCCATTCGGCATCACCCGTATAGGAAAACGAATAATCGCATTCAATATAAAATACCGCCAACCGATTATTCCCATCTTTCGCATCATGTATAAGAACCGCAATTCGTTCACCGCATATTTCCATCCTCCCCGGCGCTTAAACATATCCGGACTCATACGAAAGAATAGCAGGCTTTCTTGAATATTGTAGAACTTAGCCCCATGCCGCAACATACGCAACCACAAATAATAATCCTCAAACAAAGGACAATGTTGATATCCCCCTGCAGCTATCACTGCACTCTTTCTAAACATTACCACCGGATGATTAATCGGATTTCTACGCTTAGCATAAGCTGCAATCTCCTCATGATATTCAGGAAGTTTCCGAGTAGATAATATATTTCTTTTGTTCCCTTCAAACTCATCCACCCAAGCCCCACACACATCTATTTCCGGATGCTCTTCGAATATCTGAATTTGCCTGCGAAAGCGGTCAGGCATGGCTATATCATCCGTATCCATACGAGCCACCAGATCATAAGAACAATGTTTCAGACCTTCATTCAAAGCCTTGCCTAAACCTTGATTTGTTGGCAAAGGCACAATCTTAAGGACTGGATAGCGTGTAGAGTAATCATAGACAATTTGCTCCAATTCCGAGGTTAAGGGACCATCTTCCACTAAAATGACCTCATCTGGGAGCAATGTCTGATGAAAAATGCTGTCCAGACTTGCTTTGAAGTACATAGGACATTCCTTCGCGTATATAGATAAAAGAACTGAAAACATGTCACGTATTAATCAATGAATTAATATAAGCTGAAACTTCCCCATCCGCTACTTTGCGAACAAATAAAATATCTTTTTTCAAAGATACCACTTGAAGCTTTCTCTTATCGCATAAACTTATATTTTGGGGAGACACCCCGCCTTTCCAATTCACCCATCTGAGACAATTGTCAGCTATATATTCCTTAGGAAACAAGTTATAAACCAATGTTTGAAAAAATAACTCATCAGGGTTAGAAGTATTACGATGATATTCAAGAAATTCAGGATGCTCATCTACGTATGACAATAAATTCTGTATACTTTCTAAAGGCAAAGCCCACCAAAATTCTCCTCCATAAGGTTGCAAACCATCTGGATGGACACGTCTGGCGGCAAACAGCTTGCTTAACGCCTTGATCAACATTCGTGGATTATAATAAGCAACTTTTGCCAATTGTCTCATATTAGTATAATTGAAGCTCTTAGGTTCAATGGTAGCAATTGCTCTTGGACCTAACCTGACAGCATAACATTCGATTCTCCTCCGGCCATGATCAGTCCAATTACTACGTGGGTTAGGAATAGGAATAGCACTTATAAAATTTAACTTATAGTGGATAGAAAAATAATTATATATATATTCATTGCTTTTTATAGGATAATCATAACCGCTAAGCAGACAAACCATCCGTTTTTCTCCATCACCGTATTTCATACACAATTCCCGGCAACATGCCAATAATGCCTGAACCTGCGTAATTCCACCCCAATCAATAGAATGCCTCTGCTCACATATTTGCACATTATCATGCTGAAGTAAAAAGCTATAATCCTCACTGCATTTCGCATCAATATGGCAGAAAAAATCCACATTCTCAGCATTAAGTTGCATAATTAAGCGTTGCAACTGAGGTAAGTTATTATGAGCAAATATCAGATAAGTAATTTTCATAAGTACTATTTCTTTATCACATTGTTTTTAAAAGCTGAAAGGTCAAGACGGCTCTATACCATATCTTGAACCAGAGTGGATTCAGGTTATTTTTCTTCAACGGAGATACATTAAATTGATGCCGCCGATATTGAATTAAAGGACGATTTATGTATCCGATTTTACATTTTTTTATACACGAGCACATCCCAATCCAATTGTCGTGCGCGATCAATTCGCTTGGAAAAGGCATAGAATAATCAAGGATTTCCTTTCTAAAAGCCATGCAACAACCATGAAAAGGCAATCTTATCAAGTTCAATAAGCACGAACGATAAATCGGCGAAGTCGAATAGAACTCAGTTTTTACCATTCTGCCATTTTCATCAATCACAGCATAGTTTGACATGACTAGTTCATAGCGTTGCAAGGCAGACAAAGTCAACTCAACCTTATTGGGAAGCCAAATATCGTCTTGGTCAGAAAAGAAAATATAATCCCCGGTAGCATGAGATAAAGCATTTTCGAAGTTTTTGGCAACCCGGTAATGTGCATTTGCATATCTATGCTTCTTAGCTGAAATCAAATTATTGGAGTACACTTTCAGCCGATGGTCATTGATGGCAGACAAAATACTCAACGTCCCATCTGTTGAATGGTCATCAGATACAATAAGCTCATCATCCGAAGATAATTGGCTTAAAATTGAGAGTATTTGTTTCTTAATATATCTTTCTCCATTATAAGAAGCTAAGCATACAGAAATCATAGCACATATTCTAATTTAAGAATCAGAAAATATCCACCACAAATGTAGTGATTAAATTTATAATATGAACAGCATTCACCAGAATATCTCACACTGTCCCCAGAATAATCTTCATGATGAAGAAAAAATCTGCTTCAAATTCGTGGCATTTCAATTTTCGATCAAAAAGGAGAGATAAACGCATAAATACATTCTCCCTGTAAAATACAAAGCGTGATATTAAGCCTATGTCATCAACAGACAAAAGACCTTTATAGGCTTCAAGGAAATATCTGTTTTGGAGTTCCAAGGTTCGTTCCTTATAACGCCCTTTCATCCTGGTTTGCATTCGTTTCCAGAAGCCAGGTTTACCAATTTGATTATTGCCATGCTGCCTATAATTGATGTACGAATGCTTATCATACACGACCTTACCTAAGAACACGCATATCTGGAACATCAAGAAATCGTGTCGCTTAATCACAGGCGGACGGTGAGACACATACAACTCAACAGCTTTCCTATTGAAAACCATCGTACAACCTGTTGCAAAATTTTGTATCAAGGCCCGAGGCTTGGTAATACAGACTTCGGCATCCTTCCAAGCATAACCGATAAAGTTCAAATCCTTATCAACCAAAGTTGTATTGGAACAATATGCTACCGGCATGTCTGCAGAAAGTTCTTCCAACTGTTGTACGGCTGCCAGCAGCTTTTTAGGTTCCCACACATCATCCTGATCCGCAAACGCATAATACAAGAAGCCGTCATAGCTTTCGTAGGCTATACGCAACAATTCAGAAAAGCTTTGGGCAAAACCTACGTTATTTCCCTCTTCAAAAATAATTCTATGAGGGTATTTTTCTATATATTTATTAATGATGGTTTTCGTTGAATCAACAGAACCATCATCCCGAATCAAAATAGTAGGAGATACTTGTTCTTGGTTTAATATGCTGTCCAGCTGTTCCTCCAAATAGCACTCGCCATTATATGTAGAAAGCAAAACTAATACACGCTTACTATTACTCATATCTTTAATTACTCGATTTAAATCCTACGAATTCTTTTTAGCTGACGATATGTATGTATTGTTAAATAATAAAATCCAGAAGAAAGATGCACCTATGCCTCCAAAAGCAGCCCACGCAGCTTCTCCGACTCCTGAAATAATCAGCACCAAGAATGAAGCAAGGAATATAGAGGGGATTGAATTCCTTTTTTTAATAATATACATATACCTTAAGAAGAAAACAATGATAGAAACAACTCCATAACTTATCAGCATGTAACAAAATACATTATCAATAGGAATTTCATCTTCTATCACGACACCTGTTAAAAAAGATTTCGGTGAGCTCAAAATATCCATCAAAATACTAGCTATATATACACGATTAGACAACAAATCATTGATCTCTTCATGACTATCCATTAGCCAATTAGAGAACAACATAGGTGTCATTATTAATAACGGAATGAATAACAACAATAATTTATTATTCAGACACCAATCTATGATCCTATTGGGAACTATATAAATTGACATCAATAATATACTAGCAAAAAAAGATGTACGGCTACCTGTATAGTTAAACGCAAAGACCGATATTATCAATATAAATATAAATGATATAGATTTATGCTTCTCATACAAATATATATGCAAAGAAGCTACAAAAAAGAAAAAAAACATTCCTGCTGCATTTGGATTACCATAGCCTAAATCATGGTATAATGCACCATATTCTCCCTTGTAGCTAAAGCTAACGGATTCTTCAGAGATATAACCGAAGTGTATAAAAAATAATCGAATAACAAGAACAAAAATCTGAGTATATAGAAAAACCTGACTAACTTGTTTATAGTTCACATTACGAAAGGCATATCCGGCGTAAATCATCGGAAGAAAATACTTAAATCCAGTACCATTCATTGGCATGATTGCTAGATAAAATAATGTTATACATCCCAATGCACAAATACTCTTTTTATCCAAGGATTTATTGAGCATATCGCGAAATAATAAAAGCAATGGCATCAAGAATATAAATAACAAAAACACAAATACCGGCATTTGTAAACCTACAGCAATGTCTCTGACAGCAAGAAGAAATGCTATGCACAACAATGAAAAATCAAACTTCGGTACTTTAAGCATAAAGTTTAACGCTCTAACAATTTTTTCAACTTTCCGTATGAGCTTTCCCAGGTAAACTTTTGGATGTTCCGATAACTGACTTCAGCTATTCTATGCCGAAGAGCATCATCGCTTATCAAGCGCATAATATTATTAGCCAAAGCCACAGGATCCTTTACCGGAGAAACCAATGCTGTCTCCTCATTTTTTGCCATTTCCAGATAACCTTGATTATCTGTACAAGCTACCGCACAACCACACATCATGGCCTCACCAACGGTCAATCCCCAACCTTCAACCCAACTTGTGCCAATAAAAATAGCAGATTCATTATAAAGCTTATTGTGTGTATCTTGATCGGGTTTTTGATAATAATGATACCAATCGGGGAGGAATTTCGGACGTGGAGAGATTCCGAATATGTTCACTTGCAACAAAGGATACTGCTCTTTTACTAACTCCAAAGCCTTGAATCCATCTATTGAACCTTTACTTTCCACATTGTGATAAAGCATACAAACTGTATAACGATTCCTATTCTGAATATCCGTGCTTTTCTTAAAATACTCAAAATCAAATCCGTCGTTTATCACCGTACATTTTTCGCCTGTCTTACGTACGATATCTTCCAGCCAATGCGCAATGACTATTTTATTCATCGGATAGCGATAAGTAGCTATTACTTGTTCGCTTGAAAGGCCAGTCCAATCTTCAAAACCTTGAATCAAATAATACTTACGTTCGTTTGTAATACGAATATAACTATTCAGATAAGGCGATGTATCTATAGCAGTAGCAAAATAAACATCTGCTATTGGAACACACTTTTCTGATAAAGACCACGTAAAATACTCTTTTACCCGACTGTCCAATTTAAACCAATTGCGACATGAATATCCTTTAGTGATTATATTCAATATATAACGCAACACTCCTTTACAGATTCCTAACACTTTCATGAGCTTACTTTGTCCTATCCGGGCGCAATAAGCAGGATATACTATTCCGACCTTGTAGCCATCCTTAGCCAGACGGTTAGCATATTCATAGACGACTTTATATCCGCCTATAGGCAGCTTTCCCAAAGCAGCAAAAAGGAAAATAACACTCTGATTCATCTGAAACAATGTTTTATGCGTAAAATTACATGAACGATGCCTGGAGACATCTTATAGGATAGAATTAATATCAGTTTAAGCTGAAAAGCAATATCTAATTTACCAATACACGGCCTAAGGGCATCATAATCCGATTTAAAAGTTTTCAAATAAGGACTGCCTATGCAAAGTGCTTTATAAGCCATGTGGGGAAGCATTTTCAGCTTAATGCACTGAAAATATGGAGCAGGTAATTTTTTCTCTAATAATCTATACAAAACCTGTTCCTGCATCAATATCTCTTTCAGCGGCTTTTTAATTAATGAATGCTCATTTATACCCACATCATAATGATAAAAAGCTTTTGGAAGGTAAGCTATCCGAATATCATTCGCAACTAAACAAGCATTTACATATAAATCCTCACAATAAGATAATTCCAACGGATATTTGATCTTATACTTCTCCAAACATCCACGGCGCACCAACTTATTCCAACTGCTTCCATGCAGCCTATAGAATAAGTCCGATAATACAGAGTCGTGTTTTAGCGCTGTTGGCTTCTGATTTTTCAGAACAGAGTGTTCCCTACTTTCCTCATAGAAATCACAGATTACCATATCTGCATCTTCCTCTTTCGCCTTCTGATACAGCTCTTCCAGCATGGCCGGTTCCACCCAGTCATCCGAATCTGCATGAATAGTATATTCCCCAAGGGCATTATCCATACCACATTGGCGTGCCGAACTTACTCCACCATTCTCTTTATGAAACACCCGTACCCGGCTATCCTGCCGTGCATACTCGTCGCAGATTTCCCCGGAACGGTCAGGACTGCCGTCATCAACTAACAGGACCTCAAAATCCTGAAAGGTTTGTGCTAACAGGCTGTCCACACAGCGATGCAGATAAGCCTCGGCTTTGTAGACCGGAACTATGACGGATATTTTAGGCATGGTCACGCTCTATTGATGGTGAAGTTTACACGATACCCCCCCGGCTTTTTAGGCATCCAGGATGTATGGACATCTATCCAATATCCTCTGAAATTCAAATTATATTCGCTCATGACTGATCCTTCTAACTATATTAATACAGCAAAGGTAATGATTCTTTTTGAATTATCTATTTCCACGCCAATTAATTGCATGTCTTTCCCACCCAAATTGTATCACTTACGCAAATCCAATACTTCTAAATGTAACTTGATAAGTTGTAGAACCATTCCCGCCGGCATTTTATACAATATCCTCAACAGTTCTTGTTTCAGCGTTAACCGACCTTTTATATAAGGATTCAAAGGGATAAAAGCCGTCTGTAGACTTTTCAATAATTCGACCTTATCCTTTTGCTTGACTGAATGACTTTCTATCAAAGTAATTGTATAACCATATATACAATCTATGCAGTATTGACAAGGAATAACATAAATACCCGACCGATATTGCTCCAAAATATAGGCGAACTTCTCTTGGTTGATGTATAACTTATGATTAAAATTTTTCAGTGTGAGGTGTGCAGTAATACTACCCTCTGTACGGACTTTGTATATATAGGTATTTTCATAGACAGCCGCCATAGACTTAGCTGTTGTTGCCACTTGAAAAGAATACAATTCATCTTCATGCAACAAACCTTCCTTGAAATAAAGATGATGCTGTACAATGTACTTCTTACTATACAAACGGTTTACAGCCATCATATACCACTTATAAGTGGTAAAATCATGCAAAATATTTTCATTCTCCTTAACATATGGTTCACATTTGAGAGGAAAAAGCCACGTGGCACCAACAAACTCCACATTGCCAATCACAAAATCCACATCCGGATGTTTCTCCACCTCTTTCACCAACAGTTCTATGCAATTTAGTGTAATCTCATCATCGGAGTCCAGAAAATAAATCCAATCACCAGTAGCCTCATTAATCCCCGTATTGCGAGCTGCAGACAAGCCCCGGTTGTGTTCATGAGTTACCACCTTGACTTCAAAGCGTTCCCGCAATTTCTCTATCCACGGGGCGGCCAGTTCCATAGAATCATCCGGCGTAGCATCGTTTACCAATATTACTTCTATCTGCGAATAGGTTTGTTCGTAAACACTTCGCAAGCAATCAGCAATGTAATTCTCTACTTTATAGATAGGGATAACAACTGTAACTCTCACGGTATCCATCAATTTTTCTTTATCAAATGATAAATACGTTTAGCATTACCTATTACTGCGTCATGCAAGCAATCTTCTGCCAAAATCATTCTTTTTTTAGCTTCAGAATATTCTTCATTCGATTCAACTAGTGTCGAATTAAAGAAAGACTTTACTTCCGGCTGCAACCATTCACCCCCATCAGTTTTTATTCGATTACGAATATCACCATACCTAACATTTGTTACGTGTGGAATACATCCCAATGTTAATAAGGCATGCCCATTATAGCAGTGCGGTTCTAAACAACGCCCTATTGCTTTAAATGCTATAGGCTTATCTATATCCTCAAAAATATTAAATGGATGCCTTTTTTTATAGCATTCACCAGCATTGCCATTAGACAAATCTAATTGCAAAACCCAATCGCCAGCATAACAAAATTCTTTTCTGCGGCACCCAAAGACACTCTTCTTAAAACGCCAAAAATCTGAATCAAATTGTGACCAAACTTTATCGTAATCCTCTAAAGACAAATTTGTCAAATACTCAATATCTTTCGTCTTATCATTACGCGCAATTGTCAGGTGTGGTAATGCTCCAAAATGTTCCAACGAGAATGATTTCACCTCTTCTATATAAGGAATCAAATCATCTGAGGGCGTCATTTCAATATTGGCAGATGCTCCAGCATCCCATATTCGCTGAACATTATCAGCAAATATGTCCAACAGATTTTTCTGCTTTAACTGCAAATAATGGAATGAACATTTAAAACTAAGATGTTTCAATAATTTTTTATCCCAAGCCAGCATTTTTTTTAAAACTGGTGTTATCGTTAAATTTGTGACAAATTCAATATAATGACCCTCATTCAACAATGCATACGTATACTTATCAATATCTTTTGTAAGCAAGGTTTCACCATCCGCACAAATATTAATATACGCAATCCCCCCTAAACGTTCTTTTGACAAAGCCTTCGCTACATGCTCAGGAGAATATTTGTATTGAGGTTGTTTATTCTGATAATACTCTTTACGATGCGTCAGATAGCAATAGCTGCAACGGAAGTTACAAATAGACATCGGAACAGCCATCAAAATGATTCGTTTAATTTTATCCATATTATTCTTTTATACTTTCGATTAAATAGTTTTTTAATTGTTGATAATTAGCTTCTCCAAAATTGAATTCTAGTAAAGAAGGATTCATAGCATAAAATAGAGGTGCATTTTTAATGACATCATCTACGCTTGAACATATTTTTATAAAGCCCAATTGGGAGATTAACTCGTATACCCCACTCACTTTTTTACTGACATTATCAAGAGCCAAACAAGGCGTTCCGTTTATTGCAGCGAAAATCATGCCATGCAAGCGATCGGTTATCACCAATGAAGCAGAAACAAATTCATACCATATTTTGTTTAATTGATCTTGTCGAGAAAAACGGTTGATCCCATAATCTTGCACTGTTGAAATCTCTTTGTAAGAAATTTTTTGCTGCTTAAGGTATACTTTCAAAATCTCCTTGTCTGCTTGTGATATCACACGCTCTAAATCTTTTCTAAAACACAACAACACGCCTGTTCTCGCGGACATTATGGGCATGTTAATCTTACCATACAGATACAACACAATATCTGGCACGAGCAAAAATTGGTGTGCATTGAAATGCGAACAACAAAACCTGTAAGACTTCTCATCACGCAACGTGATTAGTAAACGATCTGCATTAGAATAAACGGACTTATTTCGATTCAGCCGCTTTTGAGCTTCCAGACTTTCATCATAGTAGCAAGTTTGTGGAAATATGATTATAGGATTATGACGATAAGAAGATATGATTTCAGATAGCTTATCATCCTCCCAAGGCCATAAAGTCCCCAAATTTCCACCACCATCAATGATTATCAGATCTTGATTTGAAATACACTTTCTTAAATTGTTTTTACACAGTGCATAATCCGGCCCTGCAACCTCTATAATGCGTTTTTCAAAACCTAAATCACGTAGCAAATATTTTTCAGCATATACAATGGCATGATCCCCCAAATTACCATGCACTGGCGTAGCCATAATAATAATCGCATTTCCTTCATTTTTATGAATAGCAGTTATTTTATGTCTAAATCCCCGAATATAACACCAGCACTTTATGGTGTTAGACATATATTTTATGTAGTCTTTTAAAAAGGTAGGGAGCAACCTTTTGATGACCCTCTTAATATCTTTGCTTAAATCGTTTGGCATAAATTTTTATCTTATCAGATGTATAACTACGTATTTTCAAATGTTCTTCCTTAGAAATTCCAAAAAGAATTAGTACACTTACAGAAAAAAATAGGGTTGAAAACAATATTATAAAAAAACGACTTATTCCTTCACACAACTCACTCTGAATAAAATAAATAGAAGGAAGAGAAAAAATCAATAATATCATTGTCAGCCTAAACAAAATAAACAATTGAGATAATGGAAAATGAATCAAACGGTATAGAAGCCAAAACCTAAAAATCATGGAAACAATAGACAAGGCAACGGCCACATACATTGGAGACATAGGAGAATTTGTCAGCCTCATAACAACATAAGAGATAGGCAAATTTAAAAAGAGAATACTTCCTACTATGATTTGATACCATTTGATTTTTCCAGTAGCTTGAATAGTAGTAGCTGTTATATGAGAAAAAAGTTCTATTCCTATAATTAATAGAGCGTATTGTACAAACGCAACTGTATATTTCGGTACCTCTTCCAACCAAAGAGATAACACAAAATGAGTTTCAAACAACATAGGAACAATCAAGCAAAAAGCCAAAAAGAATGTATATTTCATTCCATTAAAAAGTAATAAAAACATTCGTTGCTTATCGCCTTGTGCATATGCTTTAATGATAGGAGGATTTATCGCGGTACTAATATTCTGCACAAACATTAGAACTGCAGCATTAACTTGTTGAGATATACCCCAAGCGGCATTAATAAGAGCACCAAAAAAGATATTAAGCATAACATTAACGCCCTGTGCTTTTGCTATATAAGCTACGCTTCCAAACAAACTCCAGCCAGAAAAAGTAGTCAAATTCTTTAAAATGTTTTTTTCCAATACAAATTTAAATTTGCAATTAGGAAATTTTCTCATACAATAAAGTTGATAGACTAATCTGATCAACAAAGCAACCGTAAAAACCAAAAAAGCATATAGCTTCAACTTATCATACCCGAAACAATTCAGCAAAAAAACAATCAGTAATTTCAAAACTACTTCAAGAATACTAATATATGCATATACTCCCATTTCCTCATTGGAAATGATTAAAGCATTATATGGTACGGATATAACATTAATGACGAATGCAAAAACAGAAAATTGATAAACCCAATTGGCTGCCTCCATTCTATCAACGGATATAGACAATTGCGTATTTAGGAACCATAATCCGACAGATTCTGCAACCAATAATATGGCAACAGCTATAATTATGTGAATAAGGATCGAACTACTAAAAACTTTATTTAATTGCAGAGCATCACCTCGCCCTATCTCATAAGCAAGAAAACGCTGAGTAGCAACACTCATAGCTGTGTTTAAAAAACTAAACATTACAACGATGCCCCCCACAACATTATAAATTCCAAAATCCTCTACACCCAATGTTGCCAATACAACACGAGAAGTGTAGAGTGAAACCATCATCGTCAATATCATACGGAAATATAACGATAATGTATTTTTTGCGATACGCTTATTGCTTGATAACTTGGCCAAAACAATACAAATTTTGTGATTACCCGCACTAACACTATCTGCGGCTATTCTTCGTTCACTTTTGCCGACAAAGGTACAAAATTAATTCGGAACACAGCTATACTAGGCACGTAGAAATGTGCGGAAGGGAATTTTTCAGACGCGGATAACGCAGAAGCCTCACAAGCCCGCTATCTCTTCCAGGCTCAGGCCCGTGGCCTTTGCGATGATTTCAGGAGATACGCCTAACTGCTTCAGGTTGCGGGCATTGGACTGACGCTCTTCATGGCGACCTTCAGCCCTACCCTCAGCACGACCTTCAGCCCTGCCCTCAGCACGGCCTTCTGCACGACCTTCAGCCCTGCCCTCATACCAACCCGTCTTGATGACACTGCGCTGGTAGCGCTGCGCCTCCATGTCGCGGTAATAAGCCTGCTTCTCGGGAGCAGACAGGGAGTCGACACGAAGACGCTCACGGGCTTCGGGCAACCCCTTGGCTGTGGCGGTGCGGTCTATCTCGCCGGTCTTCAGGAACTGGATCCATTCGTCCAAGGGAGTTTGGGGAATTTTATCAAAGTTCTTCGTAAGGAGAATATAATACTCAGGGGCTATTCCCACATTGACTTTTCTAAACAATGCCTTGCGCTGATGAGGTAATAACAGCAAGATGTCTTCGGCATCGTGGAGACTACGGAAGACAGCATTGCCACAATAGGCATAATCTTTTCCTAAGTCCAACTCAAAATAAATGATGTTGATGGAACATACCGCTTGCACTTGGTCACAGTCTCTGCCAAGGTTGATATATTGGGGAACAGTTTGAGGCACGCCATAACGTATCCGGTGGTAGTATGCCAACTCGCGTACATTCTGCACCTCGATAATGAGCAGCTTGCCGTGGCTGTCCTCCACCAGCATGTCTGCACGGTTGAACTTGTCGTCGGCATCTTCCTGATTGGACTCGCTCTCCAGGAAGCGGTTGATGCGCAGGTCTTCGCCCAACAGCGTGGAGAGGAATCCTTCCAATACCACATAGTTGCTCTTGTCGCGGAGCAGGCGCTTCATGGCCCAATCAAAACGTATCAAATTCTCCTTCATAATACCTCCACCTGTTTATTGTTGGGACAAAGATACGGATTTTATAGACATAACGGCGCGAAAATACGAAAAAAAAGCCCTGCTTGACAGGTTGACAGCCTATAGAGAAACCCCTAATATACGCACGCGTGAATAAAATTTTATTTCTTAATAAGGGTTAATGCTCACGCAAGGCACGCGCGCATTAGAGTTTATACTATAGCTGTCAACCTGTCAAGGCAGGGGGAAAATCCGGGCTACTTCTGGGCGGACATCAGCCGGCGGATGTCTTCAGCAATGCCGTCGGACAGCAATTCGTAGGCTTGGAGCTGCTTCTCGCGCGGGAGGTCTTTCAGCCTGGGCAGGAAGACGCTAAGCACCCGGATATAAGGAGCCAGTCTCAACGCCTGCCCTTTTTTACTTCACTCAGCTTGGAGGTGGATATGCCCGTAAGGCTACGGATGGCATCATTGGTCAGCCGACAATTGTCGACCAACACCTCGCGTTGGAGCCAGCAGATGAACCGGCCCATGCCTGCATGTACGCAGGGCTTCTCATTTTTCGATTGCATGAAAATAAAAAATTAAGTGAGAAATAGTGACTTCCTGCGGCACCGTCGCGCGGCATCGCAGGAAAAACGGGACAAAAATAACTTTATGAAATTACAAAATCGTTAAACTTTGCTATTTTTCGTTCGCACATAAGCGAACAGCCGCTTGGAGATTTGGTCGGCAATCCTCACCTTTACCGCGAATTATAATCAACCGAGTAATGACCAACACGAAGAATGACATGGAAAACATTTCCATCACCCTGTTCAACGGGTACCGGGACACCGTTCCCACCGAAGTGAGTTTGAGAACCATCGTAGACATGATCCGCAGCCACCCCGAGGTGGCCCGGCATACGGAGCGGCACCGGTACTACCAGCAACAGCACCTGCCCAAGCCTGCCGCCTTGGAGAAAGAGTCGTGCCCGTGCTTCGCCGTATCCGTGCGCTTCAGCGGGGGCAAGCAGAAGGCCAACATCTGTGGCTACACGGGACTGTGCATGGTGGACTTTGACCACATCCCATCGGAACGGATGGCAGCCTGCCTCGAAGCGATACGCCGCGACCCGCACACCCTGCTGGCCTACGTCACCATCGGAGGGACGGGTATCCGCACCATTGGCCGCTATGCCCAACCGGGAGAGCTACCCACCGGGAAGCCGGGCTACCTGCACAGCCTGGCCTTTGGCCAGATGAACCGCTACTATGCGGAGCTGACCGGCTGTCCGTTTGACGAGAAGTGCAAAAACATCACCCGCCTGAGCGGCCTGGCTCACGACCCGAACGTGTACTTCAACCCGGATGCCGAGCCGTTCGTGGTGACAACCAACCCGGACGGACGGCAAGACCAGCAGCCGACACGCGTGGAAAAGCAACTGGCACGGGTGGTGCGGGCCATCGAGAAACAACTGAAACGGGAGGGCGTGGCGTATGTGGCCCATCACCACAACGAGTACGTCATGCGGACGGGCTACCTGCTCAACAACTACGGCATCCCGCTGGACGCCGCCATCCGCTGGGGCGTGGGCCGCTTTACCGACTATGGCGGCGACGTGGCAGGCGTCTTCCGCTCGTGCTATCAACAGACGGACGAACACGGCACGCGCAGCCTGCGGCAAGGGCGGAAGGCCGCGGCAGACACGGACGAGGACGAGAACACGGTGGCTGCCATCGAGGCATTCCTCGCCGAGAAAGGACGATTCCGCAAGAACGTCATCACCGGCAAGTGCGAGGTGAGCACGGACGAGGGAAAGACCTATACCGACCTGACCGACCGGCACGTCAACAGCTTCTGGAGGCAGATGTGCAAGGAGGTGAAGAACGTGCGCACCGCCGACCTGCACGCCATGCTAAACTCTGACCTCGTGGAACTGTACAACCCCTTCGAGCACTACCTGCAATCGCTGCCCGCCTGGGACGGCACGACAGACCCCATCGGCGAACTGGCCGCACAGGTACACGTCAAGGTGGGCGCCGACCTCTTCCCGGGACTGTTCCGCAAGTGGCTGGTGGCCATGGTGGCCTCGCTGCTCCTGCCGGAGACGGTGAACCACGAAATCCTGGTCCTGATAGGCAAGCAGGGCATCTACAAGACCACGTGGCTGAACAACCTGCTGCCGCCGGAGCTACGCCGCTACTTTTACCTGAAGAGCAACAGCCGCCACGTTGCCAAGGACGACCTGCTGACGCTGTCCGAGTTTGCCATCGTCTGTCTGGAGGAGCTGGACGAACTGGAGGGGCGCGAGCTGAACCAGGTCAAAGCCTTGGTCACCATGCGCAACATCAACGAACGGGCGGCCTACGCGCACTTCAAGGAGATGCGCACGCACATCGCCAGCCTCTGCGGCACAGGCAACAACATCCACTTCCTCACCGACCTGACAGGCAATCGCCGCTGGATGCCCTTCGAGGTGGAGAGCATAGACAATCCCTACGAGCACCCGCTGGACTACGCGGCCATCTATGCGCAGGCGTATGCCTTGGTGCAACAAGGGTTTCCCTACTGGCTGAGCGACGAGGAGATGCAACGACTGAGCGAGCACAACCGCTACTTTGAGGTGCCCTGCCTGGAGCGCGACCTGATCCTAACGTACTTCCAACGCCCGATGGAGGGAGAGGAATGCGTCTTCCTGACCTGTGCACAAATCCTGTCGCGCATCAACGCGGGGATACGCCACACGCTCAGCTCGACAAAGATAGGCACCGTCATGCGCCAGGAAGGTTTCCAGGCTATGCGCGTAGGTGGAAAGCGGGGCTACCGCGTCATCGAGCTGTCGGGAGACGAGATTGACTTCAGGAAGCGGAGTGTGACGCACTGGACCTAACGATTTAAATGAAGAACCTTTTTAATGAAGAATGATGAATGATGAATGATGAATCGGAGTTAAATGATGAATGAAGAATCGGGGGAAATGAAGAATTTTCGTTGGAAGCGGCAAATTCTTCATTCTTCATTTTTCGTTCTTCATTAAGCAAAGATTCTTCATTTTTCATTCTTCATTAAAACGCGCCTGAAGTCCCTCTTTAGCCCGCTCAAATCCCTCTTTACACCCCCTAGACACTCAAGAACCCTTTCGGCTGCTATCACACTGTCATGTCGAACAAAGTCGAGACATCTCACTAAACCGGCAGATACTTGTCTTGAGATCCCTCGACTGCGCTCGGGATGACAGCCTGATAGTGCCAGAATAATGCGCCACTCCCTCAAGGCTCCCCGATGGCCTCGACAATCAGCCTGACCTGCACAGGCATATACACCCGGCTGCGGGGATTGGCATTGGCTGCGTTCAGCCGTTCGCGGAGGTGAGGATAATAATCAATCCAGTTTTGCAGTTTGCGGTAAGCCGCTTGCGGGCTGAGTGCGGGAAAATAGCACTGGGCCAGTTCCGTACGTCCGTAGGCGCGGATAACAAATGTTTCGTCCATGGGTTTCCTGTTTTTATTGGTTATTGAGGGTAAAGATACTGAAAATCATGCACATTACCTAACAAATATCCCAAGATAATCAGCACTAATCAGCACTAATCGCCGATAATCCGTCCTTACCGCTGCCAAGGGTACGGAACCGGCAAAGGGGCGACGAGGAGGTGGTATATTTGCAATTGATAATTGATAATTAACCATTAACCACTAATCATTAATCATTAACCATTAACCATTAACTTTATGATTATCTATCGAAAAATGAAAATTGAAGGCGAGAACCATCCCTGCAATGGGTTATGGTATGCCCGCCCGGTGATCACTGAGACCCTGGACATCGTGGCCCTCTCCAAGCACATGGCCAAGCACAACACGCCTTTCTCGCCGGGCGTCATCAAGGGCGTGCTGGCAGACATGGTGGCCTGCATCAAGGAACTGATCCTGGACGGCAAGAACGTGAAGTTGGACGACCTCGCCATCTTCTCCGTGGGCATCGTCAGCGACCATGGCGCGGAGAGTGCGGAGGCGTTCAAGGTGACTGAACACGTCAAGGGGCTGAAGCTCCGCGCACGTGCCACCGGCGAGCTGAGCAACGCGCAGATCAACCTGGAAGGACAACTCCGCGAAGCTACGCCTTATACAGTGGATGGCAGCGGCACGGGAGGAACGGGCACCGTCACCAATCCTGACGATGACGACACGGGCAGTGACGGGTCGTTCGGATAACTGATGAAATGAAGAATGAAGAATCACGCTGCGCGCAAAATGAAGAATCTTTGCTTAATGAAGAACGAAAAATGAAGGATGAAGAATTTGCTGCCTCCAACGAAAATTCTTCATCCTCCCGCGAAGCGGGTATTCTTCATTAAGAAGTTGTGTCAAAATAGATATTTACCTATCATTCTGTCATCCCGAGCGAAGTCGAGGGATCTCAAGATTGGTTAAGTGAGATGTTTCGACTTCGCTTCGCTACGCTCAACATGACAGACTATACTTTAATGAAATAGTCAAAAGAGGTTTTGAGCGAAGCTAATAATAGGCATTTGTCATTATGGCACACCCTCAAATTCCTATTTATCACATAAACAAGAACCAAAAACTGACAACAATGGCAACATCAACTACAAGCAACTTGCGCCCCAAAGGCAAATGGGGCCTGATCGTAAAAATCATTCTGACGGTGGCTTCGGCCATAGCCGGTATCTTCGGCATCAGCGCATGCGCCGACTGACATGAGGACCATCACCTTGATTATTGTCCACTGCTCCGCCACTCCCGAAGGGCGGAGCTTGGACTTCGAGGCTTGCCGCCGGGAGCACATCCAGCACCGGCACTTCCGGAACATCGGCTACCACTATTACCTCACGCGGGATGGCACGGTGCATCCGGGCAGGCCACCGGAGCAAGTGGGCGCCCATTGCCGGGGACATAACCGCCACTCTATAGGCATCTGCTACGAAGGGGGACTGGATGCACAAGGACAACCTTGCGACACGCGTACACCCCGGCAGAGAGAAGCCTTGGCTGCACTGGTGGCCGAACTGAAGCAACGCTTTCCCCACGCACTAGTCGTAGGGCACCGGGACCTCGATCCGCAGAAGGACTGCCCTTGCTTCGAGGCGAGCAGGTATAATGACTGATAAGGGAGCTTAACTCCTCATCCTTTCCACGAAGGCACGGATGGCAGGCAGCATCTCTTCGGGAGTGTCCAGGCCGTCGCAGGCCGTCTCCAAGGGGCACCTGCCATCCTTCTTCCGATTGATGATGTAGGGCACCTCCTGGCCGAAGCGGGTGGGAATGCCTGCCTGGCGAAGCACAGTCAAGGCGGGCGTGCTGATGAGGTCGGCGTAAACCTCGGCCATACCGCCGAGTGCTACCAAGGCGGCGGCACCCTTGCCGATGACCTTGTCGGCCAACCGGGCACCGCGCATGAAGCAGGGATCGCCTTCGTACAGTTCAAAGAGGTCGATCACCCCCCTGCGGCGATAGATACGGGTTTCTGCCCCCTTGCAGATGACGCACGAGCCCCCCTCGGCATGAAGCAAGCTGATGATATCCGTCCCTTCCATCACTTCTCCTGCTTGAGTCGTTCCACGAAAGCATCTATCCGGTGCAGCTCCTTGGGGATATTAATGGACTGCGGACAGTGGGAATTGCATTGGCCACAACCTGTGCAATGACTGGCCTGGCGAAGACGGGGCACACTGCGGTCATAACCGATAAGGAAAGCCCGGCGCGCCTGGCGATAGTTCTCGTCCTGCCGGTCCTGGGGGATGTTTCCCTCGTTGACACATTTATTATAATGGAGCAGCACGGCAGGTATGTCGATGCCATAAGGACAGGGCATGCAATACTTGCAGTCGTTGCAGGGGATGGTGGGATAACCGGCAATGAGGTCGGCCGTGTCGAAGAGGAACTGGCGTTCCGCATCGGTCAGGGGGACCAGGGGCGAATAGGTGCGGATGTTGTCCTGAAGGTGCTCCATGTAGGTCATGCCGCTCAACACGGTCAGTACCCCTTCGGGAGAACCGGCGAAGCGGAAAGCCCACGAGGCGACACTGCTCTCCGGACGTTGCTGCTTGAGGCGGGCGACGATATGGTCGGGCAGATTGGACAGACGTCCACCCAGCAACGGCTCCATGATGACGGCAGGGATACGGCGTTTCTCCAGCTCGGCATAGAGGTATTCGGCATTGACATTATTGCCCGTGGCATGGGTCCAGTCCAGGTAGTTCAGCTGGATCTGCACGAAGTCCCAGTGTACCCGGTCGTGCATGGCCAGTACCTCGTCGAACACCTCGCGGGTGCCGTGGAAGGAGAAGCCCAGATGGCGGATGCGCCCGGCTTCGCGCTCCTCCAGCAGATAGTCCAACATACCGTTTTCGATATAGCGTGCCCGGAAGGTCTTGATGCCCCCGTTGCCGATGGAATGGAGCAGGTAGTAGTCGATATAGTCCACCTGGAGGTCCACGAAGGATTGCCGGTACATCTGGATGGAGTTCTCGCGCGTGAAGTTGGAGAAGTTGGAGAGTTTGGTGGCAATCTTGAAGGACTCGCGCGGGTGGCGTTTCAGGGCGATGCCCGTGGCCTTCTCGCTCCAGCCCTGCACATAGACGGGAGAGGTGTCGTAATAGTTGACGCCATGCGCCATGGCATAATCCACCAGGCGGTTCACTTCATCCTGATCAATCAAGTCTCCCTTCCCGTCAGGCGAGGGCACGGTGGGCCAGCGCATGCAGCCATAGCCCAGGATGGAGACGTTGTCTTCGGGGGATTCCGAAAAGTTACGGTAAGTCATCCGGTCGGTGGGAACCGGTCCCAAGTCTTGTACGCCGGATGATTGCTCCTCTTCTTTAGACCCGCATCCATAGAGGAGTCCTGTGGAGGATGCGGCGGTCAACCCGACAATTTTCAAGAAATCGCGCCGGTTCATATTGGCGTTGTGCTCTTTCATAACCATTTGCTAATCATTTATCACTAATCACACTAATCACTACCCTCCTTGTCGTCACTTCGGCGCCTTCTGATATAAATACAAAGCGATGAAGGCGTAGAGGATATTGGGAATCCATACGGCTATGGCCGGTGGCATGTTCCCGTTGACGGCAAAGGTAGAGGCAATGGTCTGGAACAAAATGTAGGAGAAACTCAGAGCCAGTCCGATGCCCAGGTGCAGGCCCATGCCTCCCTTGGTCTTGCGCGAAGAGAGCGAGACGCCGATCAGGGTCAGGATGAACGAGGCAAAAGACATGGCAATGCGCCTGTGGTACTCGATCTCGAACTCTTTGATGTTGGCGAACCCGCGTTGCTTCTGGCGGTCGATGTATTCACTCAGCTGGGGGCTGGTCAGCATCTCCTGCTGGTTCTTCATGATGAGGAAGTCCGCCGGCTCCATGAAGAGCGTGGTGTCTATGCGCGAGCCCTTGGTAATGGTCTCCCTCATGCCTTTCATCTCGCGGATCATGTAGTCCTTGATGGTCCAGCGATGGACGGCGGACGTGTCATACGTGATGCTGCGTGCCGTCAGGTGGGACACCAGTTGCTTGCCTTCAAACTTGTCCAGCGAAAAGCGGTAGCCCGTCTTGCTGTAGTCCTCGAAGCGGTCGATGTAGGCAATCACGCCGCTGTCCACCTCCAACTGGATGTTGCGGGCGGTGTTCATCTTGCGCTGCTTGTAGTATTTGTCCTCGAAGTTGATGCGGGTCACGCTGCCCCGGGGAATGATAAAGGCTCCCAGGCAGAAGGTGACCACCGCAATGATGGCTGCCGACACCATGTAGGGGCGCAGCATCCGCTTGAAGCTCATCCCGGTGGAGAACATCGCGATGATTTCGGAATTCTCGGCCAGCTTGGAAGTGAAGAAGATGACCGCGATGAACACGAACAGGGGGCTGAACAGATTGGCAAAGTAGGGAATGAAATTCAGATAGTAGTCGAAGACGATGGCTTCCCACGGCGCACCGTGCGACATGAACTTGTCTTGCTTCTCGTTGAAGTCGAACACGACGGCAATGGAGATGATCAAGACGATGGCAAAGACATACGTCCCCAGAAACTTCTGGATGATGTACCAGTCCAGGCGTTTCAGGGGTTTCTCGTGCAGAAACCTCGCATTCTTCCAAGTGTTCCAGTCGAATCGTTTCATAACCTTGTCGATAGACGTTTTACCATAATGGACTTCCAGCCGGCGAAGTCGCCTGCAATGATGTGCTTGCGGGCCTCGCCGACCAGCCAGAGGTAGAAAGCCAGATTGTGCACGGAGGCTATCTGCATGGCCAGCATCTCCTGGGCATGGAAGAGATGGCGCAGGTAGGCCTTGGTGTAGAGGGTATCCACATACGAAGCACCGTCCGCTTCGATGGGCGAGAAGTCGGCCTCCCACTTCTTGTTGCGCATGTTGAGGATACCGTCCTTGGTAAAGATCATCCCGTTGCGCCCATTGCGGGTAGGCATGACGCAGTCGAACATGTCCACGCCCCGCTCGATGCCTTCGAGAATGTTCACCGGGGTGCCCACACCCATCAGGTAGCGGGGTTTTTCCTTAGGCAAGATGCCGTTGACCAACTCGATCATCTCATACATCTTCTCCACTGGCTCGCCTACAGCCAAGCCGCCGATGGCATTGCCATCCGCTTCCTTCGAAGCCACAAACTCGGCCGACTGGGTACGGAGGTCGCGGTAGACACAGCCTTGCACAATGGGGAAGAGGGATTGCCGGTATCCGTACTTCGGTTCAGTCTCGTTGAACCGCCGGATGCAACGGTCCAGCCAGCGGTGGGTCAGTCCCAGAGACTTCTTGGCATATTCGTAGTCGGAGTCGCCGGGAGGGCACTCGTCGAAGGCCATCATGATGTCGGCGCCGATGGTGCGCTCGATGTCCATTACCTTCTCTGGTGTGAAAAAGTGCTTGCTGCCATCGATATGCGAGCGGAACTCAGCCCCCTCCTCGTGCAACTTGCGGATACCGGCCAGGGAGAAGACCTGGAATCCCCCGCTATCGGTCAGCATGGGGCGGTCGAAGCCATTGAACTTGTGCAAGCCTCCGGCACGTTCGATGATATCCAACCCCGGACGCAAATACAGGTGGTAGGTATTGCCCAAGATGATTTGCGCCTTGATGTCTTCCTTCAATTCGGAGAGGTGTACGCCCTTCACCGTACCCACCGTACCCACGGGCATGAAGATGGGTGTCTCTATCTGTCCGTGGTCCGTAGTGATCAGTCCGGCACGAGCGTTGGTTTTCGGATCAGTATATTGTAACTCAAACTTCATGCCTGCTTCGTGCTTTGGTATTCCTCATCCTCTTTTTTGTCCTTCTTGACGGTGAAGTCAATCGGGTTGTCCACCTTCTCATGGGTCAGAGCGAGGTCAAGCACCTCCTTGACATCCCGCACATAGTGGAAGGTCAAGCCTTTGAGGTATATCTCCTGGATTTCCTCGATGTTCTTGCGGTTCTCCTCGCTCAGGATGATTTCCTTGATGCCGGCCCGTTTAGCGGCCAGGATTTTCTCCTTGATGCCCCCCACGGGAAGGACACGGCCACGAAGAGTAATCTCGCCGGTCATGGCCAGGTTGGCTTTCACCTTGCGCTGGGTCAGGGCCGAAGCAAGCGAGGTAGCCATGGTGATACCCGCCGATGGACCGTCCTTGGGAATGGCGCCTTCGGGCACGTGGATATGGATATTCCAATTGTCGAAGATGTCCTCGTCAATGCCCAGCTGGGAGGCGTGCGCCTTGATATACTCCAAGGCGAGCATGGCCGATTCTTTCATCACATCGCCCAGATTGCCCGTCAAGGTCAGACGGCCACCCTTGCCCCGGCTCAGGCTGGTCTCTACAAAGAGGATCTCCCCGCCCACGGCTGTCCAGGCCAGGCCGGTCACCACGCCGGCATACGCATTGCCCTGATACTTGTCGCGGGTGTACTCGGCAGCACCCAAGAATTCATACAGGTCTTCGGGCTTGATCTCGGTCTTCTCGAAATAGCCGTCCGTGGCATACTGGCGGGCCGACTTGCGCAGGATCTTGCTGATCTTCTTCTCCAACTCGCGCACACCGCTCTCGCGGGTGTAGTTCTCAATGATGGCCTCGATGGTGGCTTTGGAGAACTTGATATCGTTCTTTTTCATGCCGTTGGCCTCCAGCTCCTTGGGAATGAGGTGGCGCCGGGCAATCTCGATTTTTTCCTCCGTGATGTAGCCGCTCACTTCGATCAGCTCCATGCGGTCCAAGAGCGGGGCGGGAATGGTGTTCAGGTTGTTGGCCGTGGCGATGAACAACACTTTCGAGAGGTCATAATCCACATCGAGGAAGTTGTCGTGAAACGTGGTGTTCTGCTCGGGATCCAGCACTTCGAGCAAGGCGGACGAGGGATCGCCTTGGCGGTCGGCTCCCACCTTGTCTATCTCGTCGAGGATGAAAACCGGGTTGGACGACCCGGCCTTGATCAATCCCTTGATGATACGTCCGGGCATGGCACCGATATAAGTTTTGCGGTGACCACGGATTTCCGCCTCGTCGTGCACGCCTCCGAGGGACATCCGGATATACTTGCGCTTCAGGGCGGCAGCGATGGAGCGGCCCAATGAGGTCTTGCCCACCCCGGGAGGGCCATAGAGGCAGATGATGGGCGACTTCATGTCTCCCTTCAGCTTCAAGACGGCCAGATGCTCCAAGATACGCTCCTTCACCTTCTCCAATCCGTAATGGTCCTTATTCAAGGTCTTTTCTGCACTCTTCAGGTTGAGGTTGTCCGTGGTGTAGATACCCCAAGGGAGGCTGAGCATGGTCTGCAGGTAGTTGAGCTGCACGCTATAGTCGGGCGATTGCACGTGGGTGCGCTCCAGCTTGTCCACCTCTTTCAAGAATACCTTCTTCACCTCCTCGCTCCATTTGATGGTCTCGGCCTTGGCACGCATTTCTTCGATCTCCTGCTCTTGCGCACCACCACCCAGCTCATCCTGGATGGTCTTGATCTGCTGCTGGAGGAAATATTCGCGCTGCTGCTGGTCGATGTCCTCGCGGGCACGCATCTGGATGGATTCCTTGATTTCGGCAAGCTGCACCTCACGGTTCAGAATCTCCAGCAACCGGTAGGTACGCTCGCGCAAGGCATTGATCTGCAGGAGCTCCATCTTTTCGTCCTTCTTCAGGGGAAGGTTGGTGCAGATGAAGTCCACCAGGAACATCGGGTTGGTGATGTTGCGTATGGCGAATGTCGATTCTTGCGGGAACATGTCCGAGGACTTGAGGAAGCGCACGGTGAGGTCCTTGACGGCCTCGACCAAGGCTTGGAACTCACGGTCGTTCTTGTCGGGCAACACCTCGTCCAAGGGAGTGACGTGGCCCTTCAGGTAGGGGGTGTCCTCTACGATGTCCGTCAGCTCGATGCGCTTCGAGCCTTGCAGGATGACGGTCGTAGTCTGATCGGGCATCTCGAGCGTGCGGACGATACGGGCCACGGTGCCCACGTGGTGCAGGTCGTCAAACAAGGGGTTCTCCGTCTCGGCCACCTTCTGGCAAATCACAGCAATATAAGCATTCTTCTTCTCGGCCTCACGTGCCAGCCGGAGCGAAGACTTGCGCCCCAAAGACACGGGCAGGAACACGCCCGGGAAGAGCACCATATTGCGCAAAGGCAATACAGGCAGCACGTCTTCCACCTTAATGTCCATCAGCTGTTCTTCGTTTCCCTCAAAATCTGCTATCACAGAAAATCCGTTTCTGTCGTTTCTTCCTTCGTTATCGTTCAAGTAAAATCTTTTCTTCATGTTGTCACGATTATTGGGGGCTCTGCTTGAGAAACCCTGTAAAGTGGGTGCAAAGTTAAACTATTTATTGAAATCTCCACGCCTCTGATTCTATAAAAACATAAAAACAAGACTACTTTTTGCAGATTTGTGCGGGGCATTGCGTATTTTTGGCCTCCGAAAAAACAGACAAAAGATGTCCAACACGTACTTTAAGTTCAAACAGTTTACCATCCATCACGACCGCTGCGCCATGAAGGTGGGCACCGACGGGGTCTTGCTTGGCGCCTGGGCTTCCGTCCGGGATGCCCGCAGGATATTGGACGTGGGCACCGGTAGTGGCCTGATAGCTATCCAGTTGGCCCAGCGCAATCCGGAAGCACGGATAACTGCCATCGAGATAGATAGCGATGCGTCGGGACAAGCCCAGGAAAACGTGTCCCGCTCGCCTTGGGGAGACCGGATAGAAGTTCTCTGTATGGATTTCGGCAAGTATTTTCCGCAGGAGAAGTTCGACCTGGTGGTTTCCAATCCTCCTTATTTCGTGGATGCCTTGCGCAGTCCTGACGCCCAACGACGTATGGCAAGGCATACCGAAGGGTTGAACTACGAGATGTTATTCCGCCACACCCGGGACTTGCTGGCTGAAGAAGGCCGGCTGGCCGTCATCCTCCCCACCGAGGTGGAGGAGCTGGCCTTGGGAAGCGCCTTTGCCCAAGGCTGGTTCCTCGCCCGCCGGACCAATGTATATACCAAACCCGGAAAGAAATGCAGGCGCCTGTTGCTGGAGCTGGTGAGGAAACCGGTTGCTTATGCCGCTGCCGACCTGTTCATCGAACGGGCAGAAGGTGGATATTCGGACGAATATATCGCCTTGACACAGGATTTCTACCTGTATTTTCCGCCGGGAAAATGATGAATTATCGCCCACACCTGTGTATCTTTGCGCCCGATTTTTAGGATAACTCTACATGATATGAAGAAAAGTCTGATTGCATTAGCATTCGGCACCCTGGGACTGGGGATTGCCGAATTTACGATGATGGGCATCTTGCCCTATGTGGCGAATGACCTGCATGTGAGCATCCCTACGGCGGGACATTTCATCTCGGCCTACGCCTTGGGGGTCTGTTGTGGCGCGCCGATCCTGCTCTGGGCGCGCAAATATCCGCTGAAACACATCCTGTTGGGACTGATGGCCCTAATGCTGGTGGGCAACCTGTGCGCCTCCGCAGCCGTGGGCTACTGGACGCTGCTCGTGGCCCGGTTCATCTCAGGCCTGCCCCACGGTGCCTACTTCGGCGTGGCCTCCATCGTAGCGGGCAAGCTGGCCGATGAAGGCAAGGGGGCGGAAGCGGTCTCCATCATGATTGCCGGCATGACCGTGGCCAACCTCTTCGGTGTGCCCCTGGGCACTTCGCTGAGCCACATGCTCTCGTGGCGCGTCACGTTCCTGCTGGTAGGCTGCTGGGGACTGATTGTGCTCTACTACATCTGGCGCTGGGTGCCCCACGTGCCAGGGTTGGAAGACACGGGGTTCAAAGGACAATTCCGTTTCTTGAAGAAGCCGGCTCCCTGGCTCATTCTGGGAGCCACGGCCTTGGGCAATGGAGGTGTCTTCTGCTGGTACAGCTACATCAATCCGCTGCTGACCCACGTGTCGGGTTTCAGCGAAGAGAGCATCACGGCGTTGATGGTACTGGCGGGCTTCGGCATGGTGGCGGGCAACCTGATCAGCGGACGCATGTCCGACCGTTACACTCCCGGCCGGGTGGGCATGGTGGTACAGGGCTTGATTTGCATCACCCTGCTACTCATCTTCTTCCTTTCGCCCAACCCGTGGTGCTCGGCCCTGCTGATGGCCCTCTGTACGGCAGGACTGTTTGCCATCTCCAGCCCCGAACAGGTACTGATGATCCGTGTGGCCCCAGGCGGGGAGATGCTGGGCGGGGCCGCCGTGCAGATGGCCTTCAACCTGGGCAATGCCATTGGCGCCTACGTGGGCGGACTGGCCATCACGGGCGGATACCGCTACCCGGCGTTGGCGGGTGTGCCCTTTGCCTTGATCGGTTTTGTCCTGTTTTTCGTCTTTTATAAGAAATATCAGACCAGATATTGAATCTACCGGATTTTTTCGTATGTTTGTCCGCGCTTAGGCTTGCCGCTGTACAGCAGGCCTGAACGCGGACTTCTTTTATCTTTAACTAAAAACATAAAAAAATGACTGGAACAGCTTGGAAAAAGATGAGCCTATTCATCATCAGCCTATGGGCCCTTTGCCTCGCCTCGTGTGGCGACGACATCGTCAACTATACGATGGAGAATACCGATGAAGCGTTGTGTGGGAAACTCTGGATTGACGACAACTACACCACCGACGAGGGACTTGCCGGCACCTACCAGCTCCGCTTCTTTGACGGAGGCGACGGACAGGAGGTCACCTCTTGGCAGGTGGATGGCGGTACCAACACCTTCGACCGCAACATCACGTGGCGTTGGACAGACTCCAGCAAGGAATGCCTCCAGCTGACCTATCCCGACGGCACATCCCGCTACCTGGAGAATGTCTGGGTGAGAGACCATTACCTGTCCGCCGCGATTGAAGGACGGACTGTGGTCTTCGTGGACGCCAACTATCAGCATTGACAGGTGAGGACGGAGGCCGGGCGCAAACATTTGCATTAATCTGCCCATTTTCGGCGGATATTCCACAAATTTTCATTAAATCTGTATAAGGAATATACCTCTTTGAAATCAAGAGAGTTAGAAGAATTACCTCGTTTTCGGGTAATGAGTTGGTAACCGTTCTAATTGCCGTGGTCTGCATCGCTTTGCTTGTTCGGGAAACTCTTA
>JAHLFO010000046.1 GCA_018883785.1 Candidatus Bacteroides intestinipullorum
GGCCGCTGGATAAAGTTCGGCATCGTCACGCTGCTCTACCTGCTGTTCCTCCTCTGGGTCAAGAGCTGGTGGGGCCTCATCGTCGTGCCCTTCATCTTCGACATCTACATCACCAAGTTCATCCCCTGGGGGTTCTGGAAGAAATCCAAGAATCCTGCCGTGCGCAGCGTCATGAGCTGGGTGGACGCCATCGTCTTTGCGCTGGTGGCCGTCTACTTTGTCAACATCTACCTGTTCCAAAACTATCAGATACCTTCGTCGTCGCTGGAGAAATCACTGCTGGTAGGCGACTTCCTCTACGTCAGCAAGGTGAGCTACGGCCCGCGCGTGCCCAACACACCGCTGTCCATGCCCCTGACGCAACACACACTGCCCATCTTCAACTGCAAATCATACTTGGAGTGGCCGCACTGGGACTACAAGCGTGTGAAAGGCTTCGGACGGGTGAAGCTGCATGACATCGTGGTGTTCAACTTCCCTGCGGGCGACACCGTAGCCCTGAACCACCAGATGGAAGACTTCTACACCCTGGCCTACCGCGAGGGCAAACGCCTCTACCCCAACCCCGTGGAGATGGACAGCCTGACCCGCGAACAGCAACGCGCCATCTATGACCTCTACTACAACGCAGGCCGCAAGCTGATACGCAGCAACCCGCAGATGTATGGCGACATCGTGGTGCGCCCCGTGGACCGTCGCGAGAACTACGTGAAGCGTTGCACCGGCCTGCCCGGCGACACGCTGCAAATCATTGACGGACGGGTCTACCTGAACGGACAGCCCACGCCCGTGCCGGAGAACGTGCAGTTCAATTACTTCGTGCAGACCACCGGCCCGCTCATCCCGGAAGCCATGTTCCGCGAGTTGGGTATCAGCAAGGACGACCAATGGCTCTTCCCCGACGACCCGGAAAGCCAGACCGTATTGGCGTCTATGGGATTGGATGCCCGGGACGCACAAGGACGCACAGCCCCTGTCTACCACCTGCCCCTGACGCAGAAGATGCACGACACGCTGCTGGGCAACAAGAAGCTCATAGCCCACATCGTCCGCGAACCTGCCGCCTACGGGGGCGACGTCTACCCGCTGAACCTCTACACCCGCTGGACGCGCGACGACTACGGCCCCATCTGGATTCCCGCCAAGGGCGCAACCCTTAAGCTGACCGCCGATAACCTGCCCATTTACAGCCGTTGCATCGAAGCCTACGAGGGCAACACCTTGGAGCAGCGGGCAGACGGCATCTACATCAACGGACAGAAGACGGACACCTATACCTTCCGCATGGATTATTACTGGATGATGGGCGACAACCGCCACAACTCGCTCGACTCGCGCTATTGGGGCTTCGTGCCCGAGGACCACGTAGTGGGCAAACCGCTCGTCGTATGGCTCTCGCTGGATAAGGACCGCGACTGGTTCGACGGCCATGTCCGCTGGGATCGCCTCTTCAAGTGGGTAGACAACAACTAAAGGATGAAAAAGGTAGGCAAGACACTGACAGCCATCGGGGCCGCCGTACTCGCGGGAGTGCTGCTGCGCACGTGTGTGGCCACTTCCTACCTGATTCCCTCATCAGGGATGGAAAACTCGCTCTATCAAGGCGAGCGCATCCTCGTAAACAAATGGAGCTACGGCCTCCGCCTCCCCTTCATGGGCTGGTGGGGGCATCACCGCTGGGCAGCCCGACCCGTGAAGCGCGAGGACATCATCGTCTTCAACAATCCAGGCAACCTGCGCCAACCCGTCATCAGCCGCCGCGAGGTCTTCATCGGCCGCTGCATCGGCACGCCGGGCGACACGCTGCTGGTGGACTCGCTCTTCAACGTCGTCCCCTCGGAGAAGCGGGCGCCCGACCAGAAGTTCCTCTTCGCCTATCCGCGTACGGAGGAAGCCCGGCTGGACACGTTGTTGCACAGGCTCCGCATCTCCTCACCCCTGCTGGGCAGCGACTCCACCCGCAACATCCGTAGCCTCAGCCGCTACGAATACTATCTGCTGGAACAAGCAGCCAACGCCCACCTGCCCCTGACACCCATGGAGCACACGGACTCCGTGAAGCACCTGCATGCCCTCCTCATCCCAGGTCGGGGCGTCACCCTGCGCGTCAGCCCGTGGAACCGCACCCTGCTATGCAACACCCTGCTGCTGCACGAAGGCCGCAACGCCTTCATCCAAGGCGACACCCTCTATGTGGACGGGAAGCCCGCCGACTCCTGCACCTTCAACAAAAACTATTATTGGGTTACGACCAACAATGCCTCCAACCTCTCCGACTCGCGCCTCTTCGGACTGGTGCCGGAAGATCACGTCATCGGGAAGGCTGCCCGCATTTGGTTTTCCAAGGAACAAGACACCGGACTCTTCAGCGGCTACCGCTGGGACCGGATAGGACTGGCCGTAAAATAACAAAGCCCCGACGCCTCATGACCACCGCACTGCTGTCTACCGCCTACCTCGCCCCCGTGGAATACTATGTCAAGCTGCTGACGTACGACCGCATCCTCGTGGAGCAATATGACCACTACGCCAAGCAGACCTACCGCAATCGCTGCACCATCGCCGCGCCAGACGGCCCCCTGGCCCTGTCCATCCCCACCGTGAAGCCCGAAACGCCGAAATGCTTCACGCGCGACATCCGCATCTCCGACCACGGCAACTGGCGGCACCTGCACTGGAACGCCCTGGAGTCGGCCTACAACCACACGCCTTTCTTTGAATACTACAAGGACGACTTCCGCCCGTTCTACGAACAGAAATACGAATTCCTGACGGACTTCAACGAAGCCCTCTGCAACCTGGTCTGCACGCTGATAGACTTCACCCCTCACCTGGAACGCACCACGGACTACATCGCCTCCCCCGCCGGTGCCGACGACTTCCGCGAGCGCATCCATCCCAAGAAAGACTTCCGCACGGAAGACCCCGCTTTCCATGCCCGGCCCTACTACCAGGTGTTCCAAGAACGGCTGGGCTTCCTGCCCAACCTGAGCATCGTGGACCTGCTGTTCAACATGGGGCCGGAAAGCCTGCTGGTGCTCCAGGCGTGCCAATAAAAAGAAGCATCCCGCACAAAAAGAGGCGCGGCCTCCCGGCCACGCCTCTCCAAACACAAGAAAAATACACTTGTAACAGTCTGCTCTCTTATTTCAACTCAAAGGGGACTTTGCCCTTAATGTCAGCAGCCGAGGCAGCGATGATGGCCTCGAACTTGCCCGGCTCGGCCACCCACTCGTGCTTGTCGGCGTCGAAGAAGCTCAGCGCATCCTTGCGGATGGTGAACGTCACTTCCTTCTCCTCACCCGGAGCCAGCTTGATCTTCCGGAAGCCTTTCAGCTCCTTGACAGGACGGGGCAGATAGGCCTTCTTGTCGCTGATGTAGAGCTGAACCACTTCCTGGCCTTCGCGTGCGCCCGTGTTCTTCACGCTGACGCGGATGGTCAGCTCGCCGTCGGCGGTCATGGTCTGGGCATCGGCCGTCGGCTTGCCGTATTCAAAGGTGGTGTAACTCAATCCGTAGCCGAAGGGGAAGAGGGGCTTCACCTTCTTCTGCTTGTCCGCCCAACGATAGCCCACGAAGATGCCCTCGTTGTACTTGATGTCCACCGTGTCTTGGGTGCGTTCGCCCGTATACTCGCCCAACTGGTGTGCAGGCACATCTTCCAGACGGACGGGGAAGGTCATGGGCAACTTGCCGCTGGGATTGACATCGCCCATCAGGACGGAAGCCAGCGACGTGCCGGCCTCCGAGCCGAGGTACCAGTCTTGCACGATGGCGGGCACTTGCTCAATCCACGGCATAGCCACGGCATTGCCCGAGATGTTCACCACGATCAGGTTGGAATTGGCTGCTGCCAAAGCCTCGATCACTTGGTCCTGTCCGTAAGGCAAGCCCAAGGAAGCACGGTCGGAATCCTCGCAATCCTGCCCGGCGCTCTTGTTCAGGCCGCCGATGAAGATGACGTAGTCTGCTTCCTTGGCCACCTGCACGGCCTCGGCAATCAGTTCCTCGGGCGAACGGTCGTCCTGCAGGTTCTGTCCGGTCACCACGCCGTTGTATTCGCCGCTGGCATCGCCCACATAGCCACGGGCATAGACAACTTCGGCCTTATTGCCTACCCGGGTACGGATGCCTTGCAGGGGCGAAATCTCACGCTGCACCTTCAGCGACGAGCTACCGCCGCCCACGGTCATCATCTTCACGGCATTCTCGCCGATGACGGCAATCTTCTTGACGCCATCCAGGTTGATGGGCAAGACATTGCCTTCGTTCTTCAGCAGCACGATACCTTCCTCGCCGATACGGCGGGCAGCGGCATAATGTTCGGGCGAACGCATCGAGCCGAACGGCTTGCGGGTGTTCATACTGGTGCGGAACATCAGGCGCAGCACGCGGCGCACCTTGTCGTCCAGCTCCTTGGTGCCGACTTTGCCTGCCTTGATGCGTTGCAGGTAGGGCAAGGCCAGGTAGTAATTGTCGTAAGCATTGCTGGCCCCACTGGTCAGGCCGTTGGTCCAGCTGCCGAACTCCAGGTCTATGCCGTGGGCGATGGCTTGGTCGGTGTCGTGGATGCCGCCCCAGTCGGATACGACGGCACCGTCAAATCCCCACTCCCCACGCAGGATGTCATCCAGCAGGCGTTTGTTCTGCCCGCAATGCTGATTCTGGTAGAGATTGTAACTGCTCATGATGGTCCATGCCTTGCCTTCCTGCACGGCAGCCTTGAAGGCGGGGAGATAAATCTCGTACAATGCGCGGTCGTCCACGATGACGTTCGTGTTGTGACGGTTCACCTCGTGGTTGTTCAGGGCAAAGTGCTTCACGCAGACAGCCACGCCGTTCTGCTGCACGCCCTGGATATAGGGCACCACCATCTGGCCGGCCAGGTAGGGATCTTCGCCCATATACTCGAAGTTGCGGCCATTCAGCGGGGTGCGGTAGATGTTGACGCCGGGTCCCAACAGGACGTCTTTCTCACGGTAGCGGGCCTCCTCGCCGATGCTCTGCCCGTAGAGCAGGGACATGTCGGGATTCCAAGTGGCGGCCAGACAGGTCAGGGCAGGGAAAGCCACGCAGGAGTCATTGGTCCAGCCGGCCTGCTCCCACTCGTCCCACAACACTTCGGGACGGATGCCGTGGGGGCCGTCGTCGGTCCACAGTTCGGGGATGCCCAGCCGGGCCACGCCTGCACTGCTGAACTTGGACTGTGCATGGATGACGGCGACTTTCTCTTCCAGCGTCATGCGGCTCAACGCATCTTCCACCCTCTCCTCAATGGGTTTGTTCTCGTCCAGATAGACGGGCTTCTGCTGGGCAGAGAGAGGGAAGGCCGCAGCCAAAGCCAAGGTAAACAGGATTTCTTTCTTCATATAAAAACAATTGATTAGTAGATAAATAACGCAAAATTCAGCCTATGGTCCACAGGCATTTCCCCGCCTGTGGGCGCAAGAGGCTCCGCCCGCGGGCGCAAGAGGCCCCGTCCACGGGCGCAAGAGGCTTCGTCCACGGACGGCAATGGCTTATGGCTTCATCCCCAACGATTGGATATAACCCTCCTGCGGCGTGCAGTTCTTCAACTTCACGGCTTCCAGCAAGTCGGTCAGGGCCTGACGGGCCACGGCTTGGTCTGGACGGGCATCGCGGATCTCCTTGTACGTGGCGCGCGACGCCTCGGAGAAGTCCACCACGACCTGCCAGTCCTTGGGCGGGGTGATGCCCACGAAGCACGAGCCGTCCATCTTCTTATAGGGCCAGAAGGTGTAGCCGATGTTGTTGTCGCGCATCACCTGGCAGAAGTCGGCCTGCCATTGGTCAGTGTTGTGCCCGATCTCGCCCATGTACATCGGCAAGTTGACGCTATCGCGGAAACTGATGAAGTTCATGATGGCGTCCTTGGTGGCCGGTCCGCCATAGCGGTGGCAGGTATACATGATCTTGTCGTCGAACTTCGAGTCGGCGAAGGGCTTGAAATTACCGTTCCACTGCGCGCCTCCCAGCAGGATGATGTGGTTGGTGTCTACCTCGCGGATGGCTGCCACACCTTTCTTATATAGCGGCTCCAGCTTGGCGTTCAGCTCGTCCACATTGGGGAAGTAGGGGGCGATGGGTTCGTTGAAGAGCTCGTAGCCCAGGATGACCGGCTCGTCCTTGTAGCGCTCGGCAATGCGCCGCCAGATGTCACAATAGAGCTTCTGGCTGTCCTCGCTCTCGAACAGCCAAGGGTAGCCGTAGCTGTCGTCGATGTTGTCACCCGTCTGCCCGCCGGGAGCGTCGTGCATGTCCAGAATGAGGAAAAGCTCCGACTCGCGGCACCACTCCACCAGGCTGTCCACCCGGGCAAAGCCGTCTTGCGCGGCAGTCAGCCCCATGTAGTCCTCGTCGGTGAAGAGCTTGTAGTGGAAAGGCAGTCGGATGGTATTGGCTCCCGTGCTCTTGATGAAGCGAATGTCTTCGCGCGTCACGTAGTTGTCCTTGAACTGTTGCCAGAAACGGGCGGTAAAGTCGGGACCCACCAGCTGGCAGAGCATCTCGTCAATGAAATGCGCCGAGTTGGTCTTACTGAAGTTGAACATGTAGCCCTCTGGATTGAGCCAATTGCCCAGGTTGGTGCCCATAATGAAGAGGCGCGAGCCGTCGGGTTTGAGCAGGTTGGGACCGTCTATGGTCACGAAAGCCGGTGTAGTTCCGACCGTCTCGGCAGACTGCTGCTGTCCGCCGCATCCGGCCAGGCCCAAGGCAAGCAGGCCTGTCATCATGCATGCTGTGAATAAATACTTCATGGCGAATCAATGTGTTTGTTTAATTAGTAAAGAATGATTATGGCGGACACGGAAGGCATCTCCCCCTCCGTTAACGCACTCCAAAGATAAGAAAGATTCCCGCACAAAGAAAGGGCACAAAGCCGACGTAGACGATGAATACAGATGCCAGGCATATACTACATCCTATTAATCAAGCATTTATAAGAAGCAGGCAGGCAAGAAAAAGTGTATAAAGAATAGCCCGTTGACGTAATAAAGACGTACCCCCCACGTGAGGTTTTCGCCGCCCGATACACACATTTCAGGAAAAAACCGTAAGTTTGCGCCACGAAACTGAAATCAAACCCATTCCCGCTCATGCTGCAATTGCAAACTCCCAACGGGGACACCCGCGTGCTGCTGCACTCGTGTTGTGCTCCCTGCTCATCGGCCATCATCGAATGTATGCTGGCCAACGGCATCCGTCCCACCGTCTTCTATTGCAATCCCAATATCTATCCCCTCGAAGAATACGAGATCCGCAAGCAGGAAGCCATCCGCTTCGTCACGTCACAAGGGCTGGACTTCGTGGATGCCGATTACGACCACACACTTTGGCAAAGCCGGATGAAAGGTCTCGAGGAAGAGCCGGAACGGGGACGCCGTTGCCTGCGCTGCTTCCTGATGCGCCTGGACGAGACCGCCCGCTATGCCGCCGAGCATGGCTTCACCCTCTTCACCACCACCCTGGCCTCCTCGCGCTGGAAAAGCCTGGAGCAAATCAACGAAGCCGGACGAGCTGCCGCCGCCCGCCACCCCGGCACCCTATTCTGGGAACAGAACTGGCGCAAAGGCGGCTTGCAGGAACGCCGCAACCAACTGCTCCGCGAATATGGCTTCTACAATCAGCAGTATTGCGGATGCGAGTTCAGCATGAGGCGACTGGAGAGACAGGCGGTGGCAGACAAGCTCTGAGCCTTCAGATGGACAGTTCGTTCAGCACCCGGATCAGGCTCTTGTCCAAAGGCTTGTCATCCTTGATGGCCTGCGCGAAGGGGACATAGACAATCTCATCGTTGTGGATGCCAACCATCACATTGCGCTGCCCCTCCAGCAACGCTTGAATGGCCCCGACACCCAAGCGGCTGGCCAAGACACGGTCGTACGCGCTGGGCGAACCGCCACGCTGCAAATGGCCGAGGATGGAAACGCGCACTTCGTATTGCGGATACTCCTTGCGCACCCGCTCGGCATAGTGCATGGCTCCACCGTCCTTGGGACTCTCGGATACAATGACAATGCTACTATTCTTTGTCTTGCGGAATCCCCGGCTGATGAACTGCTCCAACTGGTCGGCATCCGTACGGTCCTCGGGAATGATGGCCGCCTCGGCGCCGGAGGCAATGGCACTGTTCTGTGCCAGGAAGCCCGCATCGCGCCCCATGACTTCCACGAAGAAGATGCGGTCGTGCGACGTAGCCGTATCACGGATTTTATCCACACACTCCACGATGGTGTTCAAGGCGGTATCATAGCCGATGGTATAATCCGTACCATACAAGTCATTGTCTATCGTGCCGGGCAGGCCGATGCACACGATGTCATCGTACTCATTGGCAAAGGTACGGGCGCCGGCCAGCGAGCCGTCCCCGCCGATGATGATCAACGCGCCGATATGCTCGCGCTGCAAGGTTTCATAGGCTTTCTTCCGTCCCTCGGGTGTCATGAAGGCTTGCGAGCGAGCCGTCTTCAGGATGGTACCGCCCCGCTGGATGATGTTGCTGACACTCTCGGTGGTCAGTTCTTTCACCTCGCCGGCGATCAAGCCTTCATACCCCCGGTAAATACCTTTCACGCCATAGCCGTTGCAGATGGCACCGCGTGTCACGGCACGGATGGCCGCATTCATACCCGAAGCATCCCCTCCGGAGGTCAGGATGCCTATGTATTTCTTGTCGTCTTTTTCCATAATTCTTAATCATATCCGGTAAACTCCCATGAAAAGAGAGCGTGCCCTAACACAGGCACGCCCTCCCCCACAAGAGCAAAAATGAAACAACAAACCTTATTTCACTTCAATAGTCTTGGTTGCCTTGGTTGCCTCTTCCGCTACTTTCTTCGGGACTTCGATGGTAAGGACACCATTCTCTACCTTGGCAGAAATCCGGTCCTTCTCTACGTTGTCCGGCAACAAAATGGCCTGTTCGAATTTGGAATAAGAGAACTCACGACGCAAAAACTTCCGACCCTTCTTGTCTTCATCCTTGATCTCGTTCTTCTTCTCCATCTCGATCAACAGATTGTTGTCGTCGCCCAACGTGACCTTAAAGTCATCCTTGGTCATGCCGGGAGCGGCCACTTCCACTTTGTAGTCCTTGTCATTCTCACTGACATTGATGGCGGGTGCCGTAGCATTCGCTTTCAGCATCCAGTTGTTGTCGAAGAAATCCTTAAAGATTTCGGGCAACCATCCTTCGTTTCTTTTAGCAGGAATCATACTCGTTTTCCTTTCTTGTTTAGGTTAATAATTTAGTTATTTATATACTTGCAACCCTCTTGGGGAATTGCCTGAAATAAGGAAGCCTTACGGCTCCCCCTCTGTCCTCCGGCAAAAAGCGTTCTATTCGCCATTCCGAATCATTTTCTGCCATTCCTTGCACAAATTGTCAGTTATACGACCGAACAACAAGACGATTTGTCACATTGAAGACAACAACGACAGCATGGCGTCCAATTGACGCTCCATCCGCTCCAGCCGGCTCAGCAGAGACGCCAGTTGTTGCGCATGGCTGTACGCCGGCCTTGCCGGGAGCTTCCCAAAGGCACTTGAATGTGCTTGCGCCTCCCCTCGCGCCTCATCATTGCTGACGCGGGGGGTACATCT
>JAHLFO010000047.1 GCA_018883785.1 Candidatus Bacteroides intestinipullorum
ATATTATATTATATATATTATAAACCTGTTTTTTCGGCTTGAGTCGGTTCTTATGCAGATGACAACTGACAACTGTCATCTGTCAGAACTGTAAGGACTGTCCGGCTCAAATGTGCGTCCGCACGTACATGGTCAGGATGTCGATGGCCACCTGGTTGCTTCCGCCTTCGGGCACGATGAGGTCGGCGTATCGCTTGCACGGCTCGATGAACTGTTCGTGCATGGGCTTCAGCACGCGGGTGTAGCGCTCCATGACGGCCTCGGCGGTGCGTCCGCGTTCCAGCATGTCGCGCTGGATGACGCGGATGAGGCGTTCGTCAGGGTCGGTGTCCACATAGACCTTGAGGTCCATCATGGCGCGCAGGCCGGGGTCGTAGAGGGCCATGATGCCCTCGATGATGACCACCTCGCGCGGCTCGATGTGGAGGGTGCGGGCCTGGCGCGAGCTGGTGATGTAGTCATACGTGGGTTGCTCGATGCTCTCGCCGCGGCGCAGGGCGCTCACCTGGGCGCGCAGCAGGGGCCAGTCGAAGGCGTCGGGATGGTCGAAATTGATGCGTTGCCGCTCGGCGGCGGGCACATGGCTGCTGTCCTTGTAGTACGAGTCCTGGGGCAGGAGGACGACCTCGCCCGCGGGCAGGCTTTCGATGATTTTGCGTACGACGGTGGTCTTGCCCGAACCTGTCCCGCCGGCGATTCCTATGATTAACATTTGGCTGTTGTATATGTGAAACAAAATGGGTATATTTGCAGCATCTAAGCCGATGCCGCTTTTCGGCTGACAAATATACGCATAAAATCATAAAAAAACGAGAAAAGAATATGGTAAAACACATCGTATTGTTCAAGTTGAAGGATGAAGTGCCCGCCGAACGCAGGCTGGCTGCCGCCCGTGCCTTCAAGGAAGCCATCGAGGCGCTGCCCGCCAGGATTCCCGTCATCCGCCAGGTGGAGGTGGGGCTCAACATCAATCCCGGCGAGACCTGGAGCATCGCCCTGTATAGTGAGTTTGACACGCTGGAAGACGTCAGGGCCTACGCCGCCCATCCCGACCACGTGGCCGCCGGCGCCCTCCTGGCCGAGGTGCGCGAGAGCCGGGCGTGCGTGGATTATGAGTGTTGAGAATTTTTCTTTGCACATCTCTTTTTTTCAGTAAATATTTATTATCAAGTAACATAAAAGCAACAACGTGAAAAAATCATTACTCTCTCTCTTCCTGCTCCTCACCGCCCTCCTGGTGCAGGCGCAGATATTGGACCCTGTCACTTTCAAGACCGAGTGGAAGAAGGTGTCGGACGAGAAAGCGGAAATCGTGTTTACGGCCACCATCGACCCGGGCTGGCACGTCTATTCGACAGACCTGGGCGACGGGGGCCCCGTCTCGGCCACCTTCAACGTGACGCAGATGCAGGGCGCCGAACCCGTGGGCAAACTCAAGCCCGTGGGCAAGGAAGTGTCCGGCTTCGACCCCTTGTTCGAGATGCAGGTGCGCTATTTCGAGAAGACGGCGCAGTTCGTGCAGGAGTTGAAGCTGACGGGCGGCGCCTGCCGGGTGGAAGGCTACCTGGAGTACGGCGCCTGCAACGACGAGAATTGCCTGCCGCCCACGCAGGTGCCCTTCAGCTTCGGCGACGGGGCTGAGGCGGGCGCGGCCTTGGCGGAGGACGGCACAAAACTCGGCGGGGGGACGGCCGATGTCTCGCAAAGCCCCGCCGGGCAGCCCGGCTATTGGGCGCCCGTCATCGACGAACTGAACGCTTTGGCGAGACCGTCGCCCCGCGCGACCTCTCGTGGCTCTACGTCTTCGGCATGGGCTTCCTGGGCGGCCTGCTGGCCTTGTTCACCCCCTGCGTGTGGCCCATCATCCCGATGACGGTCAGCTTCTTCCTGAAGCGCACGAAGGACAAGAAGAAGGGCATCCGCGATGCCTGCACCTACGGGGCGGCCATCATCGTCATCTACGTGGCTTTGGGACTGGTCATCACGGCCTTGTTCGGCGCCAGCGCGCTGAATGCCTTGTCCACCAACGCCGTGTTCAACATCTTCTTCTGCCTCCTGCTGGTGGTCTTTGCGGCCTCGTTCTTCGGCGCGTTCGAGATTACGCTCCCTTCGAAGTGGAGCAATGCCGTGGACAGCAAGGCCGAGCAGACGACGGGCCTCATCAGCATCTTCCTGATGGCCTTCACGCTGTCGCTGGTGAGCTTCTCCTGCACGGGCCCCATCATCGGCTTCCTGCTGGTCGAAGTGTCCACCACGGGCAGCATCGTGGGCCCAGCCATCGGCATGTTCGGCTTCGCCCTGGCGCTGGCCCTGCCCTTCACGCTCTTCGCCCTCTTCCCCTCGTGGCTGAAGTCCATGCCCCGGTCGGGCGGCTGGATGAACGTCATCAAGGTGGTGCTGGGCTTCATCGAACTGGCTTTCGCGCTGAAATTCCTCTCGGTGGCCGACCTGGCTTATGGCTGGCACATACTGGACCGCGAGACGTTCCTCGCCTTGTGGATCGTGCTCTTCGGCCTGCTGGGCTTCTACCTGCTGGGCAAGCTCAAGTTCCCGCACGATGACGACGACACCAAGGTCAGCGTGCCCCGTTTCTTCCTGGCCCTGGCTTCGTTGGCCTTTGCCGTCTATATGGTGCCCGGCCTGTGGGGCGCCCCGCTGAAGGCCGTCAGCGCCTTTGCGCCGCCCCTCCAGACGCAGGACTTCAACCTCTATGCCGACGAGGTGCATGCCAAGTTCACGGATTATGACACCGGCATGGCTTATGCCCGCCAGCAGGGCAAGCCCGTGATGCTGGACTTCACCGGCTACGGATGCGTCAATTGCCGCAAGATGGAATTGTCCGTATGGACAGACCCCAAGGTCAGCTCGCTCATCAATGATGATTATGTCCTCATCACGCTCTACGTGGACGACAAGACGCCTCTGCCCGCCCCCATCCAGGTGATGGAGAACGGCACGGAGCGCACCCTCCGCACCGTGGGCGACAAGTGGAGCTACCTGCAGCGCGTCAAGTTCGGCGCCAACGCACAGCCTTTCTATGTCCTCATCGACAATGACGGCCATCCCCTGAACAAGTCCTATTCTTACGACGAGGACATCGCGAAGTATGTGGACTTCCTGGAGACGGGGTTGTATAATTATAAGTAACTCTTTTTGTAAGGGAGTTTTAAGGAATTTTTGAGGGAGTTGTAGGGAGTTAGAAGGAGTTATCGCTTCGCTTGGGAGTTAGAGGCCAATACCTTTCTGCGTTTGTCGCCGGATTAACTATTGGCCTTTAACTCCTTCTAACTCCCTCTAACTCCTTCTAACTCCCTCCCTCAAAACTCCCTCCCTCAAAACCTAAAATCATGCTGGCATATACTTACATCCGCCCAGGCGAATTCCGCCTCCTGGACAAGCCGAAACCCGTATTGAAGGACGAGCGCGATGCCATCGTCCGCGTCACGCTGGGCAGCATCTGCACCAGCGACCTGCACATCAAGCACGGCAGCGTGCCCCGCGCCGTGCCGGGCATTACCGTAGGCCACGAGATGGTGGGCGTGGTCGAAGAGGTAGGTGCAGCGGTTACCCGTGTGCATCCCGGCGACCGCGTCACCGTGAATGTGGAGACTTTTTGCGGGGAATGTTTCTTTTGCCGCCATGGCTATGTGAACAATTGCACCGACCCCGACGGAGGCTGGGCCTTGGGATGCCGCATCGACGGCGGACAGGCCGGGTATGTCCGCGTGCCCCACGCCGACCAGGGCCTTGACCGCATCCCCGACGGGGTGACGGACGAGCAGGCTCTCTTCGTGGGCGACATCCTTGCCACGGGTTTCTGGGCGGCACGCATCTCGGACATTACGCCGGAGGACACCGTGCTCATCATCGGTGCCGGGCCAACGGGCATCTGCACGCTGCTCTGCGCGATGCTGAAGCAACCCCGGCGTATCATCGTCTGTGAGAAGTCGGCCGAACGCCGCGCCTTCATCCGCCTTCATTATCCCGATGTGCTCTTGACAGAGCCGGAGACCTGTGCGGAGTTTGTCCGCACGCATTCCGGCCACGGAGGAGCCGACGTGGTGCTGGAAGTGGCGGGAGCCGACGATACTTTCCGCCTGGCGTGGGAGTGTGCCCGCCCTAATGCCACGGTCACCGTTGTGGCGCTTTATGATCGCCCACAGGTACTTCCTTTGCCCGATATGTACGGCAAGAACCTCACGTTCAAGACGGGCGGTGTGGACGGATGCGATTGTGCCGAGATTCTCCGCCTTATTGCCGAAGGGCACATTGACACCACGCCGCTCATCACGCATCGCTATCCGTTGGACAAGATTGAGGAGGCTTATCGTCTCTTCGAGAGCAAGTCGGACGGCGTGATGAAGGTCGCCCTCAATTCCCAAAATGCCACGGCCGATGCCGCCGCCACGTTGAGCGAATCTACGCCGTGTGCCATCGGGATGCGCACCACATAGTCGGCCTTGGCAATGGTTTCCTTAGGCAGCCCGTCTCCCTCGGTACCCATCACGAGGGCAAGACGGGTTTCTTGCTTCAATGCGGGGGCATCCAGCGGGATGGATTGGTCGGTCAGTGCCATGGCCGCCGTGCGGAAACCGAAGTCGTGGAGGCGTGTCAGAGGGCCGTCCAGCCACGTCCACGGCACGAGAAACACCGAGCCCATCGATACGCGCACCGCCCGGCGGTTCAGCGGGTCGCAGGAGTTGCGTGTCAGGAGCACGCCGTCCATCCCCAGGGCCGCCGCCGAGCGGAAGATGGCACCGATGTTGGTCGTGTCCACTACGCCGTCTATGACCACGAGTCGGCGGGCGTTTCCGCATACTTCCTCCAGGCTTTTCTCCACGGGGCGGCGCAGGGCGCAGAGCACGCCGCGCGTCAGGGTGTAGCCGGTGAGGCGGGCCAAGAGCTCGCGCTCGCCTGTATAGAAGGGGATGTCGCCACAACGGGCGATGATGTCCGCGGCATCGCCCGTGATGTGCCGACGCTCACAGAGGAGGGCGACAGGCGTGTAACCGGCATCCAGTGCAACGCGGATGACTTTGGGGCTTTCGGCAATGAAAATGCCCTTGCCGGGCTCCAGCCGGTTGCGCAGCTGGGCTTCGGTAAGGGCACTGAAAAGTTCCACGCCGGGGTGGGCGAGGGAAGTGATTTCAATAAGGGGCATAGTCAGCGTCTAATCCAATTTGTGTATGATCAATCCCGAGCGGAGCTTCGGTTCGAACCACGTCGTCTTGGGCGGCATGATGTTGCCCGTGTCGGCAATGTCCATCAGCTGCTTCATGCTGACGGGGTAAAGGGCGAGGGCCATTGCCATTTCGCCATTGTCCACTCGGCGTTTCAGTTCGTCCAGGCCGCGGATGCCTCCCACGAAGTCGATGCGTTTGTCTGAACGGAGGTCGCGGATACCCAGCAATTCGTCCAGGATGTAGCGCGAGGAGATGGTGACATCCAACACGCCAATGGGGTCGGTGTCGTCATACGTGTCAGCATGGGCGGTCAGGCTGTACCAATGTCCCTCCATGTAGAGCGAGAAGTTGTGCAAGCCGGTCGGGCGATAAGGCACGGCGGTTCCCTTGTCTTCTACGTCGAAGTGCTTGGCTAAGGCTTCGAGGAACTGTGCGGGCGTCATCCCGTTCAGGTCGCGCACCACGCGGTTGTAGTCGATGATGGTCAGTTGTCCGGCGGGGAAGCAGACAGCCATGAAGTAGTTGTACTCCTCGTCGCCACGGTGGTTCGGATTATTCTTGGCCTTCTCCGCACCAACGAGGGCCGCGGCTGCGCTTCGATGGTGTCCGTCGGCGATGTAGAGGGCGGGCATCTTGGCGAACTCCCTTGTGATGGTCTCTATGTCTTGCTCATCGTCTATCACCCAGAAGGTGTGGCCGAAGCCGTCTCCGGGCGCGATGAAGTCGTACACTGGCTTGCGCGACGTGTAGCGGGCGATGACCTCGTTCAGCACCTCATTGTCTGGGTAGGCGAAGAACACAGGCTCTATATTGGCGTTGCAGACGCGGACGTGCTTCATACGGTCTTCCTCCTTGTCGCGACGGGTCAGTTCGTGTTTCTTGATGACACCGTTGAGGTAGTCGGGCACGTAGGCACCCACCACGAGGCCGTACTGCGTGTGCCCATTCATTGTCTGGGCATATATATAGTAATGTTCTTCCTTGTCTTGCACCAGCCAGCCGCGGTCTTGCCACAGTTGGAAATTCTCGGCGGCCTTGCGGTATACGCGTTCATCGTGTTCGTCAGTGCCGACGGGGAAGTCAATCTCAGGTCGGATGATGTGGTAGAGCGACATTTCGTTGCCTTCGGCCTCTTGGCGTGCCTCGTCGGAGTTGAGCACGTCGTAGGGGCGGGAAGCCACCCGCTCCACCAGCTCGCGCGGGGGGCGCAAGCCTTTAAAGGGTCTGAT
>JAHLFO010000048.1 GCA_018883785.1 Candidatus Bacteroides intestinipullorum
GCACCGAAGAGCGCCTCGGGCGTCGTGAGCAGGGCGAGGCCCCAGCCGTAGCGGTGTCCGCCTCTACGTGGCCCTCGCGGCTTCCTATCACCACACTGACGGCAAGTTGATGCTGGAAGATGCCATAGCCGACTCCCGCCTGGGTTCTTCCTCCATCTCGCTGCAAATCACTATGGAGCCGGCCCGCTTCCTCAACTTCGAAGCCCGTAGCCGCGCCTCGCAGACCCGCTCGCAACTGCTGTACGAGGGTGCCCTGCCCGCCTCCACCGCCTGGAGCTTTGAGCATTCGCTGGACATCAACCTGATTTTCTCCGAGGCGTGGCGCATGCAACTCGCCAACCAGGTAGCCCACGACAACCGCACCCGCCAGCCTTCGTGGTTTGCCGATGCCTCGCTGACCTACACACGGGGACGCTGGATGTTACAGCTCATCGGTCACAACCTGTTGAACCGCACCCGTCTCTCCGCCATCTACCTGAGCGACCGCCTGCGCCAGACCGGAGTAAGCGACCTGCGTCCGCGGGAGGTATTGGCAAAGGTAAACTTCTCGTTTTAGCAGGCAAAATAGGCAGGCGGATAAAGGCATACCATATAGATTATCCGTACTTTTCCCGCAATTCCTCCACGCTCATGCCGGTGAAATAGTCTTCGATGAAGTCCCAGCGTTGCGCATCGTCCAGACGGTCCGTGCCGAAGAAGAGGGCAAACAGCTCCATCTGCTCTTGGAATATCAACTCGTTGGTATCCAGAATCCGGTTGCGATAGTCGTCCGTGGCGGTCAGCTGCTGCAACAGGTCAGGGTCGTTGAAGCGGACAAGCACGCAAGGCGTCCCGCCCCCCTCCACGCTGAAGGACAGGCATCCCAGCATGGACAGCAGGTTGAGCAACGTATTGAGGTCGGAGAATGGCGTGCAATAGAAAGTCAGCCGGTCGCCCCGGTTGCCCGCGATGCGCTGGGCGCACAGCTTCTGGTAGCGGCCCAGCAGCAGGTCGAAGCCACGGGTGACGGTGAACAACAGGTCGTTGCTCTCCTTCTTCTTCGCGCTGGTGATGTAGCTCACGCTGCGCCCTTCCTCCGTGCGGCTCTCCAGCAGGGAGCCGATGAAGCGCTTGGCCGAACGCACGTCCATCTGGTGCTCCAGGAAGATGTTGCGCAGGTCTTCTTCTTCAAATTTTCCCTTGCTCTTGACGAGGGCCAGCTTCATCATCGTCGTCAGGCTCTTGAACAGGGCGTCCAGCTTCCGGCGGATGTCGGCGGCGTCCTCCTTCAGCAGCACCTCGTGCTTGCCCACCGACACGGCACGCGAGCCTTCGCGCAGGGTGCCGTTGTTCAGCTTCTGCTTGAATTCCTTATAGCCCAGTTCGGGGAAGCCTTCTTCCCACAATTTCTCCAGTTGCGCCACGTAGATGCTTTCCTCGCCCGGCACGGGGGTGAGATAGGCGGCATACTGGCGGGCAAAGTCCGGCCCGGTCTTGTCCTGGATATAGCCCTCGGTCAGCAGGTTGCGCGGGCTTATCTCCAGCAGCGGATGGCCGTAGCGGCGGGCCAGGTCGTCTTCCAGCCACAGGAGGGCGGTCTTGGTGAACTGGCCGAGTTCGGACTCATACTCCAGCTTGTTCTTGGTGCGCGGCAGCTTCACCACAAACTCGAAGTCCGAGAGGGACACCAGCATTTCCCGCTTGCCGCCCTTCATCTGATACACCTCTACCAGCTTCTTCAGAATCAATGCCAGCTGCTCCTGGGCGATGTTGCCCAACTGGTGCAGCCGCTTCATATAATAGAAGTCCCGTTCGTGGAAGTCAGTGGCAGCCACGCCCTGCACGTCGAGGTCGCGGGCCGCGCGGCCGATTTCCTGGATATAGTCCACGAAAGTGCTGGAGGGCGCCACGTGGTACACGCGGTCGATGTCGCTGATGTCCACGCCCATGCCAAATGCCTTGGTAGCCACGATGAGCCGCTTCTCGCCGCTCTTGAAGTCCTGCACGATTTGCGCCTTCTCCTCGCGTTCCTTCTTGCCGTAATAGGAGGCCACCAAGTGCCAGTTCTGCGCCCGCACCCACGACTTGATGCGCATGTCGATGCCGCCGGCAAAGGGATAGTAGAGCAGCGTCTTGTGCCCGTCCAGGTAATCCTCGACGCGGGCGGAGACGACGCGCTGCTTGGCCTTGTCGTAAGTCTCGCCCTCCTCGATGGCCATTTGCCGGATGTCGAAGCCGATGTTCCGGCGCTTCACCGTGCCCACGTAGAGCACGCACGGCTCCATCTGGAGCGAGCGGATAGTCTCGAACACCATGTCATTGTCGCCATTGGGATTCCAGACGGCCGTGGCGGTCAGGGCGAAGAGCGGGAAGGCATAGCCCAGCGTCTCCTTCAACCCCCGGAGGTAGCGGCCCAGGAACCAGTAGTCCACGCGGAACTCCTTGCCCCACGTGGTCACCGTGTGCGCCTCGTCCACCACCACCAGGCCGATGTGGCGGTCGCCCGTGAAGTGGCGGATGTCATAAGACAGCAACAACTCAGGCGAGAGGTAGAACAAGTCAATCTCCCCCTCGCGCACCCGGCGATACACCTCCGCCTTCTGTTCGGGCGAGAGGTCGGACGAGGCATAGCCCACGCGGTCGTAGCCCACGTCCTGCAAGCTCTCCACCTGGTCCACGATGAGGGCCTTCAGCGGCGACACGACCAAGGTCAGCATCCCGTACCGGCGGCCCAGGTAGATAGCAGGCAGCTGGAACAGCAGGGACTTGCCCGCCCCGGTGGGCGCCGTCAGCAAGACGTTGTCCACGTCCGCCTCGCCTTCGCGGGCCTTCTCCGCCTCGCGCAGGACGTGTTCTATCAATTGGCCTTGAGAAATGCGGATGGTATCCTTCCCCCGGAAGAGGTCGTCGTAGACCTCCAGCTCGCGGAAGCCCGCATAACCATATATTTCTTGCAGCAAAGCCTGCGCCTCGGGGCGGCAGGCATCGGGCAGGCGCCGTTCCTTCAGTTGGGGCAACGGCCGTGTCGGGATAGTGTTGTCGAGTGATGTCATAAATGTGATTAGCTTTTACACGCCCAAAAGTAGGCATAAAAAACGAAACGCGCGCCCCTTGATAAAGTTTTTTGGGGCAATGTTCACAAGATTTACGCCCGGCCGGTGTGTTGCCACGGACTTCTGCGCTAAATGAGGAATTATTTGCGCATTTTACGGATTCTGTTGTCCGGATGTCGCCTACTTTTGCTCCCGGAAAAATAAACTTCTTAAAAGAATGGCTATGAAACGAATGTATATAGGGTGGACATGCATCGTCTTGTCTCTTCTGTACCTGGGAATCATGACGGTCCGGGCACAAGAAGAGTCATCCGTTCCGGAGCGGATGGATTGGATGGGTGCATTGCCTGATTCGTTGCCCCTGTGTAAGCTGTCTTTGCCGGGTACGCACGACAGCGGTGCCCGCTATGGCGGGCCGGCCTTGCAGACACAGGATGCGGACCTTCCTGCTCAGTTGCGGCAAGGCATCCGTGCTTTCGACATCCGTCTGCAGGAAAAGGACGGTAAGCTGGGGGTGTTTCACAGCACCGCTTTCCAGCAAATGTATTGGGAAACGGACGTATTGCCGGCTTTCCTGCGTTTTCTCCGGGAGCATCCGACGGAAGTACTGGTCGTGTCGTTGAAGCGCGAAGGGGGGCAGGCGGAGGCTTTTGCCCGTCTGCTGGCAGCGTCGCTGGAGAAGGCCTCGAACCGGGCTGCCTTCGTGGAAGATTTCCGCCCGGGTTTGACGTTGGGCGATTGCCGGGGGAAGATTCTTTTTTTGCATCGTGATCTCTGTACGGACCGTTATCCGGGAGCGGCTTGTTCCGGTTGGGCCGATGATGCCACGTGTGTCCTGACTTTGCTTGGCAAAGACGGACAGGAGGGGTTTGCTCTGTTGCAAGACGAATATCAATATGGTTCGGACCGCGAGGCCGTCCGGAAGATAGAAGCCTGTATCCGTAATCTGGAAGCGGTGGCAGCCGAACCGGCCGGTTCACGGCGATGGGGCATTTCGTTTGTCAGCGCCACGGGGCTGCCGGAAGGCACTCCTTTGGCTTTTGCCCGTCGGGTCAATCCGGTGTTGGCCGATTGGATGGAGCAGGAGGGGGGAGCCCGCCGCGGCATTGTATTCATTGACTTTGTGGGACAGTTGCCCGGTCAGAGGCTGGTGTCGCTTCTGATAGATGGCAACTTTCGTTGACCGTAATTAAGAAGCTTTAGTGCCGGCATCATCGTCGGGCGGAAACTTGATGGGGGCTTTATCGGGGTGCCGGTGAGATTGGCTCCCTGCCTTATCGGGGCGCGGACCTTGAATATTTATGGTAGTAACCCGTTGGCGGAATTAATCGGGGCATGATAGGCCATGGGCGGAGATATCTGCGAGCAAAGGCGGAGATATCCGCGAGCAAGGACGGAGATATCTCCGGACAAGGACGGGGATATCCCCTCGCAATGCCGTGTGACTGACCGACAGGATAAGGTGTACATTGGCCTTGATTCCGCCAATGGATTGTAGTATTTTTTTTCTTGAAGCGAAAAGGAAAACGTGCCGCTGAATCTACACAAGAAGCTGCACGCGGAGAGGTGGAGGCTTGGGATGTATGGAGTGAATCCGGACGACATATGGGACACCTCGTAAAGGTAATAATGTTTATGTATGCTCCGGAACTCATTGTCTTTGGATGACGTCTTATCAGCATTTCCGTATTTCGGAAAAAGTATAAAGAATGATATACAAATTTTCCTTATAGATAAATTGCGGGTTACACGAATATTATAAAAACTTCTTTGAGGGATGCAAATCTACATGGGCTTTTCCCTTATTTTCGGATAGATGGAGAAACGTGTATCCAGGTAAGAATATGCGCGTAAAAATATTTGCATAAATGGAAACAGTCGCCATGCGACGGATGTAACAGAATGGTTATTCTCCCGTAATACCATTGTAACACGAATTTTTGAATCTTTGTGCACGAATTCAAAAAGATGTGTTATTAACTTTAAAGTATCAAGAATGGAACGATTAAATCTGAGATTCTGTCGAACATTCCTCGTTTTTTTGTTGGGATTGTTTGTTTCGGTTGGGGCGTTCGCTCAAAAGATTTCCGTTACAGGAGTAGTGAAAGATGAGGCCGGATTGGCAGTCATCGGTGGCAGCGTATATATAAAAGGTACGACCACTGGTGTTATCACCGATGTGGATGGTAAGTTCTCGTTATCCGCCAACAAGGGTGATATCCTGGTCTTCAGCTATGTGGGTTTCGTCACTCAGGAGGTGCCTGCCAGTGAAGAGCCGTTGAATATCATCCTGCGCGAGGATGCGGAAATGCTGGAAGAGGTAGTCGTGCTGGGTTATGGTGCCCAGACCCGCAAGCAGGACTTGTCTGCCTCCGTCGGCATCGTGGACAATACCGATGAACTGGCCATCCGCCCCGTGACCTCCACGGAGGGGATGTTGCAGGGCCAGCTGCCGGGCGTGACCATCACGTCCAACGGTGGTGACCC
>JAHLFO010000049.1 GCA_018883785.1 Candidatus Bacteroides intestinipullorum
CGCTCGGCATCCTCCCGGCTTTTCGCCACCCGGTAAAGCACATAGTTCGTGCCGTCGTGGTGCGTGAGTCGGGCACGGATGTTGTAGCCGTCGCCGTACCATTCGTTGTCATCGCATGAGCTGCGCAAGATGTCGGCAAGGTTGCTGCCCAAAATCTGGTAGCCCTGCCTGCGGCCGCGCCACAAGCCCAAGTCGCCAAAGGCGATTATCACGCCGTCCACCTGCACATTGAGGTTCATGCGCTCGGCATCGAGCCAACTGTACACTTCCTCACCCCATTCTTCATCGCTCACTGTGTAGCCGTCATCTTCCAAATACTCACGCTGGCAGTCTTGGTAATACTCCCTTGCCTTGTCGTCAAAATAGCTGTCGTTCGACCAAATAATCTGTTTCATCGTTTCGAGAATTAAAATGTTAGACTTCTTGTTCTTTCCCTGCCGTCGGGCTTCCACCCGTCCACAGGGACTTGTTTTTACGTGCAAGAGCCAAGGCGGAAAGTCGGGAACGAATGCAAGAAGGCAGTAGCCACTGCGCCTTGCAGCTTCCCGACAGCCTTACCTTTGCACAGGAAAAACAACGACCGTGGAACAGCCCTTGCACTTCATTGCCGGAGAAGATATGCTTCGATGGTTGAGCAAGTATAATTTACCCAAAGAAGCAAGTATAACTGTCCTTGGAAAGGCTTTCAAAGTATGATTGACCGTATGATTTTTTCGCCTGAAGAAAAATCAAGTTAAAACAGCACAGTATTTCCATCAGAGGTTTCCCGAGGCAGTCTTTCCGCTATTCTTTTGCAGGCAAAACGAGATTGTAAACCCATAAACCAGACAATGCAATGAGTCCATTTATGATATTCGCCTTGGTTCTGACGATAGCCTACGTCCTCTATTATGCGGTGGTCGTCGCCAAGGACTTGCAAGGTAAAAAAGGAATCGCCAACTCCAACGAGGAGGTGTTCGACCTGGACGGCATGGAAGAAGAGGAGTCCGTGGAAGTAAGTGAGACCGCTGACAGTTTCCAAGTGGGAAATTCCGGAGAAAAGCCGGCTGTCTCGCCTGAGTCCACAACGGTTGACCCTATTGAGAAGCCGGAAGCCCCCACATTGAATGCGGTAGAGGAAAAGGCAGAACAACTCAAATCCAGCCTGCTGGAAGCCGACATAACGAGCGAGAATGGCGTGACTGCTCCCGAACTCCATGAGTTGTTGGAGGGCAAACGGAAAACCCTGTTCAAAATCCCCATGAAGATTACGAGGAATGAGTTGTAAGACGCGCAGGTTGACAGGCTTGTTGTTTGGCGTGTGTGCGGCCTTGCCCGCCTCGGCCAAATGTGGTGGCGTGGACTACAGTTGGGGTGCTGACGCATTGGCACTTATGCACGATTATGTCGTGACGATGATGCTGTATGTCCTCTACCTGCTGTACGCCATTGCCGCCATCGTCGCCATCTATGCCAGTTTACAAATCTATATCAAGATGAATACGAGGGAGGAAGGCATCACAAGGGAGATAATGATGGTGGTCGGTGCTTGCCTGTTTATCATAGGTGCATCCATCGTGTTCCCGGCATTCTTCGGCTACCGGGTATGACAGGAAGAAATGAGACAATTCACATAGTGTTTAATTTTTAAGGTAAAAAGAATGTTTAAGAAAAAACTCAGAAAGTGGATGACGGGACTTTGCCCTTCCGGGAGATTGAAAATGCTCTCCCTCATGCTGCTGGCAGGCACAACCGCAGCACTTGCCCAGAACGCCGCCGGTGACTATACGGCAGGCACCACCGCCCTCGGTACGGTGACGACCGAAATCGCCAAGTATGTGCCCTACGTGGTGAAGCTGTGTTACGCCATCGCCGGTGTCGTGGCCATCGTGGGAGCCATCAGCGTGTACATCAAGATGAACAACGAGGAGCAGGATGTCAAGAAGTCCATCATGATGATTGTGGGCGCTTGTATTTTCCTTGTGGCGGCCGCACAGGCACTCCCGTTGTTCTTCGGCATCACCAGCTAAACCATGTCCGGAACGAACGGCGACACCCGGCCACTGGAATACCCCATGTTCAAGGGGCTGCAACGGCCTCTTGAATTCATGGGGATTCAAGGCAGGTACATCTATTGGGCGGCAGGAGCCATCGGTGGTGCCATTGTCGGCTTCATCGTGGCTTACTGCCTTTCCGGTTTCCTTGCCGGGCTGATAGTCCTGGTGGTGACACTTTGCGGCGGCGCGGCACTTATCCTGCTCAAACAGCGGAAGGGGCTTCACAGTAAAAAGAACGACAAGGGCGTGTTCGTCTATGCCCGCTCTAAAGGATTGTAAGTAGGATTTCACTCTATAAAACAGCAGATACGAAAATGATTAAAAACCTCTATAAAACAACGAACGGATGCAAGCCTTTCTGATAATATGTATCGGGCTGCTCCTCGCCTCCTGCGGCGGGAAGGAACAGCCCAAGTCCACAGTCGCCGCCATTGAGTCGGGCGAGAAAACCCGCATGGAATGGCAAAAGAGCCGCAAGCCTGTTGAGATCTACATAGAGGCTGTGGAGGGAATAACCCCTGCATGGCCCCACTTTGGCATATATATGGACGTAAGAGCCACCACACCCGAAGAAAGGCAAGCATTTGCAGGAACGATGTTCACCCGAAAAGGTGGTGTATATGTGTCGGGAAACAGCCATGCCGTCACCAGCGACACGACGGCAACCGTCAGTGTTTGCTATCCATTCCGAAAAGGATTGGGAACAGACGACATCATCCGCTTGGCCGCTCCGTTCGATGAAAACCTTTATGGAGTGGAAACCCACCGCGTCATCGGAAACGCCATCCAACCGGCATTCAGGCTGCAAAGTTCCATGGCACTGCTCCGCATTGTCTGTGAGAGCGACGACCTGCGTGACCGGCTGGACGACATCACTCTCATCGGGGATAACCTCTATACAGAGGGCGGCTACCAGCCTTATACGGGCAGATGGCTCGATAAAAAAGCCAATGGTAGCCTACAAGCGAAAGATGCGGATTGTCTGTTGAACAATGGCAGGAAGCATGACCTCTATTTGATTCCTACTGAAACCGCTTGCTCGGTTACAATCACCATCCGTATCAATGGAAAAGACCATGCGTTGCGCACCATGCTGCCACCCTTGACGGCAGGGAGCATGACGCACCTTTCCATCCGTAAGGGGCGTGAGGGCGTGGCCATCAACGGCAGTTGGGTGGAAACAGAGCGTAGCTTGGCGTATGAACACCGGATGATGCCGGTTGATTCCGTGCAGGTTGGCCATTACCTGCAAAAAAACGGAAAGGTACAAGCAGGACGTGACTCCCTTTCCATCGCCGTGGTCGTGGAAACAGACGGCAAGCATGGCAAGGCTGTAGCCCTGTCAGATTGCAACGGGATGTTCGTATTCTCTGGTAACGACCTTTCAAGCGGCAAGCTGTATTCGACCATAGACGGAACTCGTCATGAGGGCATCATCAATCCAACTGGCGACACCCCGGAGGATGACAAGATTATCTACAAGCCCGGTATGCCCTACCCGGACGATTGCGCCTTGGGTCATGCTGACGGGGCAAGCCTTACGCAAGGACTGATTGAATCCAACAGGCAAGCCAAGCAAGGATCTCCTTTGGGCAGACAAACCATGCTGCAAGAGGCAATGCGGCATTCCGGCAGTTATGTGCCCTCACTCGGTGAATTGGCCGGGCTTTATTACTTGCTGGAATGTGACAAGTCATCCACGCTGAAAGGTTTGATAGCCACCCTGCAAGGCGAATACCTCACTTGTTCCGAAAGCGGCAAGGACACCTTCTATCTGATGGACTTCTCCAATGGCATTGTGACAGGAGGATTATCCAAGCGATATGCCCAAGCGAGACTACGGCTTTTCTACTTATTCTAAAAATGCAGATGAACCCATGACACTCTATGTACTACTGACATTCACGGCTCTTTTGGCAGGCATGGCCATCTCTGTCAAAGCATTCGGCACGGGAGGCAAGCGCAAACGCATGTTCCGAGAAATTTATTTCTCCATTGAGGACGTGGAGGGCATCGGTATCCTCTACACCAAGACCGGAGAATATTCCGCCATCCTGCGCATCGAGAATCCTGTGCAGAAGTTCTCCGCCGACATCGACAGCTATTATGAGTACACCCGGTTGTTCACCGCATTGGCACAGACACTTGGCGAGGGCTATGCCCTGCACAAACAGGACATCTTCACCAGGCAGGGCTTCGAGGAAACAGGCAACGGCAGGCACGAGTTCCTGAGCGAATCCTATTTCCGCTATTTCAAGGGAAGGCAGTACACCAACAGCCGCACCTACCTGACCGTGACGCAGGAGAACCGCAAGGGCAACCTGTTCTCCTATGATGACAAGCGGTGGAAGGACTTTTTGGTAAAGATACGCAAGGTGAAAGACCAGTTGCGCGATGCGGGTATCAGTACCTCGTTCTTGGGCAAGGCAGAAGCGAGTGCTTACGTTGACCATTACTTCACGATGAACTTCTCAGACAAGCCCGTGGCAATGGACAGCTTCAAGGCGGGCGAGGAATGTGTGGAGATGGGCAGCAGAAAATGCAAGGTGTTTTCCATAGTCGATGTGGACAGCACAGGATTACCCTCGCTGGTACGCCCGTTCACCAACATCGAGGTAAACAACACCGAGATGCCCGTGGACTTGGTGTCTATGATAGACAGCATACCCGACGCACGGACAGTGGTTTACAACCAGATGATTTTCATGCCCGGCCAAAAGAAAGAGCTTGCCGCACTGGAAAAGAAGAAGAACCGCCATGCCAGCATCCCCAATCCATCGAACCTGATGGCCGTGGAGGATATCAAGCGGGTGCAAGACACCGTAGCGAGGGAAAGCAAGCAACTGGTCTATATGCATTATAACCTCATGGTGTGCTGCGACAAGGGGATCGACCTGCAAAAGCCCACCAACTACTTAGAGAACAGCTTCGGCAGGCTCGGCATCCACATCAGCAAACGGGCATACAACCAACTGGAACTGTTCGTCAACTCCTTTCCTGGCAACTGCTACGGCATGAGCGTGGACTACGACCGCTTCCTCACTCTCGGCGATGCAGCCGCCTGCCTGATGTACAAGGAACGCATCCAGCACAGCGAGAACACCCCGCTGAAGATATACTATACCGACCGCCAAGGTGTGCCTGTGGCCATTGACATCACTGGTAAGGAAGGACGTAACAAGCTGACTGACAACTCCAACTTCTTTTGTTTGGGACCAAGTGGAAGCGGCAAGTCGTTCCACATGAACAGCGTGGTGCGCCAGCTGCACGAACAAAATACAGACGTGGTGATGGTAGATACGGGTAACTCCTACGAGGGCTTGTGCGAGTACTTGAACGGCAAGTACATCAGCTATACGGAGGAGAAGCCGATTACCATGAACCCTTTCCGCATCAACCGCCAAGAACTGAATGTGGAGAAGACAGGCTTCCTGAAAAATCTCGTGTTGCTGATATGGAAAGGCTCCCAAGGCACGGTCAGTAAGACCGAGGACAGGCTCATCGACCAAGTAATCACCGAATACTATGACGTTTATTTCAACGGTTTTGACGGCTTTACCCCGCCCCAACGGGAAGACTTGCGCAAGAGCCTGCTGGTGGACGACCGCACCAACACCCGTGACGGCAAGGAAACGGAAGAGGAACGGATGGCCCGTATCGAAAGGGAGATTGACGAGATAGAACTCCGCCGAAAAGAACTGAAAGTGGAGAGCCTCTCGTTCAACACGTTCTACGAATACTCCGTGCAGCGCATTCCCGACATCTGCCACGAGAATAACCTTGCGGGCATCGACCTCTCCACCTACCGCTACATGATGAAGGACTTTTACCGGGGTGGCAACCACGACAAGACGCTGAACGAGGAAATGGACGGTACCCTGTTCGATGAAACTTTCATCGTTTTCGAAATCGATGCGATAAAAGATGACCCGTTGCTTTTCCCCATCGTGACGCTGATTATCATGGACGTATTTCTGCAAAAGATGCGCCTGAAAAAGAACCGCAAAGTCCTGGTGATTGAAGAAGCATGGAAGGCCATCGCCTCGCCGCTGATGGCAGAGTATATCAAGTTTATGTACAAGACCGCCCGAAAGTTCTGGGCAAGCGTGGGCGTAGTGACGCAAGAGATACAGGACATCATCGGCAGTGAGATCGTGAAAGAGGCCATCATCAACAACTCCGACGTGGTGATGCTGCTCGACCAAAGCAAGTTCCACGAGCGGTTCGACGGCATCAAGGCGATACTCGGACTGACGGACGTGGAATGCAAGAAGATATTCACCATCAATAGATTGGAAAACAAGGAAGGACGCAGCTTCTTCCGGGAGGTGTTCATCCGGCGCGGCACGGCCAGCGAGGTGTACGGCGTGGAAGAGCCGAGGGAGTGCTACATGACCTACACCACCGAACGGGCGGAAAAGGAAGCCCTGAAACTCTACAAGGCGGAGTTGAGATGCAGCCATCGGGAGGCCATCGAGGCCTATTGCAGGGATTGGCAACTTTCCGGCATCGACAAGTCACTGGCGTTCGCCCAAGAGGTGAACAAGACAGGTCGAGTGCTGCAGCTGGAACGAAACCGTCGGATGACTATTTAGTAATCATCTAATAATCAATAATAAACCATCGACGTTATGGAAGCAGAAAAATTTATTCACGACTTTTGGAAGGCCAACGAAATCAGCAATTTCTCAAAAGAGGCCACCGTGTTGTTCTTCTACCTCATTTATGTGTGGGAGAACGAGAAAAAGCCTGACGTGTTCTATGTGCATCCTGCCAGCCTACTGTGCAAAGTAAGGGGATTCAGCGTGAAAGGCGTGTTGGCCGCCAGTGAGGAATTGCAGGAACGTGGCTACATCACCTACAAAGCCCCAGACCAGCAATGGTGTTCCGGGCAGTATTCACTCTGTTTTGACCGTGAGGTGAAGTCCGGGAAGAGTGAAAATCCCGTCCATTCCGCAGGCAACATCATGAATGCGCAAAATGCCAAGCCGTAACCCATGAAAAAAATCCTTGTCCTGTTGCTGTGCGTGTGTGTTTCCGTCCTTTCGGCGGAAGCACAGTATGTGCGTGTCAACTACGACAAGAAGACCGTGGCGGCAATGGCGGCGGCTTACGCCACCGAAACGGCTACCGAAGCTTATTATACCGAGCAAGTAAAGGACATACTCGATAAATACAGCGCGGCGGAAGTGGCGGCGGCGGGCATATTCCTGTCGAAGTTCCTCGACCGCAAGGCTCTTACCGACCTGGGCATCTGGAGCGACGGCACGGAAAACTACTATTATCGCCGCATTTACCACCTCGTAAGTGCGAAGATAATGCCGAAGATATGGACAGTGGCAGGTCAGATGCTCCATTCCCCGCAGACTGCCCTATATTGGGGCAGTTACCTGATGAAAGTCTGCGCCGAGGTAAAGGCCCTCTGTATGCAATTTGAATCGGTAGTGACCAACGGCACGTTGTCGTTCCGGGACGTGGTGTTCCTGGAGATTGCCCCGCAGTTTGCCCTGTTGTTCAAACTGTCGGAAAGCGGCGGCATCGACTGGGAAGCCTTCTTTGACGATTTGGGCAACATACAGCATAACTTCACCAAGGAAAACCTGAAAGCGGACATTGATAACCTATATAATATAGGTGTGGGACTGGCCAATACCGGGGCGGATAATTTCACGGATGACATTTTGGGTGAAAGCAGTTTCGACGACTTGCTGAACGGAAAGGTAAGCGACATTGCGCGAGTGGCCGGGAATGCTTACGACCTGTACGGGCAACTGGAACATTCCATGGGCAATACGTTGCTCTCGATGGTCGGCGGGCCGGAAGGCGTTGCCAACCTCTTCCAAATAGACAACTACAACCTCACTTCGTGGATAAGCGACTACCTGAAAGAGGCGGCTGGGCAATATTACACCCAACGGTGGTACATTTACCGCAGGGATGCCGGCACGGAAACCCTGTGTGACTACACCCCGCCCACGGACGATAACAGCATCCTCTATGGAGGAGAATGGACGCGCTTCAACACCACGAACTCCAATTTCTATCCCAACAGTTCGCAGACCGAGCAGATACTGAGCAACTCGGAACGGTATGCCGGATGGTCAAGGGCGCAGGTGGAACAGATGAACCAGTCAAACGACGGCTATTCCTACAGCATCAGTTATTACCGTTCCAATTACAACATTTCCAAAGGCGGCAAGCAAATACAGAAAGCATACGCCTATAGCATACGGGTGACAAGAAGCTGGAACCAAGAGGAGGTAGTATATGAAGAAGTATTCGATTCCTACAAGATGGACTTGAATACTTTCAAGGCCGGGCTAAACGCCCGATTGTCGGAGTTCAACGACAATGAGGAAGGATACACCTATGTCATCGGCAGCGATGCCAAGCACTATTACCAGGCCACGGACGAAGCCAAGCTGCAAGGTTGCGAGAGCGTGATTGTCAGCGTGACCTGCCATGACGGGGTGACATTAGGCAGCGGAAGTACCCAATACAAGTGCCGCACCTGCGGCGGCAGCCTGAACAACCATTCCAAGGAATGCGCCATGCAGACTACCGTGTCCGGCGATGACGAACTGGACTTGTCCGGTCTGGACGAACTGGAAAACGAATACAACGCGGAAGCGGCGGCCTTGCAGTCACAGATAGATGCCTTGGAAGTCGAGAACGCCGAGTTGGTGAAGCAAATAGCATCTTCCACGGTGGAAGAAGCGGCATCCTTGCGGCAGCAATACAACCGCAATAAGGATGAAATTAACCGGTTGGAATCCGACCTTACCACCGTCCGGAAGAAACAGGACGAGCTGGCGCAGGCCAAGGAGGAAGCGGCGGCAGACAATGCCGTGCCCACCGATGACTATTATCGCATCCCCGCCCTTATGCAGGAATGCAGAAACGCCTATAGCCTGACGTGGCAGGGTGACGGCTGGTGGAGCGGCTACAGCTACCTGCGGGAAGCCACTGCACCGAACATCAACGGCACCATCACCTTCAAAGCTACCCTATCCATCGCCCGCAAGCCCAAGTATTTCCTCGGCATCAAGATACACCGTGCCATCATGCAGATAAGCTGGGAACTGACGGCGGAGTATTCGGACACGGAAGTGGTGGACATCATCGAGCTTGATCCGGCCATGAGCGAGCCTGAAAAGGCAACGTTGGTCAATGACCGTCTGTCGGAGATTGCCCGGCAATACCCTTCGTGTGAAATCACCACGGAATATGTGAAGTCGGAACCGGTGGAGGAAGACACGACTACGGACACTTACCATTTGCTGTGGGCATCCGACCGGCTGGAAATCGCCCGTCAGGTGGAAGCCCGACTGACAAACATCTTCGCCGACCTCGTTGCCTTGGAGAAGATGATGAATTACAAGCTCAGCATTATTGATGTGCTAAAGGACATTGCGCCCTTTGTCAATGATGAACGGGGACGCAGGCTTACTCTGGTGGAGGAATGCCGCCGCAGGTGGTTGCGTGGCGCGGCGAACAGCCTGCACTCGGTGGACTACAACGGGAAATATGAGGAAACGGATGATGAAAGAAGGGAGGAAAGGGAATGAACAAGACCGAGAGACATATCCGCTACATGGCTATTGTAATCATGGTCGTGGCGTTTCCACTGAAAGTGTCGGCGCAATGGAACTTCGACATCGTTTCGGTGGAAGCCTACATCAACGACCACAAGCAGCAGCGAAGCCTGTTGCTGGCCCGTTCGACACTGGAACTGAGCAACCAACTCCTGCACGAATACAGCAGCGGGGCGGCGGTGGACTTCAAGGTACTGAACGTGGATTTGGACAAGTACACAAGGGCTTTTGATGTCATTGACATCCTCTACCAGTCGCTGCGCACCTCGTTGAACGTGTATTCCACCTACAACAGCGTGAGCGACCGAGTCGGCAACTACAAAGATTTGCTGGACGATTACTATACGAAAGTGGTGGAACGGAACAGGATGGAACTGATGGATACACTGATTATCGGCATCAGCTTGCGGTGTGTGCAGAGGATTGCAGAGGACGGTAAGCAACTCTACCGTTCGATGAGCGACCTTGTGCTGTATGCCACCGGGGCAGCGGCCTGTTCCACCTCGGACTTGCTGTTGGTACTGGAAAGCATCAACCAAGGACTGGACAACATCGAGCGGCACTTGAACAAAGCCTATTTTGAAACTTGGCGGTACATCCAGCTGCGTATGGGCTACTGGAAGGAAAGCATCTACATAGCCAAGGACAAATCACAAATAGCGAACGAAGCTTTCCGAAGGTGGCGGGATTCAGGATTGAACCCGTATAATCGATGACAAGGAACAGATTAAACGGAGACAGAATGAAAGAAACAAGATACAAGGAACATAGAATAACGAAAGAATTGAGATGAAACGAGCGGTATATATAATAGGTATGAGTGCGGCGATATTTGGCCTTGCACCTGAGGCACTTGCCCAAAGCGTGACTTATAGCCACGACGATGCCAAGATGAACCAGATTACCGTGGCCGAAATCGGATCGGGAGGATTGACACCGGCATTTTATTACCAACTACTGCACAATTCCTACCAAAAGAGCGCGGCGGCAAAGAACAAATTGGGCTTTCGCACGGCGGCGGGTATCAACCTTTACAACCAAGTGGACGATGCAGAGGCATTGGATTCTGCCATGACCCAACGTGCCCGGATTGAGGCGTTGAACGTGACCGACCGAAGCGGCGGTGCGTTAGACGTGGCCTGGCTGGCCGAGGGAGAAAAGGTCAATGCTGCCTTAGAGAACTTCGAGCGGAACATACGGTGGATTACGGAAGCCGGGGGCAGCAGCCGTGAGCGGGAGCTTTGGGAGGATTGCTACCGGATGTACCAATGCGCGGTCAAGGCAGTGCAGGAAGCCTATATGCCCAATTCGGAGCGCAAGAAACAGTACCTCCGCATCCATGCGGACATTATCCGCAAGAATGAAACCTTAGTGCGTTACTTGGTGCGGCTGGCCAACTCGGTCAAAGTGGCGGAACTGTTGGATGCTTCGGCTACTATTGAAGACCGTCGGGCGCAGATTGCCATGTCTGCCATGAACCGTTGGCGGGAAGCCGGGTGGCGGATAATGGGGAATTAAACTGATGGTAGGGATATGAAAGATTCAATAACCAATATATTATATATATAAGACAATGAGCAAGGATAACGCGATTCAGGTGTTCAACCACCCGCAGTTCGGGAGCATCAACACCGTAGAAACAGAGAATGGGAAAGTGCTGTTCAGAGCCAATGATGTGGCAAAAGCATTAGGTTATGTGGAAACAGCCAAAGCGGTACGCACCCATTGCAAGGGGGTGTCCGTTTTGGACACCCCCTATGAGAATCAGCTTGGTACGATTGTCATGCAACCCACCAAGTACATTTCGGAAGCGGATGTTTACCGTTTGGTGATGCGCAGCAAATTGCCCGAAGCGGAGAAGTTTCAGGACTGGGTATGCGAGGAAATATTGCCGAGTATCCGCAAGCACGGGGGCTATCTGACCGATGCCGCCTTGCAACGGGTAGTCACTGAACCGGACTTCCTGATAGGCCTGGCCAATGCCATTAAGGAGGAGCGGAAAAACCGTCTGGAAGTGGAAGCAAAGTATGAGGAGCAGAAACAGTTAATCGGCAAGCAACAGGAGCAAATAGAGGAATTGGGCAAGCGGACAAGCTACGTGGAACTCGTGCTGCAATGCAAAGGTTTGCTCGACATCACGCAAATCGCGCAGGACTATGGGATGTCTGGGCGGAAAATGAATGCCATACTGCACGAGAAAGGCATCCAGTACAAGGACAACAAGCAATGGATTCTGTATGCAGCCTACAAGGACAAGGGGTATGTGCATAGTGCCACCCTCTCATTAGAAAGCGGAAAATCGGTGATGCGCACCCAATGGACGCAGAAAGGGAGGATGTTCATCTACGAGAAACTGAAAGCGGACGGCATACTGCCGGTAATGGAACGGGAGCAATCCCCAGTGGATAATCAAGCAACAGCATAAGGGCATGGGAGACGACATACTTTCTGATTTCGGCATCCACCTCTTGAAAGAGGAGATTGACGATGTGATATTCCAGACCAACGAGTTCCTTTGTGATGCCACGTTTACAGGCACCCAAGGGCCATTTTGGTGGATTCTCCAAATGTGCATGGCACTGGCCGCCCTGTTTGCCATCATCATGGCGGCGGGTATGGCTTACAAAATGATGGTGAAGAAAGAACCATTGGACGTAATGAAGCTGTTCAAGCCGTTGGCGGTGGCTGTCATCATGTCGTGGTGGTATCCGCCTGCAGATACGGGCATTACCAATAGTGGAAGTAGTTGGTGCGTGTTGGATTTCCTGTCCTATATCCCCAATGCCATCGGTTCGTACACCCACGACCTCTATCAAGCGGAAGCCTTACAGATAACGGACAAATTCGAGGAAGTGCAGCAACTCATTTACGTGCGTGATACCATGTACACCAGCCTGCAGGCACAAGCCGACATTGCCCGTTCCGGCACAATGGATCCGGCATTGGTGGAATCGACGATGGAACAGACCGGTGTGGACGAAGTGACGGAAATGGAGAAAGATGCCAGCCGGTTGTGGTTCACCTCTTTGGTAAGCGGGGCGACCGTCTGCTTGGATAAAATCGTGATGGTCATCGCCTTGATTGTGTACCGAATCGGTTGGTGGGCGACTATCTACTGTCAGCAAATCCTGCTGGGTATGCTGACGATATTCGGACCGATACAGTGGGCATTCTCGCTGTTGCCCAAATGGGAAGGTGCCTGGGCCAAATGGATGACAAGGTATCTGACGGTGCATTTCTATGGCGCGATGTTATACTTCGTGGGCTTTTATGTGCTGCTTCTGTTTGACATCGTATTGTGCATCCAGGTAGAGAACCTGACGGCGATAACCGCCAGCGAACAGACGATGGCTGCATATTTGCAGAACTCATTCTTCTCGGCAGGCTACCTGATGGCCGCAAGCATCGTGGCACTGAAATGCCTGAACCTCGTACCAGACCTTGCGGCATGGATGATACCGGAAGGTGACACGGCATTCAGCACGAGAAACTTCGGTGAGGGCGTGGCGCAACAGGCGAAGATGTCAGCTACCGGAGCTATGCACTCGATGATGCGATAAAAGATGATAATGAGTAACGATTATAACGGTTAGGATTATGGTCATAAAAAACCTGGAGAACAAAATCAAATTAGTGGGGATTGTCTGTGTGGCGGTCATCGTAGGATGCGTGGTTATCAGTATGTCGAGCATCTGGACGGCATGGGGCATGGTGGCAGACGCACAACAAAAAATCTATGTACTGGACGGTAATGTGCCGATATTGGTGCAACGCACCTCGATGGAAGAAACACTTGATGTTGAAGCCCGTAGTCATGTCGAAATGTTCCACCACTACTTCTTCACCCTTGCACCGGACGACAAGTATATCCAGTACACGATGGAGAAGGCGATGTATTTGGTGGACGAAACCGGATTGGCGCAGTACAATACCTTGAAAGAAAAAGGATTTTACAACAATATCATGGGTACAAG
>JAHLFO010000050.1 GCA_018883785.1 Candidatus Bacteroides intestinipullorum
AGGGTCGTCTTGCCCAGTCCGGGAGGTCCGTGCAGCAGCACATGGTCCAGCGCCTCGCCCCGCAGGCGGGCCGCCTTGACGAAGATGCGCAGGTTGTCCACCACCTTGTCCTGGCCGCTGAAGTCCTCGAAGCGCAAGGGGCGCAACACGTTCTCGTAGTCGCGTTCCCTCCCGTTCAGAGGCTGTTGGTTACGTATGTCGAATGATTCGTCGTCCATAATTCGTCAGTTTGGGTGCAAAATAACGAATTAATTTCCATAGTTCCTCCACCGGATGGGAAGTAATTGGTGGAAATGGATACAAAACCGGGTGCAAGGCTTCCCACCCTGCACCCGGCAAAACAACCCATCCCAAAGGATAGTCAAAATAGTTGGTCTCAGCGGCGTGGCGTGGCACCCATCACGAATTCCAGCTCGGCGCCGTCGGCAATGTCCTGATGCTCGAAGAAGGGCGTGGACAGTTCTTTCCCGTTCAACAAGACCTTCTGCACATATTTGTTCTCCGGACTATTGTCGCGGACGGTGATGACAAGGTCCTGACCGTTGCCCAAGTGAAGCACGGCACGATCGAACAAGGGCCGCCCAATGGAATAGACCGGACGCCCCGGACACACTTGATAGAAACCCAAGCTGTTGAGGATGTACCATGCCGACATCTGACCGCAATCCTCATTGCCGGACAGGCCGTCGGGACGGGCGGCATAAAGTGTGCGGAGCACCTGGTCCACCACTTCCTGCGTACGCCAAGGCTGGCCTACGTAATTATACAGATGTGCAATGTGATGGCTCGGTTCGTTGCCGTGGGCATACTGGCCTATCAAGCCGGTGATATCGGCCGACACCGTCTCACCCTCCATGGACGAAGGTGCCGTGAACAGCGAATCCAGCTTGCCGATGAAAGCCTCACGTCCTCCCATCAGGTCCACCAAGCCGTCCACATCGTGGGGCACGAACCAAGTCCATTGCCAGGCAGTACCCTCGCAATAGTCGTCGTTGCGGTGATTGGACGAACGTGGATTGAAAGGCGTGCGCCACTCGCCCTCACTGTCCAGGCCGCGCATGAAGCGGGTGGAGGGGTCGAAATAGGTCTTGTAACCTTCGGCAAAGGTGGCATACTTGGCGCGGACAGACTCGTCGCCCAAGGCCCCGGCCAACTGGGAGATACACCAGTCATCGTAAGCATACTCCAGGGCTTTGGCCACGGCCTCATTGTCCTTGTCACAAGGGATATAACCGATTTTATTCTTCCAGTACTTGGCGGCAGGCATCAGGAAAGGCACCATCCAGCGCACCGTATGGATGCCCGTGGTGTCATACTCCGCCGTGCGCAGGCAGGCCCGATAGGCTTCCTCCACATCGAAGTCGCGCTGTCCCTTTACGTAGGAGTCGGCAATGAGCGAAGCGGCATGATAGCCAATCATCGTCCCCGTGTAGTTGGCCGCCAATTCCCATTTGGGGAAGACGCCTCCCTCCCGGTGCTTGAGCAGCAGGGAACGGATGAAAGCCTGGTTCTGCGCAGGACGGATGAGGGTCATCAACGGATGGAACGCCCGGAAGGTATCCCACAAAGAGAAAGCCGTATAGACCGGATCGGACACATCGCCCGTATGGATACGCCCGTCCATGCCACGATGACGACCGTCCGCATCCGTGAAGAGGTAGGGCTGTATGCCGGTGTGATAGAGTGCAGTATAGAAAATAGTGCGGCTGTCTGCATCGTCCGTCTCAATGTCTATCCGGGACAAGTAATCATTCCAAGCCCGACGGGCTGCCTGGCGCACGCCGTCGAAGTCCCAGTCCGGAAGGTCCGTCTCCACGTTTCGCCGGGCACCCTCCATGTCGACGGCAGAGACGCCCACCTTGACCAGCACTTGCTCGCCACGGGCAGTAGGAAACTGCAACAAAGCCTTGCACACCGGCTGACGGGGACCACCCTCGGGCGGGACGACCGAATCGGTCAGCAAGGTGCAGGTGAACGGCTTGGAAAAACGGGCGTAGAACGCAATGTACTGGTCGGGCAACCAATAAGCCGTGCGTTTGTGTCCGCGTATCTCGGTGTCGCTCACCACCTCAATCACCATGTCGCGGTTGAGCTGATGCTGAATGCTATAATCCAGGTCCAGTATGAAGCCCGCCTCTTCGGTTTCGGGGAAGGTGTAGCGGTGAATGGCCGCACGTGCCGTGGAGGTCAGTTCGGCCTGCACCCCGTAACGGTCCAGGAAGACGGAGTAATAGCCCGGCTCGGCCACCTCGCGCTTGTGCGAGAAGGAGGAACACCAGGGCAATTGCTGACTTTTTGGGGAAACCGGACGGACATCCTGAGGCCCCACGGTGGGCATCAGCAACACGTCGCCATAATCCGCACAACCCGTACCACTAAGGTGAGTATGGGAAAAACCGTTGATGGTGCTGTCCGCATAATAATAACCGGAGCAGGCATCCCACTCGTCTATACGTGTATCGGGGCTGGGCTGAATCATGCCGTTGGGAACCACCGCACCGGGATAGGTATGTCCATGACCGCCCGTACCGATGAAGGGATCGACCCATGAGGCATAATCCTGTGGGGCAGACACACAGGCTCCGGCCAGCAGCAGGCACAAGAGGCCGCCGGACAGAAGGAAATGGAAAGATTTGTTCTGTGTCATCATATTAGGTATAAGTGTATAAAATGAACCGATAGTAGAAGGAGTGAGAAGACAATAGTTGCTCCGGCAATATACGCCAAACTCATAAACTCAAAATCCTTCCTCACCCGAGAACGAATACGGACGGTCTTCCTTCGCCGTGCCGCGTTGCAGGCTGGGTGTGTCGCTCATCTGGAAGAGCAGTTTGCCCCCCTTCAGGAGGTCGGCATGACGCAGGTAGTTCTTCGTATAAGGCGTGCCGTCCTGCAGGAGCGATTCCACGTAGGGTCTGCCCTCCCCGTTCTCAGGTGCCTCGATCACCAGCGTCTGTCCGTTTTCCAAGTGCAAGGTAGCCTTCTTGAACAGGGGGGCACCCAGCACATACTCATCTGTGCCCGGACATACCGGATAAAAGCCCAAGGCAGAAAACACGTACCATGCCGACGTCTGCCCGTTGTCCTCGTCGCCACAATAGCCGTCGGGGGTAGGACTGTACATCCGGTCCATCACCTGGCGTAACCAATACTGCGCCTTCCAGGGCTGACCCGCATAGTTGTAGAGGTAGATGGCGTGTTGCACAGGCTGGTTGCCGTGGGCGTAATTGCCCATGTTCATTACGGTCATCTCACGAATCTCGTGGATCACTTGGCCGTAATAACTATCATCATACAAGGGCGGCACGGTGAACACCGAGTCCAGCATCTGCACGAACGCCTCGTCGCCACCCATCAGGTCGATCAGCCCCTGCGGATCGTGGAAGACGGACCACGTGTAGTGCCAGCTATTGCCCTCGGTGAAAGCATCGCCCCACTTCAGCGGGGAGAACGGCGACTGGAATGTACCGTCCTTGTTGCGCCCACGCATCAGGCGGCTTTCCGGGTCGAAGACGTTACGGTAGTTCAGCGCACGCTTAGCCAGCAATTCCTGCTCCTTCTTCGGACGGTCCAGTGCCTTGGCCATCTGGAGAATGCACCAGTCATCATAGGCATACTCCAGCGTGCGGGCCACATTCTCGTTGATGCCTACATTATAGGGCACATAACCCAGCTTGTTGTAGTATTCATGCCCCCAACGCCCGGTGGAGGAAATCTTGGGATGTACGCTTTCCGTGCCGTGCAGCAAGCCCTCGTACAGCGTCTGCACATCGTCCACACGAACGCCTTTCAGCCAGGCATCGGCCAATACGGACGCTGAATTGTTGCCCACCATGCAACCGCGATGTCCCGGGCTGGCCCACTCGGGGAAGAAGCCGCTCTCCTTGTACGTATTGACCAATCCCTCCTGAATCTGCTTGTTCACCGAGGGATACATCAGGTTGAGCAACGGGAAGAGGCAACGGAACGTGTCCCAGAAACCCGTGTCGGTATACATATAGCCCGGCAATACCCGCCCGTTGTAAGGGCTGTAGTGCACGACTTTTCCCTCCGCATCCAGCTCGTAGAAAGCACGGGGGAAGAGCAACGAACGATACAGGCAGGAGTAGAACGTGCGCAGCTGATCCAGCGTGCCGCCTTCCACCTCTATCCTTCCCAGAACATTGTTCCACGCTTCGCGCCCTTCAGTCACCAGCTCGTCGAAAGAATGGTTGCCCAGCTCATCCAGGTTGCGCACCGCCTGCTCCAGACTGATGAAGGACGAAGCCACACGGGCATGGACCACCTCGCCTTTGCGCGTACGGAAGCCGATGATGGCCCCTGCGTGCCCGGCCCGCTGCTCCAGTTTTCCCTCGGTCAATATGCTGTCTACCACAGAAGCCCGGTAGGTGAACGGCTTGTCAAACACCACCACGAAGTAATTCTTGAAACCTTTCGGCACCCCGCCGCTGTTGCGCGTGCTATAGCCCACGATGCGGTTGCGCTCCGGCTCTATCTTGATGTACGAACCGCGATCTAAAGCATCCACGGCCACATAGGACTGCTCGCTCTCGGGGAAAGTGAAGCGGAACATTGCGGCTCGTTCCGTGGGCGTAAACTCGGTGACTACGTCATAATCGGCCAAATAGACCTTATAATAATGTGGCAAGGCCACCTCGCCCTTGTGGGAGAACCAGCTGGCACGTTTCTCCTCGTCAAACACCGGCTGCCCCACCATGGGCATCAGCGACCACTGCCCGTAATCGTTGATCCACGGGCTGGGTTGGTGAGTCTGCTTGAATCCCCGAATCTTGTGGGCGGTGTAGACATATTGCCACCCGTCACCCATCTTCCCGGTCTGCGGCGTCCAGAAGTTCATGCCCCAAGGCCGGGCTATAGCCGGATACGTGTTTCCCGCCGAAAGCTCAAAACTGGACAAAGTGCCCATCAGCGGATTGACATACTGCGTCAGGTCGCGGGCTTGCAGGAAAGCGCCCCACGCCACCGCGCAAATCAATGCGAAAAGTTTCTTCATCATGATAAGATTATACTAATGGTTAATGTTCAAGGGTTTACTAAGCTGTCTGTAGGCTCCTTCAAAATCTTCATTCGCCATACGCTGCCACCATTTCTATCTCCATTACTCCACCCGACAGGATCTGCTCATGCGTGATGTACGTCTTGTCATAAGGCACATCGTTCAGCTTCACCGACTTGACATAGCAATTCTCACGGCTCACTCCGTTGGCCCGCACCGTGAACGTCTTTCCGTCAGCCAAATGCAACTTCACTTCCGGGTACAAAGGAGTGCCCAGCTCATACCGCCCGCTCACCGGATCTACGGGATAAAAGCCCATCGCGCTGAACACGTACCACGCCGACATCTGCCCGCAATCCTCATTGCCGCACAACCCGGCGGGCGTATTGAGGTAAAGCTCGTGCATCACCCGCGCGGCATATTGTTGCGTCTTCCAAGGCTGCCCCACGGCATTGAACAGGTAAATAACGTGATGACTCGGCTCATTGCCGTGCGCATATTGCCCGATCATGCCCGTGCTGAAGATGGGCAATTCGTCGTCTTCGCCCGGATGGTAAGTGAACATGCTGTCCAGCTTTTGCGCGAAACGCTCCTTGCCTCCTGCCAATTCTATCAAGCCCTCCACGTCGTGCTGCACCGACCAGAAGTATTGCCAGCCGTTGCTTTCGCAAATGTGCGGCGTGTAGTCATCCGGGCTGAACGGCTCCACGAAGTGTCCCCGGCTGTCCCGTGGTTGCATGAAGCCCGTCTCGGGATTATAGACATTACGATAGTTCTGCGCCCGCCGGTAGAATTCCTCGGCAATGTCTGTCCGTCCCATCTTCTCGGCCATGCGGGCAATGCAATGGTCATCGTAGGCATACTCCAACGTCTTGGACAATGACCAATCGTCCGCGTTGTACGGATCCTTCAGGTCGTATGGCACGTAACCCAACTTCTTGTACGCCCCGATGCCGCGATAGTCGTCCAGGTTGGCGGTGGCCACGCAAGCCTCCAGTGCCTTTTCCGCATCAAAGCCCCCGATACCCTTCAGGTACGCATCGGCAATGACTGCCACGGCGTGATAGCCTATCATCATGTCTGTCTCGCTGGCCCACATGTTCCACACTGGCAGCCGCCCGTTCTGCTCATAGAAGGCGATGAACGAGTTCACCATGTCGTCCACACGCTCCGGCGCCACCAACGTATACAGGGGATGCGCCGCGCGGTAGGTATCCCACAGGGAGAACGTGCCGTAATTGTCCCAGCCCTCTGTCCGGTGTTCCTGGCGATCCGGGCCTAAGTATGCCCCGTCTACATCGCTATATAACGTGGGTGCCAACATCGCATGGTAGAGTGCCGTATAGAACTTGACCTTCTCATCACGGTCTTCACAACGCACTTCTATCCTGCCCAATTGACGGTCCCAAGCCTCGCGCGCCGCAGCCAGGCACTTGTCGAAATCATCCTCAGGCACTTCCGCCTGCAAATTGCGCATTGCCCCATCCATGCTGACGCCGGACAAGGCCGTGCTGACCATCAGCTGCTCGCCCGCTTCCGCCTGGAAATCAAAACGGGCAATGACGGATGTACCTGTCCGCTTGCCCCCGGTCAGGATAGCCGCCGTGTCCAGGCTCATCGCCAACGGACGCGAGAAACGGGTACAGAAAAATACCCGCTGCCCCCTTGCCCAGCCGTTGGAGAAGCGATACCCGCGAATGGTGACCGAATCCACCTGCTCGACGTGCGCATCCACCGTAGCGTCCCAGTTCAACGCCTTCCGCAGATTCAGGAACACCGCCGCATCCCCTTTGGGAAACGTATAGCGTTGCACGCCGCAACGCGGCGTAGCTGTCAGCTCCACTTGGATGTCATAGTCCGACAAGCGCACCTTATAATATCCTGCCGAAGCCGACTCTTCCTCGTGTGAGAATTTGGAATGAATGCCCAGCGGCGCCTCAGCCTCGCGATAAGGCAACATGACCGGCATGAACGAGATGTCATACAAGTCACCCGCACCCGTACCCGACAAGTGGGTATGGCTGAAACCCGCAATCGTACTGTCCGGCCAGAAATAACCGGCAATGCGGTCCCACCCCGGCAAACCATTGTCAGGGCTCAACTGGACCATACCGAAAGGCACCTGCGCCCCCGGGTACGTGTTTCCCGTGAAATCCGTACCAATAAAAGGATTGACACAATCCGCCAAGCATTCCGCCTGGCCTTCCGTTCCCGCCGGCACACAAGCCGTGAATGAGCACAAGAACGATGACAAACTCAAAAACAGACCAAACAAATTATTCAATCGCATAATGATATGGGGTTAACATACAGTTATAACAGCCATGCCCCTGAAAATACTTACGCTACTTTCCTGTATTTTACCGGCATTCCATCTAAGGCTGCACAAAGATATGAATAAATCCGTAAAAAACAAGGGCGCAGAATCCATGGAATCCGTGAGGAGCCGTCTTGGACGGCCTCTGTTTCCATGTATTCTGCGCCCTTAAGAGAATCGTCATATCGCCCTTACAGACGATCACCTTATCCGAAAGAGCCGTCACCGCCGGTTCCAGTCCCAGAACCTCCCGTACCGGATTCCTCACCACCGCCGGGTTGCTGTGAAACTTCATCATCCTGCAAGCAGACGCTCTTCGAGACAGACCTATTGCTTACACTTTGAAAACTCAAGTAAACAGCCAATGCTTCATCGCTCCACGTTGCCGGCAAGACCAATTCCGCTGCACCGTCAACTCGCGTAGCCGCTTGCAGGTCATACACGGCCTCACTCCTGTCCTTGTTGTAAGCCAAGACCATGGCCGCATCGTCTGCCGCAGCGTTGCCCACGCCGCTATTGTCCGTCCAAGTAAATGAAGCCTTTCCGCCGGCCACCTCCACGGCAGCATCCGTGACACCCGCTAAGCTGCCCTGGCTCACCAATGCCTTTGAGAAGTTCACAACCGCCTCATCGCCACAGCCTTCCACGGCATTTCTCAACACATAGGACGTGGCCGAACTATAAGGAGACTGCCCCGCCTCGCAATTACGATACCCCACGCGCAAATAAGGCGTTATCGTCTTCAAGAAAGCCACGACTGCCGCGAAACGCCCTCGCTGGCACACCTGCTTCTCCGTCTTTGCATCGCTATAACTATCCGCCAACGAACGCATATAGCTGATTGAATTCCACGAACCGCCAATCACGGTTCCCACTTTTCCCGAGAATCCTCCCAGGATACCTTTCTTAATGGTTCCCATAGTACATTACTTTTTAGAAATAAGACATTAACATCAATTGGGTGTACATTCACATGCTGGCTCTGCGGCTACCCCCATGTGCGTTCACGTCCATGAAACAATATCGTTTTTGTTTCGTGTGCAAATGTAAGGCAAGTTTTTATGCTGAGCAAACGAAACGAGGCGTTTTGATAATCTTTTTTCGGGAAGAGCACATAAGCCACTCGTTGACAACGATATATAAAATTACAGTTTGGTCATCCTCACAACTCCCGTACAAAGCGCTGCAATCCTTTCTCTATGCGTAATCAGAACCACCTGGAAAAGCCACGCGACTTTGACCCTTTTGGCCAAGCAGGATTGTCCCCTTTGGCTACAATATGATTGACCCTTCTGGCCAAAATAATATTGACCACTTAGCTCACCTATTGTTATAGATTTTTTTGTGTAGATTTGAGTGCCCGAGTCCTGGTGTAACGGGGGTGATAATAAAATCTATACAAATGGATAAACGAATCAAAAACATTTTAAGATGTTATGCGGCCGGCATGGGAATCAAGGAAACGGCTTCCACGTTTCATACTTCCCGTAATACTGTCCGCAAGTATGTCCGCCTGTTCCTTTCAAGCGGCAAGAGTATTGAACAGCTTCTTTCCCTGTCCGACGGGCAGTTGGATGAACTGTTCGGCTGTACGGCATCCCGGCATCGGGAGCCTTCTTCCAGGAGGATTGAACTGGAGGCCTTGCTTCCCGGCTATGTATCCCGCCTGTCACGCAAAGGCATGAGTGTCCGAAAACTGTTCAAGGAATACCATGCCGAATATCCTGACGGCTATCAGTTGTCTTCCTTCAAACGGGCTGTCCGTCAGTACAAGTTTCACGTCAAGGTCGTCGGTCATGTCGAGCACAATGCCGCCGACCAGATGTATATTGACTTTGCCGGTGACAGGCTTGAAGTCGTTGATGAAATGACGGGCGAGACGAAGAAAGCCGAGGTGTTTGTCGCCATCCTTCCGTTCAGCCATTATACCTACTGCGAA
>JAHLFO010000051.1 GCA_018883785.1 Candidatus Bacteroides intestinipullorum
AGATGGTGGTGATGGCACCCATCGTCTCGCAGGCATGCATCTTGCGCACCAGGTTGTTGGTGGAGAGCATGCGCCGCATGTTCAACGCCAGGCTGAGCGTGACGCTCATGGGCAGCCCCTCGGGCACGGCCACGACGATGAGGGTGACGGCCATCATAAAGTATTGCAGCGTCTGCTTCAGGGCAGGCAGCCAGTCGTTGAAGGTGTGGAAGGAAGAGAAGTCATAGTAGAGCAGCACATCCTTGATGAAGAAGATGGCGAAGGCCAGTCCGGCGGCGGTGAAGCCTATCTTGCCGATGAGGTTGGCCAGGCGCGTCAGCTGGATGTTCAGCGGGGTGGGTTCGGTGGTCTGCTCGGTGCTCTGCCGGGCCACTTTGCCTATCTCCGTAGCGTCGCCCACGGCATCCACGCACATCGAGCCGTGTCCGTCCACCACGGTGGTGCCGCGCAGCACGCGGTTGGAGGCGTAGGTGGCGTCCTCGTCGAAGTCGGCTTCGACGGTGGTCTTGCTGACGACGGGTTCGCCCGTCAGGTTCGATTCGTTGATTTGCAGGGAGATGGCCTCGAACAGCTGGCCGTCGGCGGGCACCTCTTCGCCCGTCTCCAGCACGACGATGTCGCCCACAACCACATCCTTGCGGGGAATCTCCTGCACGTGTCCGTTGCGGATGACCTTGACTTTCGTCTCCTCGTTCACCTGGTTCAGCAGGTCGAACTTCTTGTTGGCGTCGTATTCAAAGAAGAATCCGATGCCCGTGGCCAGCAGAATGGCGGCGATGATGCCTATGGTCTCGGCATATTCGTTCTCCACGATGGAGATGACCAGCGAGAAGAAGGCGGCCACGAGCAGCACCTTGACCACCGGGTCCTGGAATTTCTCCAGGTAGAGTTTCCACATGGAGGGACGTTTGGGGGGCGTCATCAGGTTGACGCCGTGTTCGGCACGGCTTTTCCGTACCTCTTCGTCGGTCAGGCCGACGTGGTAGTAATTCTCTTTCATTGTGTTCATTAGGATAATAAGCCTTGTTTAGGTTTACGGGGGCAAATGTACGACAATAATTTGGGATATGAGTTGTGATTTGCTTTCATTTTTTATCGGGTGGTTTTTTAGTCGCGGATTGCACGGGTGAAGTTTGTCGGGAAGAGGATGGATAGCGTTGCCCTTGTTTTACAGCAACCGCCGCCCCAGGTACCTCACCGCCTGCCACACCGCCACTCCGCCGACTACCGTCACCGTCGCGAACACCACCGCGATGTCTCCCGCCTGCACGCTGACGGGGAAGGCATCCGTCACAAATTCGCCCGCGTTGCCCAGCCGGATGAGTCCGAATTGCTGTTGGGCCAGGCACAGCAACCATCCCAGCAGGATGCCAGCTGCCGCGCCGCACACCACAATCAGGCCGCCTTCGCACCGGAAGATGCGGCTCACCAGTCGGGCATCTGCCCCCAGATTGCGGAGGGTGCGCACGTCGTCGCGCTTCTCCAGCATCAGCATGGATAGTGAACCCACTACGTTGAAACAAGCCATAATCAGGATGAAAGTCAGGAAGAGGTAGGCGATGAGTTTCTCGCTCTCCATGATGCGGAACACATCGGCCTGCTGTTCGTAGCGGTCCTGTACCAGGTAGTCCGGGCCGACGAGGGCTTGGATGCGTTGCTTCGTGCGGTCCGTGTCCGTATCGGGCGCGAGGCGCAGTTCGATGGCCGATACCCGTCCCGGCTGGCCGAAGAGGCGGCGGGCAAAGTCCAACGAGGTTATTATATAATGTGCGTCATACTCCTGCTGGTTGACGATGAAGATGAGGCCGCTGCTGTGCAGGTAGCCGTGGCGCAGGCCGGCGTAGGGGTTGGCCACGTTGATGCGTGCCCCGGGGCGGGGGGCATAGAGTTCCAGCGGGTCCACGAAGGCGATGCCGCAGCCCAGCTCGGATAGCAATTCGACGCCCGGCACGGCGTAGGACGCCACGGAGTCTTGCAGGATCCATTCGCCCGCGCCATACAGCAGGCTGTCCACCGACGCCAACTGCCGCCACGCCCCGTCCACGCCTTTCACCGTGGCGGTCAGCTGGCGGTCGCGGTAGCGCACGAGGGCATTCTCTTCCAGCGTCTCGCTCCAGACGGACACTTGGGGCAGGTGTCGTACGGCCAGCAGGCACGAGTCGGCGGGGTCGAATGTCTTGCCGCGCCGCACGGTGATCTTCAGCTCGGGGTCGAAGGCCGTAAAGAAGCCCGCCACCATCTCCTGGAAGCCGTTGAACACGGACAGGGTGCACACCAAAGCCACCGTGGCCAGCGCCACTCCACAGGCAGATAGGGCGGAGATGACGTTGACGGCACGGTGTTTCTTGGGTGCGAAGAGATAGCGGCGGGCGATGTAGTAGGCCAGTTTCACTTCTTCAGCAGCTCGTCGATGTGCTCCAGGTAGTCCAGCGAGTCATCCAGGAAGAACTTCAGTTCGGGGATGATGCGCAGCTGGTGGCGTACGCGGGTGCCCAGTTCGTAGCGCACGGACTTGACATTGGCGTTGATGTTGTTCAGGATTTCCTCGGCACGTTCGGGGGGGAAGATGCTGAGGTAGCCGCGTGCCACGCTGAGGTCGGGGCTGATGCGCACGGCGCTGACGGACACCAGCACGCCGTGCGTGGACTGGGTCTGCTTCTGGAAGATGTCGCCCAGCTCCTTTTGCAGCAGGCGGGCTATTTTGTTCTGTCGGGTTGTCTCCATGATGCTTCTTTTTTAGGATTCGTTTCCGCAAAGGTACGATAAATCCGCGGCATCCGCTACATCCGTCTTCAAAAATCTGCGGCGTCCGGGTGGCCGGAGTCCGTTTTGGGGGATTAAGTGGTCGAATTTTGCTCCTATCCGGATTATTTTATGCCTAAAATACATTTTTTCGGGGAAAAAGTTTGCAGGGTTCGGAGGGAATGCCTATCTTTGAGCCGGATTTGAGAATCCAACAATAGAACTCTCTCTAAATAGCGTTTTTTCATGTATTATTGACTTGTGTTACGTCCTGGCCCGCGAGGGTCGGGACGTTTTTTTTATGCCCGTCCTTCTCCTGGTGTGCCTGCCGTCCCTTTCCGTTTGTATTCGCTGGGTACCACGCCGAACTGCTTCTTGAAGTTTTTGGTGAATCGCGAGGGTGTGCTGAAGCCGGTCATGTCTGCAATTTCGGCGATGTTGTGCCGTCCTTCGGCGATGAGTTCGGCGGCGCGGTTCAGCTTGTAGGTCTTGAAGAAGGTGCTGGGTGACTCGCCCGTCAGTCCTTTCACTTTGTAGTAGAACTTGGTGCGCGACATCTTGAGCTTGTCCGTCATGTGGGCCACGTCCAGTTCGGGGTTGGACAATTCGTTTTCCATCAGTTTGTAGAGGTCTGTCATGAAGGCGGCGTCTTGTGGCAGCAGCATGTTTTCCGCCTGCGGGTCGGTCTGTGTGGCTTTGCCCAGCAGGCTTCTCACTTTGGCGCGGTTGTCCAGCTGCGAGTGTATCAGGGCTTGCAGGTAGTCGGGGTCGAAGGGCTTGGTGACGTAGGCGTCGGCGCCGGTGTTCAGTCCTTTCACCTGTTCGTCCACCGAGGTTTTGGCCGTCAGCAGGATGACGGGGATGTGACACAGTTGCAGGTCTTGCTTGATTTCGCGGCAGAGGTCGTATCCGTCTTTGCCGGGCATGACGACATCGCTCAGCACCAGGTCGGGCGATTCTTCGCGCATGGCCTGGATGGCGCTTTCCGTGCTGAAGCGGCAGATGACGCGGTAGGTGGGGGCGAGCAGGGCGTGCAGGTAGTGGGTCACTTCGGTATCGTCGTCCACCACCAGCAGGGTCTGGCGGTTGTCCTGTTTTTCTTCGTTCTCCGGTTCGTGGGCGTCAGGGGCGGGCAGGGGGAAGGTTTCGTCCTGGCGGTTGCTGTGGTCGGCGCTGCGTTCTTCGTCGGTGTAGGACGAGGCGTTGACGGGCAGGATGAAGACGAACTGTGTGCCTGTGCCCTCGTCGGGGTCAGTGTTCAGGATGTAGCCGTGGTGCAGGCGGACGAGGTTGCGGGCGTAGTACAGGCCGATGCCCGTCCCGCGGTTGTATTGTCCGGCGCCGTCGGGCGTGGTCATCTGGTAATAACGCTCAAAGATTTTTTCGCGCTGGGTGGGAGGGATGCCCGGCCCGGTGTTGGACACGGCGACCTTGGCCCACTGCGTGTCGTTGTCGTCGGCTGTCAGGGGGAAGAGGCGGGCGGCTTCTTCGCGCGTCACGACATCGAAGCTGACGCGGATGCTGCCCCCGGCGGGAGTGAACTTCAGGGCGTTGCCCATCAGGTTGGCAAAGATTTTCTCCGCCTTGTCCTCGTCCAGCCAGAGGGTGTAGCTATCTTCCAGCCCGCAGGTCGTCAGGTTGATGCCCTTGTCCCGGGCGTTGACGCTGAAGGTGTCCGTCATGCGGCGCAGCACGCCGATGATGTCCGCCGGACATACTTTCAGTTTCAAGGCGTCGTTTTCCAGCTTGTTGAAGTCCATCATCTGGTTCACCAGCCGCAACATGCGGTCTACGTTGCGCCAGACGATGAGTAGCAGGTTCTTGTTCTCGCCCGTGATGCCGGGACTGCCGTACAGCTGGCGGACGGGGCCGGCAATCATGGTGAGCGGCGTGCGGAACTCGTGCGACACGTTGGCAAAGAAGCTCATGTTCATGCGGTTGACGCGCTGCTCCTGCTCCTTCTCCTGTTCGGCTCGGCGGATGGCGGCTTTTTCGGCGCGGATGCGGCGCAGGCCCTGCACGAAGAGGGCGGCCACGGTGGTTGCGGCCAGCAGATAGAGCAGCCAGGCCCACCACGTGTCCCACGGAGCCGGGCGCACGATGACGCGGATGGCGCTTTCGGCCTCAATGCTGCCGGGGTCGTTGCCTGTGGCCCGCACGCGGAAGGTGTAGCAGCCGTCGGGCAGGTTGGCGTAGTAGGCTTCGCGGTTGTGGCGTGCCTCCACCCAGTAGGAGTCGAAGCCTTCCAGGCGGTATTGGTATTGCACGCGCTCGAATTCGTTATAATCCAGCGCGGCGAAGGAGATGCTGAACCCGTTCTGGTCGTGCGCCAGGCGTATGTCCGGCTGATAGGACAGGTGTCGGCTGATGCAGGCATCGTCCGGCCCCGGGCGCATCAGCTGGTTGTGCACCTTCAGGTTCTCGAAGAGCAGGGGGACGTTGCGCTTGGGCGTGGCGGCCAGCGGGTCGAAGAAGGTCAGTCCGTGCGTCCCGCCCAGGGCCAGGGTGCCGTCGGGCAGGTGGCACGAGGCGCGGTCGTAGAACTGGTTCCCGCCGATGCCGTCGTCGGCGAAGTAGTTGGTGAACCGTCCCTGCTTCGGGTCCAGCTTGCTCAGTCCGTGTTGCGTGCCTATCCACAGGTAGCCCTTGGCGTCTTCTTCGATGGAAGAGATGTCCGAGCACGAGACGCCTTCCAGCGGTTCCAGCCGCCGGGTGGAGGGCGTGTAGCGCAGCAGTCCGTTGCTGACGGTGCCTATCCAGATGTCGCCCTGCGCACTGCGGCAGAGGGCAGTGGGGATAAACATCGAGCGGCGGATGCACCGCTCCATGTCGCCCTCGTGGACGGGCAGCGGCTCTGTCTGTCCTGTGGCGGGGTCCAGCAGGCGGAGCGGCTGGTTGAAGGCGGCTACCAGCACCCGTCCGTCGTCCAGCGGCAGCAGGCCGGGGATGAAGGTGAATCCGTCGCCAAAGACCTGTACGCGCTCGAAGTTCTTCCCGCCCGGGCGCAATACGAGGACGTAGGGCGTGGCCGTGCCCACCAGGATGTTGCCCCGCTTGTCTTGCGCGAGTGACATGGGCAGGTAGACGTCGTAGCTGGCCACAATCTCCAGGCGGCCTTGGCCGGGGCGGCATTTCAGCACCCGGTTGTTCACTGCGGTCAGCCAGAGGTAGCCTTCGCGGTCCACCATCACCTGGTTGGCCCGGATGTCGTGCCGCTCCATCTTCTGCTGCCGCAGGTCGTAGCCATACAGTCCGTCAGAGCGGGTGGCTATCCAGAGGGCGTTGTTGCTGTCGGCGGCGACGGAGATCACTGACTTGTGTTGCAGCAGGGCACGCAGGTAGTTGTCGCGGTTGAAGCGTTCCTTGTAGTGGTAGGCCACGGCATAGCCTTGGTCCGTCGAGCCTATCCACAGGTTGTTGCGCGAGTCGGTGAAGAAGGTGCTGATGTCGAACCGCGGCGCCTCGAAGGGGAAGCCTTTCTCGTCCTGGTGGCTGACGGCTTCCGTCCGGCTGTCGTAGTAGAACAGGCCGTCGTAGTCCGTGTCAAGCAGCAGCCCGTGCGGGCCGTAGGCGTGGATGAGGGTGATTTCTGCGCGGGACAGGACGGGATGGCGCGCGATGGCGTCGGGCACGGGGCGGAAGGTCCGCGTCCGCAGGTCGAACACCCGCAGCCGCCGGTTGCCGGACAACCAGAGGGTGCTGTCCGGGTGTAAATAGTAGTGGGTGGGGTAATCCGCCACGGCGATGGAGTCTGTCAGGCGGAAGCTGTCCGTGTCATAGCAGCGGATGGACAGGGGGTCGGCCACCCACAGCCGGTTGCCGGCATCCGCATAGCACCGGGCGGTGTAGATGCCCGGCACGGTCAGTTGCCGGATGGCATATTCCAGCCGCCCGCTTTGCGGGTTGTAGACGCCCAGGCTGGTGATGGTGTTCACCAGGATGCGTCCGTCGCGCATCTCTATCAGTTGCACGCCGTTCTTGTTCTTCAGGTCCGAGGGGATGTGGTGGAAGGTGTCATGGTCGGTGTAATAAGACAGCCCGTTGACGCTGGACACCCACAGCCGTCCGTGCGAGTCGCGCAGCAGCGCTTTGATTTGGTTGTCCTGCGGGCCCAGCGAGTCGTCCGTGCAGTAATATTGCTGATATTCGTAGGCATCATATTTGTTCAGTCCGCGGAAGGTGCCTATCCAGATGTGCCCTTGCGCGTCTTCGGCAAAGGTATTGACCTGCTGGTTGGAAATCTCGTCGGCCAGCCGGGGATATTGTATCGTTGCGGTGCTTGCTTGCGGGCTGCCCGGAGCGTGGGCGCACGAGGCTGCGAGCACAAGCAGCTGTACCGCCAAGCACAGGCGGAGAAGGAGGTTTTTCATATATGTGGTCTGTCTTTCTGTTTTCTTGTTCGGTTACGGCGGCAAAGTTATTAAGAATTATGGCTTCCGCAAGATGTTGTACGGCAGGTTTTGAACAGAACGGCTATTCTTTGAACAAAACGGCTATCCACTTTGAACAAAACGGCGGGTTTATCCGGCGAAAACGGCAAGCCGCTTCCCCGGTGTTATTGTACTTTTGTACCGGTCGGGCTGGAGATTGTGACGCCCTCCTTTCCCCTGTTCCGGCTCGTCCTGAAATCAACCTTTTAAAAACATTCCGTAATGAAAAGAGCTTTATCCGCATCCGTTTTGGGGCTGGTCTTCCTGGCCGGCATTCCTGCGTCTGTTGCCGCCAAGCAGAACACACCGGCGGTTCCCACCCCCATCCTTGCTACCGACGCACGAGGCATCGTCACCACCACAGCCGGGCAAGTGGCCGGTTACATCGAGAACGACATCTATATTTATAAAGGTATCCCCTACGCCAAGGCCCGGCGCTTCATGCCGCCCACGGCGCCCGATGCCTGGCAGGGCATCCGCAGCAGCCGCGCCTATGGCCCCACCTGTCCGCAGGCCAAGCGCATGGGCTGGTACAGCGACGAGCTGGCCTTCTCCTTCAACTGGGACGACGGTTTCCCCGACGAGGACTGCCTGCGTGTCAACGTCTGGACGCCGGGCGTGAACGACCAGAAGAAGCGTCCCGTCATGGTCTGGCTGCACGGCGGGGGCTATTCGGCCGGCAGCGGACAGGAACTGCCTTCGTATGACGGCACCAATATGGCCAAGGAGCATGATGTCGTGGTGGTCACGCTCAACCATCGCCTCAATGTCCTGGGCTTCCTCGACCTCTCGTCCTTCGGCGCGAAGTATGCCCAGTCGGGCAACGTCGGCCTGCTGGACCTCGTGGCTGCGCTTCAATGGGTACATCATAATATAGCTGCTTTTGGTGGCGACCCCGCCAATGTCACCATCTTCGGGCAATCCGGCGGAGGCGGCAAGGTGTCTACCTTGCTGGCCACTCCGTCGGCCAAGGGGCTGTTCCACAAGGCCATCGTGCAGAGCGGCTCCATGCTCCGCACGATGGAGGCCCGCTATTCGCGCCGCATCGGCGAGGAGACCGTCCGCCTGCTGGGTTTGGACGCCGCCCACGTTGACTCCCTTGCGCGCGTGCCTTATGACAAGTTGCTGGCTGCCGGCGAGAAGGCTGTGGCCAACGTCCGCCAGCAGGCCGAGCAAGAGGGCGTAGCTTCCTTCATCTTCGGCTGGGCGCCCACGGTGGACGGCGACGTGCTGCCCGCACAGCCCTTCGACCCCGCCGCCCCCGCGCAGAGCAAGAACATCCCCGTGATGATTGGCACCACGCTGCACGAGTTTTCCGCTTCGACCTACGTCCCCGCCTTCCGCGACATCGCGCAGGACAAGGCCGTCGAGATGCTCCGCGCCAAATACGGCGACCGCACGGACGAGTTCGTCAGCCTCTTCGGCAAGGTTTATCCCGGCTATGCTCCCAAAGACCTGCTGGATGTGGACTTCACTTTCCGTCCCAGTGCCGTCGAGCAGGCCAACCTGAAAGCCCGTCAAGGCGGCGCGCCGGTCTACATGTATATGTTCGCCTGGCAGTCGCCCGTGATGGACGGCATCCTGCGCAGCACCCATTGCATGGAGATTCCTTTCGTCTTCGACAACGCCCTGCGCCACGCCTCGATGACGGGCGGCGGTGCCGATGCCCAGGCATTAGCGCAGAAGATGAGCACGGCCTGGGCCAACTTTGCCCGCACGGGCAACCCCAACGGCGAGGGACTGCCCCAGTGGCCCGCCTACACGCCGGACGGGGGCGAGACCATGTGGTTCGATAATACATGCACGATAAAAAAACACCACGACCGTGAATTGCTGGACTTTGTGCGCCAGTTCCCCACGCGTGGATTCTGAGAAAGACTTTTCTTTTGTTCCATTCTAAAGTGCACGAAGACAGGTGCCGGACGGAGGTTCTCCTCCGGCATCTGCTCCTCTTGCCGTGTCTATTGAATAATCTGAATTACCTAATTTTCTTAATCTTACTTAATTAACTGTTATACCAATGAAAGAAAACAAAAGTCATTTTGGTTTGAAAAGGTTGGTGATGCCTGTCCTTTTCTTATTGATGTGCGTACCTTTCGCCTTGGCGCAAGACCCAGTGAAAGTGACAGGTAAGGTACTTGACAATCTGGGCGAGCCCATGATTGGCGTAAGTGTGCAAGTGAAGGGCACCAGTCATGGCGCCATCACGGACATCGACGGCAACTATTCCGTCAGCGTGGAGCCGGGAGCCACGTTGGTATTCTCGTATGTGGGTTACATCTCGCAGGAGCACAAGGCCATGCCCGGGACGCTGAACGTCACCTTGAAGGAAGACACCGAGACGCTGGACGAGGTGGTGGTCATCGGCTACGGCGTGCAGAAGAAAAGCTCGGTGACGGGCGCCATCTCGCAGGTGAAAGCCGAGGACATGGAGAACCGCACCATCACCACCGCCGCCCAGGCCCTGCAAGGCAAGACGGCCGGCGTGCAGCTCATCACCACTTCCGGCGGCCCGGGCGAAGCACCGACCATCCGCGTGCGCGGTTACTCGTCCAACGTGGCATCCAACCCGTTGTATGTGGTGGACGGCGTGCGCCTGAGCGACATCTCGGGCATTGACCCCAACGACATCGAGTCCATGGAGGTGTTGAAGGATGCTGCATCGGCTGCCATCTACGGTGCCGAGGCCGGTAACGGTGTCATCCTCATCACTACCAAGAAGGGCAAGCCCGGCATGACTAAGATCACTTATGACTTCCAGTTTGCCTCGCAGTCCATTGCCCGCATCCCGGAACTGATGAACGCGCAGGAGTATGTGGACTACATGACATCCCTTTATCCGGATGCCAACGGTAACCTGACGGAGTCTATCATTCCCATGGCCACCATCGAGGCCAACTGGAACGGCGTGACGGATACCGACTGGGTGGACGCCATCTTCGAGAACAGCAAGATGCAGAAGCACAACCTCTCCTTTGCCGGCGGCAGTGACCGCGGCAGCTACTACCTCTCGCTGACCTATCTGGACAACAACGGTATCATCGTGGGCGACAACGACCACTACAGCCGCATGACCGCCAGCATCAACGCCGACTACAAGATCAAGCCTTGGCTGAAGGTGGGGACGACCAACCAGATTGAGAAGTACAATGTGCGCCGCGTCACCGGCCAGAACGCCTACGGCAGCACCCTGTCTGCCGTGCTGATGATGGACCCCCTGACGGCTCCCATATACAGCCCCGACAACCTGCCCGCCAACATGCAGACCCTGCTGTCGCAAGGACGGGACCTGATGACCGATGCTAACGGCAACTACTATGGTGTTTCCGCCTTCTTTGAGGGCGAGAACTACAACCCGCTCATCATGATGAAGAACAACATCACCAAGAACAGCGGTTTCAACGTCACCGGCTCCATGTTTGCCGACCTCACGCCGTTCGACGGCTTCACGTTCACTTCGCGCTTCGGCTACCGCCTGAGCGGCACCCGCCAGTCGGCGGTCAGCCTGCCCTTCTACGGCAACTCGGTGCAGAACAATCCCTTTGTCAACAGCTTGTCCGGGCAGTCCTCCACCACCATCTACTACCAGTGGGAGAACTTTGCCAACTACATGAAGACCTTTGCCGATGCCCACACCGTATCGGCCATGATTGGTATGTCTTTCCAGGAACAGACGTATGACTACGTCAGCGGCCAGCTTCAGGCAGCCGGCGCAGACGCCATCCAGAAGAACAATCCCTTGTTCTACTACCTGAACTACGGTGCCACGACGGCTACCAAGACCGTGGGCGGCGAGAAGACCCGCACGGCCAAGATGTCCTACTACGGCCGCGTAGGCTACGACTACAAGGGCCGCTACATGGTGCAGGCCTCGCTGCGTGCCGATGCCGCCGACCTCTCCCTGCTGCCCGCCAGCAACCGCTGGGGTTACTTCCCCGCTGTGTCTGCCGGTTGGACGGTGTCCGAAGAAGAGTTCTTCCAGCCCATCCGCGACGTGGTGAGCAGCTTGAAGATCCGTGGTAGCTGGGGCCAGAACGGTAGCCTCGCAGCCTTGAGCAACTATCCGTACAGCTCGCTGGTGAGTGCCGCCGGCCTGTATCCTTTCACCAGCAACACCCTGAACTTCGTGAACGGCTATGCGCCCAACTCGATGGGTAACGACGACCTGAAATGGGAGACTTCCGAGCAGTTGAACTTCGGTTTCGATGCCCGCTTCCTGCGCGACCGCTTGACTTTCAGCATGGACTGGTACAAGAAGACCACGAAAGACCTGCTCATCACGGGCACGACGCCTTCGCTGGTAGTAGGCGGCACGGTGTCGCCCATCAACGCCGGTAACGTGGAGAACAAGGGCTTCGAGTTTGAACTGGGCTGGCGCGACAACATCAAGGATTTCAGCTACAGCGTCCGTGCCAACCTGGCCACGTTGAAGAACGAAGTGACCTACCTCGACCCGTCCTTGCAGCGCGTGGGCGGAACCGCGTTCCACACCTATACGCTGAATTATTTTGAGGAGGGTTATCCCATCTATTACTTCCGTGGCTACCAGTTTGACGGCATCGACCCCGAGACGGGCGACCCGACCTTCAAGGATCTGGACGGTGACGGCGTAATCGGCGACGGCGACCTGGGCTACATCGGCGACGCTATCCCCGACGTGACCTTCGGCCTCACGCTGACGGCTGCCTGGAAGGGTCTCGACTTGACCATCTTCGGTTCGGGCACGGCCGGCAACCAGATTTACAACGCTTCGTTCCGTCCCGACCAGACGCGCTCCAACCACCTGAAGGAAATCTACTACGACGACCGTTGGACGCTGGAGAACCGCGACGGTACCAAGCCCCGCGCCGGTGCCAACTATATGGAGCGTTACATTATGTCCGATGCCGTGGTGTTCAATGGCTCTTACTTCAAGATCAAGCAGATTCAGCTGGGTTACACCCTGCCGAAGAACTGGCTGAAGAAAGCCTACATCAACAACCTGCGCGTCTACTGCTCGCTGGACGACTTCTTCACCTTCACCAGCTATCCGGGCTTCGACCCCGAGGCTTCGGCAAACTCCGTCACCGGTATGGGTATTGACATGGGTGGTTACCCGACGTCCAAGAAGGTCGTGTTCGGCTTTAACATCGAATTCTAACCCTTAAAACAGTAAAAACGATGAAAACAAAAACATACTTATCAACCTTGCTGCTGGCACTGGTAGCAGTATTGGTTACCGGTTGCGTAGACCGTTTGAACATTGCCAAGCACGGCAGTTTCGGAACTCCTGAAGAATACTACAAGACCGACGATGAGGTCGAGTCAGCCGTAGCCTCCATGTATGTCTCGTGGCGTGATGTGCACCAGAATTGGTTCACGCTGTTGAACGCCATGTCCGACGATGCCTGGGCAGGCGGCGGACAGCGCAACGACAATGTGGACCTGGAGAAACTGAATGAATTCAATTTCAACATTGACAGTGGCACGATCCAGAGCCTCTATACCCAACTCTATACTTTGATCTACAAGGCCAACCTGATTCTTGACTTTGTGACGGGCGACAGCCCCGTGATGCGTCAGGCCGTGGCCGAGGCACACGTGGCACGTGGATGGGCCAATTTTTACCTAGTATCCCTGTGGGGCACTGCGCCTATCGTGGACCATGTGTTGGCTAAAGAAGAGTATCACATGTCCAACAGCACCCCTGAGGCTCTTTGGGCTTTTGTGGAGAATGAGTTCAATGCTGCCATCGAATCAGGCGCATTGGTTACGAAAAGCAATGTCGATGACAAGGTAACCGGCATCCGTGTCACCGTGGAAGCTGCCAAGGCTTTCCTGGGCAAGGCTTACCTCTTCCAAGGCAAATATCAAGAAGCGGCTGCCATCCTGGACGAAGTCATCGCGTCCGGCAAGTACGACCTCTACCGTGCCAGCGACTATGGCATGTTGGGCCACGCCTCTACCAACAACTGCTGCGAGGCCATCTTCGAACTGAACCGCGTGAACAATGCCGAGCAGGCTTGGAACCAGTTCTCACAGCTGTTCATCAACATCGGCTGGCGTTCGTCCATCCTGACTTACACGCCGGGCACGGAAGCCGGAGAACTTATTGCCTCCGGTTCCTATGGCATGTTGAACCCGCAGAGCGGCCTGTATAATGCCTTTGTCGAGATGGAAGGCGAGGACGGCTACCGCCTGAACCAGACCATCCGCACCTACGAGCAGCTGAACAGCATCGGCGTGGTGAACATGGGCGGCAACCCGCTGGTGGGCAACGAAGGCTACTTCTTCTGGAAGACCCGCCTGCTGAAGGAGGACTGCATCATGGACAATCCCGGCTTGCAGATGCTGCAATACAACAACCTGCGCATCATGCGCTATGCCGAAGTGCTGCTGATGGCAGCCGAGGCCCACATCCAGGGCGGCGTGGATGCCTCCAAGGCCCTGGACTACATCAACCAGGTGCGCGACCGTGCCCAACTGGCTCCTTTGACTTCTGTCACGATGGACGACATCAAGAAGGAGAAGCGTCTGGAACTCTGCATGGAGAGCTGCCGCTATCAGGACCTCGTCCGCTGGGGCGATGCCGAAGCAGTGCTGGGCCAGCAGGGCAAGCAGATTCCTTCCTTTGCTTGGAGCGTGGCCTACAATGCCGACGGAACCACTTCCATCGCCAGTCATGAGCTGACCTATCCGTACAGCAATACGGAATACGGCTTCAAGGCCAAGCACAAGTTGCTGCCCATCCCCTTGCGCGAGATGGATGTGAACCCCAACATGGAGCAGAACCCCGGTTGGTAAGCCCTTGGGTCCCTGTCCTATCGGGCAACTGTGAAGCCTCTCCCGCAGGGAAGCCTGCGGGAGTTTCCTCCACACTTCTGATTCTGCTAATGTAAACACTATGCGAGCTATGAGAAAATGGATATTGTTGATACTGGCCTTGCTGCCTGTCTGCGGCGTGTGGTCGCAGGTCGTCTTCAAGAACGACGAAGTGACCGTTTCCCTTCTGAAGGACAAGACTTGGGTCTTCGAGACTTGGGACTATACCACCATGTACCTGCTGGAAGGCACCGGGCGTGCCGCGCTGATTGACGCCGGCACCCGTTGCGCCGACCTGGACCAGATCGTGGAGCGCATCACGGACAAGCCCTATGACGTCATCATCACCCACGCCCATCCGGACCATGCCGGGTGCATCGGCTATTTTGACGAGGTGTGGATGCACCGCAACGACAGCGTGCTGATAGCCGAGCGCACCAAGGACTACAAGGGCACGGTGCGCTACCTGCACGAAGGGCAGGTGTTCGACCTGGGCGGCCGGCAGCTGGAAGTGGCTCTCATGCCGGGCCATACGCCCGGATCGGTGGTGCTGCTGGACTATGCGCAGGGCGACTGCTACTCGGGCGACGCCTTCGGCTCGGGCGAGGTGTGGCTGCAATGCGAGCCGATGTTGCCGCTGGAGACGTTCTACCAGTCCTGCTGCCGCATGGAGCAGCTCATGCAGGAGAAGGGCATCAGCCGCATCTGGTGCGGGCACTATCCCTACCTGAAGAAGTCCCTGCCCCTGGGTTACATCCAGACGCAGAAGAAGCTGGCACGCCGCCTGGCCGATGGCGACCAGGAAGGCTCCCAGCCCTATGACAACCCGGCCATCCCCCAGCCGCCCACCACGCGCAGCCTGTCCGATGGCATCTGCAAGGTGGTGTATGACGTCCGCAACATCGGGCGATAAAAAAAAAACGGGGGAGCGGCGTCTTAGTAAACGAAAAAATCCTTTACTTTGCAGGAGGATGCCCGGGAACGCCTTCCGGCCCCCCTGCCATAAAAAAACGAATGAAAATGATGAGAAAACTATTCCTTTTGTTCTGTCTGCTTTGTTCTGCCTCCCTCCAGGCACAAGCCCTGTGGGGACCGATGAGCAAGGTCGTGACGGACAGTATCTACAGCGAGAACCTGAAAGCCTGGCGCGCCTACACCATCTATCTGCCCAAGAGCTACGAGGCGCAGCCGGACCGCAAGTATCCCATCCTCTACCTGCTGCACGGCGTGATCGGGACCAACCTGGGCTGGTTTCACGACCAGCGCGCCAACGAGGTGGCCGACCAGCTGATGGACTCGGGCGAGGCGTGCGAGATGATCATCGTCAGTCCCAACGCCGGTGGCAATCCGCCGACCAAATACCAGAACGGCTACTTCAACATGCCGGGCTGGCCCTACGAGGACTTCTTCTATCAGGAGTTCATGCCCTACATTGAGAAGACCTACCGCGTCATCGGCGACAAGCAGCACCGCGCCATCGCCGGCCTGTCCATGGGCGGGGGCGGCACGGCCAGCTACGCCCAGCGTCACCCCGACCTCTTCTGCGCGGCCTACGCCATGAGCGCCCTGATGGACCTCCCCGCCGTGGGCGGCATCCCGGCGGCAAACCCCGACGACATGATGGGCAAGCTGAACCGCTCGGTGCAGGAGCATAGCTGCATCAAGTATGTCACCGAGGCCGACGACGCCCGCAAGGCTGCCCTGCGCACCGTGCAGTGGTTTGTGGACTGCGGTGACGACGACTTCCTGCTGGACCGCAACATCGAATTCATGCAGGCCATGCGTGCCGCCGGCATCCCCATGCAGTTCCGCGTGCGCGACGGCGGGCATACCAACGAGTACTGGCACACGGCGCTCTTCACGTGCCTGCCGTTTGTCAGCCGCTGCTTTGGGAAATAGGAATTTATTTTAGCGATTAGGGGTTAGTGATGAGTGATTAGTACATTGCTATCGAACGCCTTACTAATCACTAAACACTAATCACTAAACACTACTAACTTATCATTTAATCCATACATCCAATGAAAAAGATACTTCTTTTCTCCGTATTGTGCCTGATGGGCCTGATGACCTACGCCCAGCAGGCCTTGTGGGGAGGTGCCCCGGTGGTTTCTCCCGAAATCCATGACGACAACACCGTGACCTTCCGCCTGAAAGCGCCGAAGGCCGTGCGCGTGCAGGTGACGGGCGACTTCCTGCCGCCCATCCCCGTCCAGACGCCGCGCGGCGTGTGGGAGGCCTCCGGCATCGCCGACCTGAAGGAAGGCAAGGACGGCGTGTGGGAATTCACCACGCCCGAACCCCTCGGCCCCGAGCTATACAGCTACTCCTTCATCGTGGACGGGCTGAAGATGCTGGACCCCGCCAACGTCTACATCAACCGCGACGTGGCCACGGTGACCAATATCTTCATCATTGGCGGCGGACGGGCCGACCTCTACAAGGTGAACGATGTGCCCCACGGCACCGTGCGCCGCATGTGGTATGACAGTCCCACGCTGGGCATGGAACGCCGCCTGACGGTCTACACCCCTGCGGGTTATGAGACGAGCGGCAAGCGTTACCCCGTCTTCTACCTGCTGCACGGCGCCGGTGGCGACGAGGAGGCTTGGATGGCCCTGGGCCGCACGTCGCAGATCCTGGACAACCTCATTGCACAGGGTAAGGCCGAGCCGATGATTGTCGTCATGACCAACGGCAACGCCTGGCAGCAGGCCGCCCCGGGCGAATCGTCCAAGGGCTTCGTCGTGCCCACGATGGCTTCCGAGGACTCCAAAGAGGTGAGCCAGGGCGCGTTCGAGACCGCCTTCCCCGACGTGGTGAAGTTCATTGACAAGACCTTCCGCACGAAGGCCAACAAGCGGAGCCGCGCCATCGCCGGCCTGTCGATGGGCAGCTTCCACTCCGGCAACATCTCGCGCCTCTACCCGGGCATGTTCGGCTACGTGGGCCTGTTCTCCGGCGCGCCCAACACGAAGAGCAACCCCGACGTCCCCGCCTATGCCGACTTCGAGGGCCGGCTCAAGGCACAGTTTGCCCAGCAGCCCGCACTCTACTTCATCGCCTGCGGCAAGACCGACTTCGTCTACCAGAGCGTGACGGACTACCGCAAGTACCTGGACGACCACGGCTACAAGTATGAATACTACGAGAGCGACGGCGGCCACATCTGGCGCAACTGGCGCGTGTATCTGACGGAGTTCGCGCCGAAACTGTTCAAATAAATAGGAAATTAGCGTGCGCAAGCGCGTTTTAATGAAGAATGATGAATGAAGAATGAAAAATGAAGCATTGTGGCACAGCCCCGCTTCCAACAAAGATTCTTCATTTTGCGCAAAGCGCGATTCTTCATTCTTCATTTAATCGATAACTTATCATTTAATCCATACATCCAATGAAAAAAATTCTTCTTTTATCCGTATGCCTGCTGCTCGGCGTGATGACCTACGCCCAACAGGCTTTGTGGGGAGGCGCCCCGGTGGTGTCCCCCGAAGTACATGACAACAACACCGTCACCTTCCGCCTGAAAGCCCCGAAGGCCGTCAAGGTGCAAGTGACCGGCGACTTCCTGCCCACGCAGAAAATTCAGACCCCCTTCGGCGAGTTCGACGGGCCGGGCGTGGCCGACCTGAAAGAAGGCAAGGACGGCGTGTGGGAATACACCACGCCCGAACCCTTGGCTCCCGAGCTGTACAGCTATTCCTTCATCGTGGACGACCTGAAGATGATGGATCCTGCCAATGTCTACATGATTCGTGACGTGGCCACGGTGACCAACGTCTTCCTCATCGGCGGCGGACGGGCCGACCTCTACAAGGTGAACGACGTGCCCCACGGCACCGTGTCGCGCATCTGGTATGACAGCCCCACGCTGGGCATGAAGCGCCGCCTGACGGTCTATACCCCTGCGGGCTACGAGACGAGCGGCAAGCGTTATCCCGTCTTCTACTTGCTGCACGGCATGGGCGGCGACGAAGAGGCTTGGATTGCCCTGGGACGCACGTCGCAAATCCTGGACAACCTCATCGCACAAGGCAAAGCCGAGCCGATGATTGTCGTCATGACCAATGGCAACGCCTCGCAGGAGGCTGCTCCGGGCGAGACACAGTATGGCTTCAAAGCTCCCTCGATGAACCTGCCCAAGACGATGGAGGGTAGCTTCGAGACCGCCTTCCCCGATGTGGTGAAGTTCATCGACAAGACCTATCGCACGAAGGCCAACAAGAAGAACCGCGCCATCGCCGGCCTGTCCATGGGCGGCTACCACTCGCTGCACATCTCCAAGCAATATCCCGATATGTTCAACTACGTGGGTCTGTTCTCGGCGGCCATCATGCCCGACCAGAAGGTGAAGTCGCCTATCTACGACGACTTCGACCAGAAGCTGGCGACGCAATTTGCCAAGAAGCCGGCCCTCTATTGGATTGGCATCGGCAAGACCGACTTCCTCTACCAGGCCAATACGGACTACCGCAAGCTGCTGGACGAGCGCGGCTACAAGTATGAGTATTACGAAAGCGAGGGCGGACACATCTGGCGCAACTGGCGCATCTATCTGACGGAGTTCGCACCGAAGCTGTTCAAATAAACAGAAGTTATGTGCGCGGAGCGCACTTTAATGAAGAATGAAGAATGATGAATGAAGAATTGTGGCGCAGCCCCGCTTCCAACAAAGATTCTTCATTTTGCGCGAAGCGCGATTCTTCATTCTTCATTTAACTGCTAAATTATCATTTACCTTTTATACCTCCTCCAAAAAATGAAGAAACTATTCTTTTCGGCGGCCGTCGCAGCCGCCACCCTGTGTGGCTGTAGCCATGTACCGCAGTTGGGCCAGGCACCCCTTGAGGATGTCATCGGCGCCATGACCCTGGAAGAAAAAGCACACTTGCTCATCGGCACCGGCATGAGCGGGTTCTCCGGCGACAGTGCCGTCATCGGAGAGACGCGCAACATCGTGCCCGGAGCTGCCGGAACCACCTATCCCATCGAGCGCCTGGGCATCCCGGCCGTTGTACTGGCCGACGGGCCTGCCGGCTTGCGCATAGACCCCAAGCGCGAGGGCGACACGGCCACGTATTACTGCACCCACTTCCCCATCGGCACCCTGCTGGCGTCGACGTGGGACACGGACCTGGTGGAGAACGTCGGCAAAGCCATTGGCAACGAGGTGCTGGAGTACGGAGCCGACGTCCTGCTGGCACCGGCCCTCAACATCCACCGCAACCCGCTGTGCGGACGCAACTTTGAGTATTACTCCGAAGACCCCGTGGTGAGCGGCAAGATGGCTGCTGCCTACGTGCGCGGCGTGCAGAGCAACGGCGTGGGGACCAGCATCAAGCACTTTGCCGTGAACAACCAGGAGACCAACCGCACGGCCAACGACGCCCGCGTGTCGCAGCGTGCCCTGCGCGAAATCTACCTGAAAGGTTTTGAGATAGCCGTCAAGGAAGGCAAGCCTTGGACGGTGATGTCTTCTTATAACTACCTGAACGGCGTCTATACCTCCGAGAGTCCCGAATTGCTCACCACGCTGCTGCGCGACGAGTGGGGATTCTCCGGCATGGTGATGACCGACTGGTTTGGCGGCAAGGACGCCGTGGCCCAGATGAAGGCTGGCAACGACATGCTGCAACCCGGCTATGACCGCCAGTACACCGACATCGTGGAAGGCGTGAAGAGCGGCAAGCTGGATGAGGCCGTGCTGGACCTCAACGTCAAGCGTGTCCTTGAGATGATTCTCCAGACGCCCAAGTTCAAAGGCTATGCGTTCAGCAACAAGCCCGACCTGAAGGCCCATGCTGCTGTCACCCGGCAGTCGGCCACTGAAGGCATGGTGCTGCTGAAGAACCAGGGCGACGCCCTGCCCTTGGGCAAGGAGGTGAAGAACATCGCCCTTTACGGGTGCACGTCCTACGACTTCATTGCAGGCGGCACGGGCTCGGGCAACGTGAACCGCGCCTACACCGTCTCCCTGCCCGAAGGACTGAAGAACGCGGGATACGCGACCGACGATGCGCTGGAGGCCAAGTATAAGGCCCACATCGCTGCCGAGAAGGAACGCCTGAAACCTACGGGCAAAGACCCGTATGCAGCCTTTATGCCCGTTGTCCTGCCCGAAGAGATGGAAATCAGCGCTGCCGAACTGACGGCCCAGGCTGCCAAGGCCGATGCGGCCATCATCACGCTGGGACGCGGATCCGGCGAGTTCCGCGACCGGGCTTCCTCCGGTTTCGACCTGAGCAAGGCTGAGCAGCAACTCATTGCCGACGTCTGCCGGGCATACCATGCCGTCGGTAAGAAGGTCATCGTCGTCCTCAACATAGGCGGCGCCATCGAGACCGCTTCGTGGAAGTCGCAGCCCGATGCCATCCTCTGTGCATGGCAAGGCGGACAGGAGGGCGGCAACAGCGTGGCCGACATCCTCAGCGGAAAAGTTTCGCCCAGCGGAAAGCTGGCCATGACCTTCCCCGTGCATTACCAGGACCATGCCTCTACGGCCAACTTCCCCGTCAACCTGGTTTCGGACGTTGCCCTCGTGGCTACCGAACGCGAAGCCCGCAAGGAAGGCCGGGTGGAGAACTTGGACTATACCGACTACGAGGAAGACATCTACGTGGGTTACCGCTATTTTGACAGTTTCAACCGCCAGGTGTCCTATCCCTTCGGCTACGGCCTGAGCTACACGACGTTCGAGTACACCAATCCCGTCATCGAGGAGGCCAACGGCTCGTACACCGTGCGTGTCGACGTGACCAACACCGGACGGATGCCCGGCAAGGAAGTGGTGCAACTCTACGTCTCCGCCCCCGATGCCGCCAAGGCTAACAAGCCCGACAAGGAGCTGAAAGCCTTCGCCAAGACCGCCGAGCTGAAACCCGGCGAGACGGTGAACGTCGTACTGACCGTCAACGCGCGCGACCTGGCTTCGTTTGATGACGCCACGTCCTCTTGGGTGGTGGACGAAGGCGAATACAAGTTCCTGGTGGGCGCTTCGTCGCGCGACATCAAGACTACGCTGAAGGCTGATGTGGCTGCCTCGTCAGAGAAGGTGAACGACATCCTCAAGCCCCAGGTAGAGCTGAATTTGCTGAAGCGATGACCGCAGGAGCAGGCATATAGGTGATGTTTTGTTTCAGTTGTATGCCTGTTTTGTCAAATTATGCTTTCGGGATGAATCGCATATCAGGTAAATTTGATATATTTGCCCTCGTGAAAAAACAACCAAATGTTATAATACCTATATGAAGAAGTTTTTAATGACTTGTGTGGCGGCAGGCGCAGTCCTGTCCGCAGCGGCGCAGGCCGTAGCGCCCGCCATTCCGCGTGACGAGAAAATCGAGCAGCGCGTGGAGGAAATCCTTGGCAAAATGACCTTGGAAGAGAAAATCGGACAGATGTGCGAACTGACCATCGACGTCATCCAGAAGCGTGTCAACCCCTTCGAGGGCATCGACATGAAGAACCCTGACGTCAAGGCTCTGAAGAAAGTGCTGAAGAAGTACGGCATCGAGAAGGAATTCGACCTGTCCGGCGGCGTGCCTTCGCAGGACGTCATGGTGCAGATGTATATGCGCATCCAGGGCATTGAGGCTCAAAAAGGGTGGCAGATGGACGAGGCCAAGTTGGACAGCGTCATCACCAAGTATAAGGTCGGCTCCATCCTGAACGTGCCCAACAGCGTGGCACAAACGCCCGAGAAGTGGCAGGAAATCATCACCCGCATCCAGGAGAAGTCCATGGAAGAAATCGGCATCCCCGACATCTACGGCGTGGACCAGATTCACGGCACCACCTATACGCTGGGCGGCACGCTCTTCCCGCAGGGCGTCAACATGGGCGCCACGTTCAACCGTGAACTGACCCGTATCGGTGCCGAAATTTCCGCCTACGAGACCCGTGCAGGAAGCATCCCCTGGACGTATGCCCCGGTGGTCGACCTGGGCCGCGACCCGCGTTGGCCCCGCATGTGGGAGAACTATGGTGAGGATGCCTACCTGAATGCCGAGATGGGCCGCGAAGCCGTCCTCGGTTTCCAGGGCGAAGACCCCAACCACATCGACCTCTATCACGTGGCTGCCTGCATGAAGCACTTCATGGGCTACGGCGTGCCCGTGTCCGGCAAGGACCGTACGCCTTCGTCCATCACCGAGCAGGACATGCGCGAGAAGCACTTCGCCCCCTATGTGGAGATGGCCAAGGCAGGCGCCCTGTCGCTGATGGTGAACTCTGCCATGAACAACGGTTTGCCCTTCCACGCCAACTACGAGCTGCTGACGGGCTGGCTGAAGGAAGGACTGAACTGGGACGGCATGATCGTGACAGACTGGGCCGACATCGTCAACCTCTATAGCCGCGACCACATCGTCGGCTCCGAGAAGGAAGCCATCAAGCTGGCCATCAACGCCGGCATCGACATGAGCATGGATCCTTACAACTGGGACTTCTGCCCCTTGCTGAAGGAACTGGTGGAGGAAGGTGAAGTGCCCATGAGCCGTATCGACGAC
>JAHLFO010000052.1 GCA_018883785.1 Candidatus Bacteroides intestinipullorum
GTCGGAAAACGACCTTCAAATTGACTTAGCAGCATATGGCTTTTCTTGCAAATTTAGTGGCTTTCATTCCATTAGAAAAGCTGCACCATCGGACTTAACAGATTTTAGTACATTTATCACCACACAGAGAATTATTTCTTTTCTTTTCGATTTTTGTTTCCTTTTCGCCGGGAGTTCCGTCCGCCGTGTCCTCTGTTTCCTCCTTTGCCACCGGCAGCAGGGCGATACTCAGGTGCTTCGCCCAATTCGGCGGGTATAGAAATCTTGTAGATTTCCTTGCCCAGGAATCGTTCGATGCCAGCAAATTTACCCTGTTCTTTTTCACTGACGAAGGTCAGGGCTACACCGTCGTTGTTGGCACGTGCTGTGCGACCGATGCGGTGTACGTAGTCCTCGTTGTCGTGGGGTACGTCGTAGTTGATGACCAGACGGATATCGTCAATGTCAATGCCGCGAGCTACAATATCGGTAGCCACTAGGATGTTGATGTGTCCGGCCTTGAAGCGGTACATCACGTCTTCGCGCTCGGCCTGCTCTAGGTCGCTGTGCATCTCGCCCACGTTCAACTTCATGCGTTGTAGGGCACGGGTCACTTCTTTGACTTTCAGTTTGGACGAAGCAAAGATGATGACACGCTCGGGTACTTGTTCGGCAAAGAGGCTCTTGATGATGCCCAGTTTCTGCTGTTCGTAGCAGACATAGGCAGCCTGCACAATCTTGTCCGCAGGCTTCGATACTGCCAGTTTTACTTCTACAGGATCGTGCAGGATGTTTTGTGCCAACTGCTGAATTTTGGCAGGCATGGTGGCTGAGAACATCACGGTCTGCCTGTCCTTGGGCAGGCACTTCACAATCTGCATGATGTCGTCATAGAAGCCCATATCCAGCATTCGGTCGGCTTCATCCAACACGAAGAATGATACGCGCGACAAGTCTACGTAACCCAAACTGAGGTGGGCAATGAGGCGTCCAGGGGTAGCGATAACCACATCGGCCCCCAACGTCAAGCCCTTTTTTTGTTGCTCAAAGAGGACGCCGTCGTTTCCTCCATAGACGGCTACACCGGATACAGGCAGGAAGTAGGAGAAGCCTTGCATCTGTTGGTCAATCTGCTGTGCCAGTTCGCGGGTGGGAGCCATGATGATACAGTTGATAGCATCTTCGGGATAACCGCCTTCGGACAATTTGTTCAAGATGGGCAGCATGTAGGCGGCGGTTTTGCCGGTACCCGTCTGTGCCACGGCTATCAGGTCGCGGCCCTCAAGGATGACGGGGATGGATTTTTCTTGTATGGGGGTGCACTCTTCGAAGCGCATGGCGTCCAGTGCGTCCAGCACTTGGTCGTTCAGGTCTAGTTCGGAAAACTTCATATATCGTCTGATGATGTATATCGCAAATTCGAGTGCAAAAATAGCAAAAATATCGCGTCTGGCTTTGTCTTTGGGCTGGAAAAAATCAGGGGAGTGTGTCATCTCGACAAACTCCCCTATAAACCATGGTCTTTCAAGTACTTTTTGAGAGATAAATTACCTCGGTGTTTAGCCACCGGGTATTTTGCCATTACTGGCATTGAAACGGATTTATTTTGCGAATAGTATTTCTGTGTCAGATGATGTATTGCGAGCTAATGGACTCGTTGTTCATCACGCGGCGAATGGTTTCGGCAAACATATCCGCGATGCTCAGCTGCTTCACCTTGTCGCACTTCTTGGCGTACGGGATGCTATCTGTGAAGACCATCTCTGTCAGGGCAGATTCTTGTACACGGAACGATGCCGGGTCGGACATGACGCAGTGGCTGGCAATGGCACGCACGGATTTGGCACCTGCTTCCATCATGATATTTGCAGCCTTGGTAATGGTACCTGCCGTGTCCACGATGTCGTCAATGAGGATGACGTTCTTGTCTTTTACATCACCAATAATCTGCATGGTAGCCACAACATTGGCTTTTTCACGGGTCTTGTTGCACAGCACCAAGGGCACGCCCAGGTATTTGGAGAAGGTGCTGGCACGTTTGGATCCGCCCACATCTGGTGTGGCGATGACCAATTCGTCCAAGTGCAGTGATTCGATGTAGGGCAGGAAAACGGCCGAAGCATAGAGATGGTCAACGGGAATGTTGAAGAATCCTTGGATCTGGTCAGCATGGAGATCCATTGTAATCAGTCGGTCGATGCCGGCTACGGACAGCAGGTCGGCTACCAACTTGGCGCCGATGGAGACACGAGGTTTATCCTTGCGATCCTGGCGGGCCCATCCGAAGTAGGGAATTACGGCTACGATACTCTTGGCTGAGGCGCGTTTGGCCGCATCGATCATCAGCAGGAGTTCCATCAGGTTGTCCGAGTTCGGGAAGGTGGATTGCACGAGGAAAACGTGTGCCCCGCGGATGGATTCCTCGTAGGACACGGCAAATTCACCATCCGCAAAGTGGGTGATGTTCATGTTCCCCAAAGGGCAATTGAGACTGGCGCAGATTTTTTCTGCCAAGTACCTCGAGTTTGTCCCCGAGAATACCATAAAGGGTGCTTTTTCGCTCATTGTGTAGTAGTAGATGTTAAATACTCTGCAAAGGTATGAATTTCTCTTCATACTTGGATGCAGTTACTGTATAAAAATTATTCTTTCGGTTGTTGTGCGCGGGGATTGCGGCTCAGTTCTTTGTTGATGCTGTCAATGTAGCCCAGCAGTTCTTGGCGTCCGGTGCGGTCTTCGGATGAGGTGATGAAGTGGGGGGGTAACTTTTCCCATTGCTCGGTGAGCTTTTCGAGATAAGCCTGCACGTTGGTTTTCAGTTTGCCCGTGCCCAGCTTGTCGGCTTTGGTGAAGACCAGAGCAAAGGGTATGCCGTTCTCTCCCAGCCATTCGATGAATTCCAAGTCTATGCGTTGAGGCTCTAAGCGGCTGTCGATCAACAGGAAGAGGCAGGTCATCTGCTCGCGTCGCAAGATGTAGCTTTCGATAATTTGCCGGATTTGCTCTTGTGACTTCTGGTCGCGCTTGGCGTATCCATAGCCGGGAAGGTCTACCAGATACCAGCTCTTGTTGATGAGGAAGTGGTTGATCAGCATGGTCTTGCCCGGCCGGGCGGAGGTCATGGCCAATCCCTTGTGGTTGGTCAGCATGTTGATGAGGCTGGATTTGCCCACGTTGGAGCGCCCGATGAAGGCATATTCGGGGAATGCCGTGGCGGGGCATTTGCGCACGTCGGTATTGCTGATGACGAATTCAGAGTTGGTTATTTCCATAGCGTACGTTCCGTTTTTGGAGGTTGATATTGTAATTACACGGGGACAAAGTTAGTGTATTTGCGGGAATTTTCGTTCCTTTGCCCGCAATTTCATACCTAAGTATTATTGATATGGTAATGCCTACATTTGTTCAGATACTCGATTTCATCGGTACATTTGCGTTTGCCGTGAGTGGCATACGTCTGGCTTCGGCCAAGAGATTCGACTGGTTTGGTGCCTATGTGTGCGGATTTGCCGTGGCTGTGGGCGGAGGTACCATCCGCGATGTGTTGTTGGATGTGACCCCGGCGTGGATGACAGATCCCATCTACTTGCTTTGTACGGGATTGGCTTTGGTGTGGGTCATTATTTTTGGCAAGCATATTGTCCATTTGAACAACACGCTCTTCACGTTTGATGCCATCGGCCTGGCGTTGTTCACCGTGGTGGGATGTGGCAAGGCATTGGCTTTGGGACATCCGTTTTGGGTGGCCATCATCATGGGTAGCATCACCGGTGCGGCTGGAGGTGTCATTCGTGATGTGCTCATCAACGAGACGCCGCTCATCTTCCGCAAAGAGATTTACGCCATGGCGTGCGTGGTGGGTGGCACGGTGTATTGGGCGTGTTGGAAGTTTGGGGCGGATGCCTTCGTATGTCAGGTGGCGGGGGGAGTCACGGTGTTCGTGGTGCGCGTTCTCTCCGTGAAGTACAATATTTGTCTGCCTATACTTTCCGGGGGTGACAGCGAGGGGAAAGGAGCAGAAAAACCGAAGGAATAGCCCGTTGGCCATTCCTTCGGATAGTTGAGGTCAATCCCTCGCGGAAGCAATGTTTTCGCGAGGGATTGTTGTACAGGTGCTTCTTTTAGAACAGTGTGTCCTTCGTGTTGAACAATTTGCGGTCGTTCAGTTTCACGATCTTGCCATACTTGGCCAGCTTGTCCAGGTCGATCATCTTCGGATTGCCGATGATGCCGATGGCGTAGGGTTTGCCTTGGACGTTTTGCGTGTAGAAGTTGACAATGTCGTCGAAAGTAAGCGCATCAATCTTCGGCAAGTTTTCCTGTGCAGGGTCACTTGTATAGCCCATGCGCTGGATGGAGCGCAGGTATTGTGACTTGCTGCGGAAGTCGGGATGGCTGCTCAGAGCTTCCTGACGCAGATAACTCTTGATGTTGTCTATGCGTTCGGCGTTGCGGGGCATGTCGTTCACCAGACCCATGAATACGTCCATGGCATCGTTCACCTTGTCATTTTGCGTGCCGATGTGCCCATACATATAGGTGGGATTGCCAGGCACGGCGGGGGTCATGACGTAGGCACTAGCATAGTAGGCCATGGAGCGTTTTTCGCGGATTTCATTCATCACCAGTCCGCCAAAACCTCCGGAGAAGTATTGGTTGAAGGCGTCGCGTTGCACGTCATCTTTCTTGTCATAGGCCCCCATGGGCATGAAGAAGAAAATTTGTGCCTGCTCGGCATCGTTGTTGGGCAGGAAGTAGATGGTATTCTCCGTAACAGAAACCAGTGGCTTGTCTTGGGGCGAGGTGCTGGGGCGTTCGTTAGCCACGAGGGGCAGGTTGGTGCTGAGTATTTGAGTGACTTGTTCGAAGGGCAGGTTGCCGCAATAGAAGATTTCAGCTTCGTAGTTGGCTGCCCGATTGATGTCACCTGTCAGTTCTGAGATTTGCAATTCAAGCATCTGCATGTCGGTCAGCTCGTCAATGTAGTCAGATTTTTCTCCATAGCGCACGTATTGTGACAAGGCATCGGCCAGGGTGCTGACATCATCCTTGCGTTGCTGGCGACTGCCGAGGGCAGATCCTTTCAGGCGGCTCAGCTGTTTGTCGTCCAGCTGGGGCATGAGGATCTGGCGGGAAAGCAACTGGCAGGCTTGAGGCAGGGTAGGCTCATAACCACGCATCATGATGTAGAGATAATCGTCGCTGGCCCATACTTGGCAGGTAGCGTTGAGTTTGCTCAATTCCTCCTTGAGTTGCTGAGGTTCGTAGGCACCCATCACGCCGGCATTGTTCATCAACTCGGCGGCAATGCCCAGCTTGGGGAATTCGCGCTCGCCGGCACCGTAGCGCAGCGTAAGACTGAAGACGTTGTTCTCTGTATTGGGTGTGTAGTACAGTTTGGAGCGGTCGTTCAGGGCCTGCACTTTGACATCACTGAAGTCAATAAATTTCTCTTCCACTTGTCCAATGGGCATGTTTTTGAACTGCATGGCATAGAGCGATTGCTTGCCTACAGGCGGTTCGATGGGTTTGTATCCGGGTTTCTGGATCTTTTCGCCTTTTTTGCCCTTGCCTTGTTCAATATAGAGGGCAAGGTAGTTATCGCCCAGGTATTGCTTCACCACGCGTTTGATGTCGTCCGTGGTGATGGCCATTACTTCATCCTTGTAGTTCAGCACTTTGGCCAAATCTTTCCCATTGATGAAGGCATCCATCAGGAGGTGTCCTTTGAAGGTGTTGGATTCCATTTGCACGTCGAAGTCACGGCACATGTTCATCTTGATAGCCTCTACCTGCCAGTCTTGGAATTCTCCATTGGCCACTTGCTGGATGGCTTTCAAGGCTTTCTTCTCCGTGCTCTTGTTAGATTCAAACCGGCGTTGGTTTTCATCGTAGAGGGGGATGCACTGCACGAGGTTGCGTCCCTGCTCGCGCATGGTCATGGGCGAAGCACCGCAGTCGGTCAGCTCGCCATCCAGCGTCAGCTTGTCCAGGGTGCCCGTGTGGTCACCGTTGCTCAGGAGGGACATGGCTATCTCCAGCGGGAGCTCGTCGGGATGTCCGGCGGGGACACCAGGATAGACGAGGCAGACACTGGGGTAGATACCCACCTTGGCGGAGTATTGGGTGCGTCCTTTGATTTCCAAGTCGGGATAGGTCTTGCGCGTAGGCAAAGGTTTGGCTTCCAAGCGTCCGAAGGTTCCGGCGATACGTCCGGCAATCTGCTGGGCGTTGACGTTGCCTACGAGAATGAGTACCATGTTCTCAGGCACATACCATTCGTTGTAGAAGTCGATGAGCTTGCTCAGGTGCGGGTTCTTCAGATGTTCAGGCAGGCCGATGATGTCCCGTGCATAGGGATGTCCTTCGAAGGCCTTCGAACGGAGGAAGTTGCTTTGTTGGTTTCCGGGATTGTCTTGATACATATTATATTCTTCGTACACATTCTCCAGCTCAGATTGGAAGGTGCGGAATACAGGATGAATGAAGCGTTGCGAGGAAATCTCCAGCCATTTGTTAATCTGGTAGGCGGGGAAGGAGTTGTGGTAATAGGTCAGGTCATAGCTGGTACCAGCGTTGAGGTTCTTTCCGCCGATGCTTTCCATGAGGTCGGAGAATTCGTTAGAGACGCTCACTTTGCCGGCTTCTACGGTCAGGTCATTGATTTCCTTTCCGATGGCTGCTTTCTGGACGGGGTCGGTAGTGGTGGCCATTTCATCATATTTGGCGATGATTTGGTCATAGATGGGCTTCTCCTTGCTCCAGTCCAATGCGCCAATTTGGTCGGTGCCCTTGAACATGACGTGTTCCAAATAGTGCGCTAAGCCGGTGTATTCTGCCGGTTCGTTGATGGAACCTGCGCGTACGGCCACGATGCCGAACACGTCTGATTTCGTGTTGTCTTCCCATATATATACGGAAAGACCGTTCTTCAACTTGAACGCCTTCAGTCCTTGTCCGAACGTGGGCAGAGCCAGGAGGGCAATGGCGAGCAGAAGAATCGCTTTTAGTTTACATGTTTTCATAACTTTGTGATACTAAAAAATGAAAATTAAGTGTTTTTCGCTTATCAGTAGGCAAAGCTATGAAAAAATCACATTGGGTCTACGTTTTTTTCGGAAAAACGAAGAAAAATCGTATCTTTGTCCCCCTTTTGAAGAGAAACGACCTAAAATAACAAGCATTCCGTGGCAGAAAATAGTACGAATAATAGAAGAAGCCGGACACCGAAAAGCAAAACGGTGCAACCTGTGAATGATTATGGACGTATCCAGCCCCAGGCTCCCGAATTGGAGGAGGCTGTGCTGGGTGCCTTGATGATTGAGAAGGACGCTTATTCGCTGGTCAGCGAGATTTTGCGTCCGGAGTCCTTCTACGAACATAAGCACCAGTTAATCTATTCGGCCATCACCGACCTGGCTATCAATCAGAAGCCCGTGGATATCCTGACCGTTAAGGAGCAGTTAAACAAGCGTGGAGAACTGGAGGAGGTGGGAGGTCCTTTCTACCTGGCCCAGTTGAGCAGCAAGGTGGCTTCGTCGGCACACATTGAATATCATGCACGTATCATCGCCCAAAAGGCATTGGCCCGCGAGTTGATCACCTATACAAGCAATATCCAGACGAAGGCTTTCGATGAGACCGTAGATGTGGACGACTTGATGCAGGAAGCTGAAGGGAAACTTTTCGAGATTTCCCAGCAGAATTTGAAGAAGGACTATACGCAAATCAATCCTGTCATTGCCCAGGCAGTGGAGCAGATTCAGAAAGCCGCTGCCCGTACCGATGGCTTGAGCGGCTTGGAAAGCGGTTTCCATAAGCTGGACAAGATCACTTCTGGTTGGCAGAACTCTGACTTGATTATCATTGCTGCCCGTCCTGCCATGGGTAAGACAGCTTTTGTGCTCTCCATGGCAAAAAATATTGCGGTGGACTTCCATAATCCTGTGGCTTTGTTCTCGTTGGAAATGAGCAATGTGCAGTTGGTCAATCGTCTTATTTCCAATGTTTGTGAGATTCCCAGTGAAAAAATCAAGAGTGGTCAGTTGGCCGATTATGAATGGCAGCAACTGGACTATAAGTTGCGTGATTTGTTGGATGCTCCTCTATACGTGGACGACACACCCTCTCTTTCCGTTTTTGAACTTCGTACCAAGGCGAGGCGTTTGGTGCGCGAACATGGTGTGAAGGTTATTATCATCGACTATTTGCAGTTGATGAATGCCAGCGGCATGTCCTATGGTAATCGTCAGGAGGAAGTCAGCACAATCTCTCGTTCTCTGAAGGGCTTGGCCAAGGAATTGAATATCCCTATCATTGCTCTTTCCCAGTTGAACCGTGGCGTGGAGAACCGCGAGGGTGAGGAGGGCAAGCGTCCCCAATTGAGCGATCTGCGTGAGTCCGGTGCCATCGAGCAGGATGCGGATATGGTCTGTTTCATTCACCGACCGGAGTACTACAAAATTTATACTTCGGCGGATGGTACCGACCTGCGTGGCTTGGCTGAGATTATTATTGCTAAGCATCGTAATGGTGCTGTAGGCGATGTACGTTTACGTTTTATTGGGCAATACACTCGTTTCGAGAATGTGGATGATAATCGCGTGCCTCCTCCTGGCGAAGGGGGCGGTGTGATGCGTGGTTCCAGCATGAACACCCCTATTGGTGCGCCTGCTGTGCCGCCACCACCTTCGGCTATGGATATGCCGATGCAGGGCAATCCTTTTGATGCGCCCGCAAATGATTCTGTACCGTTTTAAAAGAAAAGTACAAGTTGACGAAGGGGATGAGGTGCAAGTTTTTCACTTGTTTCCTCATCCCCTTGTTTTTGTAGCTTCTGAAGTTTTGTCAACTCGTCCGCTTATTTCTTTTTCTTCCGGAGCACCATGGCTGTGCGTGCAGGCAGGTAGAGTTTCATCCAGCCTTTCTTATCCTTTTTGTAGAGGGGGTCGGGCATCGTGAAGTGGGTGATAGTATCATCATTCAAACCATTGCCTCCGAAAGCTGGATTGTCCGAATCCAAGATGATCTCGTAGGCACCTTCCGGTACCAGGAAGCCATAGTCGGTGAAAGATTGCTTGGGATTGAAGTTGAAGACGAACACCAAATCCTTGCGCATGTAGGCCAGTACCTGATCGCCATCGTTGTGCCAGATTTCTTGTACCGGGGTGGTCTGGAACTTGCGCACGCTCTTGATGACCTCCAGCATGGCCTTGTCAAAATCGCCCAGGTAGTGGTAATCCAGATTCTTGTTATCTACCAGATCCCATTGGCGGCGTGCATATTTGTAAGACCAGCCGTTACCTTCGCGCGGGAAGTCTATCCATTCGGGGTGTCCGAACTCATTGCCCATGAAGTTCAGGTAACCTCCGTTGATGGTGCTGGCGGTGAGGAGGCGGATCATTTTGTGCAGTGCGATGCCTCGGTTCACCATATAGTTTTCGTCACCTTTTTGGAAGTGCCAATACATGTCGGCGTCTATCAGGCGGAAAATGATGGTCTTGTCGCCCACTAATGCTTGGTCGTGGCTTTCAGCGTAGGAGATGGTCTTCTCGTCGGCGCGTCGGTTGGTCACTTCCCAGAACATGCTGGAGGGTTTCCAGTCTTCGTCAATCTTTTCCTTGATGGTCTTAATCCAATAGTCGGGGATGTTCATCGCCATGCGGTAGTCGAAACCATAGCCTCCGTCCTCAAACTTGGCAGCCAAACCGGGCATGCCGGATACCTCTTCGGCAATGGTGATAGCTGTAGGTTTCACTTGGTGGATAAGGCGGTTGGCCAAAGTCAGGTAACAGATGGCGTTGTCATCTTGATGTCCGTTGAAGTAATCGTTGTAGTTGCAGAAGGCTTCGCCCAATCCGTGGCTATAATAAAGCATGGAGGTCACTCCGTCGAAGCGGAAGCCGTCGAAGTTGAACTCTTCCAGCCAGTACTTGCAGTTGGAGAGGAGGAAGTGCAGCACCTCGTTTTTGCCATAGTCGAAGCAGAGAGAATCCCATGCCGGATGTTCGTGGCGGTCGCCGGGATAGAAATACTGGTTGGGGTCTCCGGCAAAGTTGCCCAAGCCTTCTATTTCGTTTTTCACGGCGTGTGAGTGGACAATGTCCATGATGACGGACAATCCCATTTTGTGGGCAGTGTCAATCAGTTCTTTCAACTCATCCGGTGTGCCGAAGCGCGAGGATGGGGCGAAGAAGCTGGAAACATGGTAGCCGAAGCTGCCATAGTAAGGGTGCTCTTGGATGGCCATGATCTGGATGCAGTTGTATCCGTCATTGGCGATGCGGGGCAATATGTTTTCTTGGAATTCGCGATAGGAGCCTACCTTTTCGGCGTCTTGCGCCATGCCGATGTGGCATTCATAAATCAAGAGCGGATCCGTGTTGGGCTTGAATACGCGCTTCTTCATCTTGTAGGGTTTTGCCGGAGCCCAAACTTGTGCACTGAAAATCTTCGTCTGATCATCCTGCACCACGCGGGTAGCCCATGCCGGGATACGTTCGCCACATCCGCCTTCCCAATAGACCTTCAACTTGTAGAGGTCGCCGTGATGCAAGGCGTCGGCGGGAAGTTTGATTTCCCAGTTGCCGTTGGCCTTGGGCTTTAGTGCATATTTCTTCTGCTCTTTCCAGTCGTTGAAGTCTCCGATGAGGAAAATTTGTGTGGCGTGGGGAGCCCATTCGCGGAACACCCATCCGTCCTTCGTCTGGTGCAAGCCAAAGTAGAGATGCCCGCTGGCGAAGTCCGACAAACTTTTCTTGCCTCCGTTCGTCAGTTCAGCTTCCTTGTCGATGGCGTGCTGGTGGCGTCCGTTGATGGCGTCGGCAAACGGTTCTAACCACGGGTCGTTTTTAATCAGATTCAATGTTTCCATAATGCATTCTATTTATACATAAATATGATTATTCTTTAAGGATTGCCAAATTTAGGAAGAATATTTGATATTCCGCAAGTTTTTCCCGAAAAAATAGGAATTTGGGAGTTAAGACGTTATCGTCTCATGCTCTTTGTTGTCGTTGGGGAGGAACGATGTTCATTGTTGTGCGATTTTACATGGTTTCTTATTTAAGCCATAGGTTGATTTGGTCAAGTGTAGGAAATATGATGGGCTGTGGCCGAGGTCTGGTGCTTGAATTGTTAAATTGGTATAATATATAGTATCATGCAATACATAGTACTAAATTAATGCATATATTTGTGCCATGCAAATAAGCAAAGAATACCAAACGATTTCGATATAAGATAAGAAGATGGACGTGAACAATGTAAAATCGCAGATGCGCAAAGGGATGCTGGAGTATTGCATTCTCTTGTTGCTGCACAGGGAGCAAGCGTATGCTTCGGACATTATCCGCAAGCTGAAGGAGGCGCGGCTTATCGTAGTGGAAGGGACGCTCTATCCGCTGCTGACGCGTCTGAAGAATGACAATTTGCTGGGCTATGAGTGGGTGGAGTCTACGCAAGGGCCGCCTCGGAAGTATTATCGCCTGACTGGAAAGGGCGAGGTTTTCCTGTCTGAGTTGGAAAATTCGTGGCGGGAGCTGAACGAGACGGTTGAGCAACTTCGCAATCAAGGAGAGGGAAGTCAAGAATAAAAGTAAACCATTAAAATTCGTGCAATATGAAAAAGACATTGACGGTAAATCTTGGGGGAAGGGTATTTAATATTGATGATGATGCCTATCGCTTGTTGGATAATTATTTGAACAACTTGAGACACCACTTCCGCAAGGAGGCGGGTGCGGACGAAATAGTGGATGACATTGAGCGGCGTATATCCGAATTGTTTTCCGAACGATGTCCGGCTGAGCGTGAAGTCATTACATTAGCTGATGTGGAGGCGGTGATAGCCCGTATGGGTAAGCCGGAAGAGATGGAGCAAGACGACACGGAAGATGATGCGCCGAATCTGGGAAGGCAACATGTTGCTGACATGCCTCATCGAAGGCTTTTCCGTGATCCAGATGACAAGATTTTAGGAGGCGTGTTCAGTGGGCTGGCGGCTTATTTCGGTTTAGACACCGGTTTGTTGCGGTTGCTTATGTTCGTGTTGTTATTGACCACCACGGGTTTTATGATACCTGTTTATATCGTGTGCTGGATGGTCATCCCGTTGGCTCGTACCGCAGCTGATAAGTTGAGTATGCGGGGCGAGGCGGTGACGGTAGAGAATATCGGGCGGACGGTGACCGATGGCTTCGAGCGGGTGAGTAGAGGAGTGAATGATTATGTGAGGTCGGGCAAGCCTCGTACCTTCTTGCAAAAGCTGTGTGATGCCTTGGTGACGCTGGTCGGCTGGATGCTGAAGATTGTGTTGATAGCCCTGGCCATCATCTGTAGCCCGATTTTGCTGGCTGTTGCCTTGGCTTTTGTGGCCCTGTTGTTTGCGGCAGTCGTGGTGCTGATCGGGGGAGGAGCTGCGTTGATTTCCTTGTTTCCCATGTATGATATGGTGTTGCCATTTTCACCCCTGCCCGTCATTGTGATGTGCATTTCCGGTATCCTGTTGGTCGCTATCCCATTGATTGCGATAGTTTGGGCCATCTTTCGGCAGGTGTTCAATTGGCAACCGATGTCCGCCGGATTGAAGTGGACGTTATTGGTACTTTGGCTGGTGAGTGCGACTTGTTTCGGCATCTGTTTTGTCATGCAGGGACCTGAGCTTCCTTTGATGATGGAGCTATTCAATGCTTGACGCTGGATAGAATAAGACAAAGTCTCGCGGAGACGATTGCTTCGCGAGACTTTGTCAATGTCTTGTCGAAGGATTTATTTCTTCATACGCAAGACGCGGATGCCCGTCCATTTCTTGTTGTCCTTGAGCATCTGTGCCAAGGTGGTAGTGGAGGCTATCACCTTTCCCTCTTTCGAGGAGGCATGAATTAGGGTCAGCTTGCCGTCGGCATAGAAGGCAATGCCCAGATGGGCGATGTCCAAACCCGGGGTGTTGGTGGTGATGGCGATGATATCTCCGTTTTTGATCCACGTCAGTCCGTTGTAGGGCACCTTATCTTTAGGCAGGTAGTGGATGGTTTGTCCGGTGAGCGATTCCTCAATGCGCTTCATGGTAGCTACATTTTCCGGCGAGTTGGCCAGTTGTTTATATTCTTGCGGGTGCGTGCTCATGTAGTACAGGTTGAGCTGTTGCGTGTCTTGGCTCTTCTCTGCGGTAACGTCTTCCAGGAAATCGTTGCGTACCCCGTTGTTTATCCAATCACTGATGTAATGCAAACGCGAGGTATATCCATTGATTTTACCGTCGCGATAGCGGATCTGCTGGAGCTTTTGAGCAAATGTACCTTCGGAAATATCGCCGTTCACCACCGGGCAGAGCGATTCGGCCAGTACATACTCCACGAATGTCGTGCAATCCACTTCATCGCAATTTAATACAAGTTCTTCCGGGCCGTTTACGTCCAAGGTATGCTCCACGTAGGGGGTGTTCAGGTACTTGATGGCATTGGTCAGCATGACATCTTCGTTGGAAATTCCTTGTGCGGCTACCGAAAAGCTCGTGGCACAGGCACACGCGATGCCGATAAATAGTTTCTTACTTGTTCTCATTGTCTTTCTTGTTTAGTAAAATGTTTATTTTGTCAATCCTTCGCGCAACCATTTCTCCAGTTCGCCCGTCCATTGGCGTTTGTAGGGGAAGCCATCGCCAAAGCCCCAGCCATGTCCGCCCATGGGGTAGACATGCAAGGAGGCAGGCACGTGGTGGCGGTTCAGGGCCATGTAGTAATCGATGCTGTTTTGGGGAATGACCGTCTCATCGTCTGTGGAAAGCATCAAGAAGGCTTGCGGGGTTTTGTCCGTGACTTGCTTATCCAACGAATAGTGATCTTCCAATGCAGCGGCCGGATTCTTGCCCAACAGGTTGTCGTGCGAGCCTTGGTGAGTGATGCCCGGCTTCATGGATATGACCGGATAGAACAGAATCTGGAAGTCGGGGCGAGTCTCTTCGCTGGTATAAAGCGTGGCCAGTGTGGCCGCGAGGTGTCCTCCGGCCGAGGCTCCCATGATGCCTACCCGGTTGGGATTGATGCTCCACTCGGCTGCATGTTGGCGCACCAGACGGATGGCTTGTTCCGCATCCGTCAGGGGCACTTCCTTGTGGCCGTTAGGCATACGGTAGGTCAGTACGACGTAGGTGATACCCTGTGCGTTGAACCATGCAGCCATATCATGTCCCTCGTGATGCGTGGCCAGACCATAGTAGCCGCCCCCCGGACACATGATGATGGCCATGCCATTCGGCCGGGAAGCCGGATAAACGGTAATCGTAGGTCGTGGGGCGAGCTCTTGCTGGTCAAATATGACAATGCCTTCCAATCCGTTGTCATTGGGGGCACCATCCGGCCACAAGGGTATTTCTACTGGTTTTTGGGCGGAGAGTAACACGTTGCTCATTAGTCCTATAAGGGTTAGTGCCAATATCTTGATGTTCATAACCATTTATTTGATTTTCAGAACCGATTTGATGAAATAATAAATCAGTAAAGCGTATGCCACAAGCGCAACTACTTGCGACCATGTATTGGCCAGCCAAGCTTCGTTCAGCCAGTTGATGCCACCCCAGCGCAGGCCGGCACTGACTACACCCATCAGGGCACCGCCCGCAATGAATCCTGAAGCCAGCAAGGTTCCCTTTTCACCGCGTTGGGTATTGAGAACTGTATTTTTGCTCCGGCTGGTTACATACCAATTGATGGCACCTCCCACCAATAGAGGGATATTTAATTCCAAGTTGATGAACATGCCCAAGGCAAAGGCCAAAGCGGGGATGCCGCAGAAATTCAAGATTATAGCCAGTACGGCACCGATGCCATATAGCAACCACGGAGCTGCGACTCCGTTCATCAGAGGTTCGATGACAGCTGCCATGGCATTGGCCTGCGGGGCAGCCAATACACCACTGGTGAATCCGTAGGTCTTATTCAAGATAATCATAACGCCGCCTACGGTAGCAGCCGATACGATAGTACCCAGGAACTTCCAACTTTCCTGCTTGGCTGGAGTTGTGCCCAGCCAATAGCCGATTTTGAGGTCGGTGATGAAGCCGCCCGCCATGGACAAGGCTGTACATACCACGCCGCCCATCACCAAGGCAGCTACCATGCCGCCCGGGCCTTTCAGCCCTACAGCTACCATCACGACAGAGGCCAAGATAAGCGTCATCAGCGTCATGCCTGATACCGGGTTCGTACCTACGATGGCAATGGCGTTGGCTGCAACCGTAGTGAACAGGAAAGCGATGCCTGCCACCAGGAGAATGGCTACCGCCGTATGCAACAAGTTACCCTGCATGACATCAAAGTAGAAGAAGAGTACCACCAGAATCAAGGTGAGTAGGGATCCGATGGCGATGAACTTCATGGAGAGGTCGCGTTGGGTGCGTATCGTCTGGGCTTCTGCGCTCGATTTGCCCTTCAACTCTTTGGAAGCCAAGCCTACCGCACTCTTGATGATGCCCCATGACTTGATGATGCCCAAGATGCCTGCCATGGCGATGCCGCCGATGCCAATGCTTTTGGCGTAATAGTTGAAGATTTGTTCGGGCGTCATGGCTCCCACGGTTTGCGTGATTTCCGGATTCCACTGGTTCAATACCATGTCTCCGCACACCAGCGAAAGGCCGGGGATGAGTATCCACCAGACGAAGAGCGAGCCGAAGCAGATGATGGCCGCATATTTCAATCCTACGATGTAGCCCAAACCTAATACGGCTGCTCCGGTGTTGACCTTGAACACGAGTTTGGCTTTGTGTGCCAGCAGTTCGCCCCATTCGCAGACACGAGTGGTGAAGTTTTCATTCCATAATCCGAACGTGGCGGTGATGAAGTCGTACAAGCCACCTACCAGTCCGGCGGTCAGCAGCGGTTTGGCTTGGTCGCCTCCTTTTTGGCCGGATACCAGGATTTGTGTGGTGGCCGTGGCTTCGGGGAAGGGGTACTTGCCGTGCATGTCGCTGACAAAGTATTTGCGGAAAGGGATGAGGAACAGGATGCCCAGGATGCCGCCCAGCAAGGAGCTGATGAACACTTGTGTGAAGGTCACGGTGACTTCGTCGGGATAGCGTTCTTGCAGGATATAGAGGGCCGGCAAGGTGAAGATGGCTCCCGCCACGATGACGCCCGACGAGGCGCCGATGGACTGGATGATGACATTCTCGCCCAACGAATTCTTGCGTTTAGCTGCTGTAGACAGTCCCACGGCAATGATGGCGATGGGGATGGCAGCTTCGAACACCTGCCCTACCTTCAAGCCCAAGTAGGCCGCCGCGGCAGAAAAGAGCACCGCCATGCAGATGCCCCACAGGACAGACCACAGATTAACCTCGGGATAAGTCTTGCCGGGGCTCATCAAGGGGTTGTATACTTCTCCGGGTTTCAGTTCGCGGAAGGCATTTTCCGGCAAGCCGGTAATGGGTTCTTCTTCTTGTTTCATGTCAGGTTATGTTTTTATGATACTTATTCGCCAGTCTTGGCCGTCATTTCTCCTTCGATGTAGAGGCGGATCATCTCGGTTTCCGCATTCGTGCGCAGGGTGATGGATTTGCGGAAGTGTCCGGGGTAACGCCCTGTGCCGTTGTAGGTCACTGTTATGGTACCGGTCTTGCCCGGCAAGATGGGTTCTTGGGTGTACTTGGGCACGGTGCATCCGCAGGAAGCGATGGCTTGGTGGATGACGAGCGGCCCCTTGCCCACATTGGTGAAGGTGAAGGTGCAGGTCACAATCGGGTCGTCTTCGGAGAAGGTCCCGAAGTTGTGCGTAGTCTTGTCAAACTTGATTTCTGCTTTGTTTTGTGCCGATACATAGCCGATGCCCAGCAGAAGGAGCATCATGCACAATACTGCTTTTTTCATTTTAATTTTTAGCTTTTGATTTTTTCATGGGGGACAAAGATACGGGATTTTTGATAGAGTAGGGGCATCTACGTGCGAAATTGTATTAATTCGCCTTTTTTATCCTTGCTTTTGGTGACAATATGGCGGCATTGGCGTATCTTTGTGCGACAAGTAGAGAAGATCATGCATTTCAATCACCCCCATACCCTGAAGGATAATTATATACACCTCACCACGCATCCTGTGCCCCGGCTTATCATGTCGCTGGCTGTGCCCACCATTATCAGTATGTTGGTGACCTCCTTCTACAACATGGCCGATACGTATTTCGTCGGAAAAATCAATACGCAATCCACGGCTGCGGTGGGTGTGGTGTTTTCCTTCATGACCATCATCCAGGCCGTGGGCTTCTTCTTCGGGCATGGGTCGGGCAACTATATCTCCCGCAAGCTGGGCGCACAGGACATGGCCAGCGCGGAGAAGATGGCGGCCAACGGATTCTTCCTGGCGTTCTTCACCGGGGTAGTTGTGGCAGCATTGGGATTGGCGTTCTTGACGCCGCTATCCGTGTTGCTTGGCTCCACGCCCACCATCCTGCCTTATACGGAGCAATACCTGGGCATCATCTTGCTGGGGGCACCCTTCATGGCTTCTTCGTTGGTGCTGAACAATCAGATGCGCTTTCAGGGCAATGCCGTCTATGCCATGGTGGGCATCGTGTCCGGGGCGGTGATCAACGTGGCGTTGGATCCCATCCTGATATTCGGATTTGACATGGGCATTGCCGGCGCGGCATGGGCAACGGCCATCAGCCAGTTCTGTAGCTTCGTCTTGTTACTGATCATGGCGCGCAGGGAAGGCAACATCCGCATCCATTACAAGAACTTCACGCCCACCTTATCTTATATAAAGGAGATTATTGGCGGAGGTACGCCTTCGCTGGCTCGTCAGGGATTGGCCAGCCTGTCCACCATGCTCCTCAATGTGGCAGCCGGGGCATACGGCGATGCGGCCATAGCGGGCATGTCCATCGTGTCGCGCATCGGGATGTTCATTAACTCTTTCCTCATCGGCTTCGGGCAAGGTTTCCAGCCGGTGTGCGGATTTAATTACGGGGCTGGCTTATATGCGCGGGTGCGCCAAGGATTCTGGTTCTGTGTCAAGGTGGGATTCATCTTTTTGACACTATGCGCCGTTGCGGGCTTTGGTTATGCCGAAGAGGTGGTAGAACTGTTCCGCAAGGGGGATGCCGCCGTGGTCGAAACAGGTGCTGCAGCTCTGCGCTGGCAATTGGTGACCTATCCCTTTGGCGCATGGATTATCGTGAGCAACATGATGTTGCAGACTATCCGCAAGTCGGTGCGCGCCACGATCCTCTCTTCGGCCCGTCAAGGATTGTTCTTTGTTCCCCTCATTTTTATTTTGCCTCATTTTTGGGGGTTGCAGGGGGTAGAGATGTGTCAGGCGGTGTCCGACATGCTGACCTTTCTGCTGGCCATCCCCTTGACGTGTGGGGTGTTGGTCGAGATGAAGCGCAAGGAGGGAGGCTTGGAGAGCCGTTGACAATGTTCTGCCAAGACAATGCCTTTGTTCTGCCAAGGCCTCGCCTTTGTTTCGCCGAGCCTGCGCCCTTGCTTAGTCGGGCTTGCGCCTTTGCTTAGTCGAGCCTGCGCCTAAGCCTTGGCAATGAATCAGTTGCCTTTGGGGAGAAAGGTCCCTGCCCACCCTCCGGCAAAGGCCGCGCTTATTCCCAGCAGGACGCTCAGTGTGACGTAGAGGATGAAGGTGCCGTAGAAGCCTTGCCTGAGCATCGTCATTCCCTCGTGGCTGAAGGTGGAGAAGGTGGTGAAGCCTCCGCAAAGTCCTGTGGTGAGCAACAGACGGGTGTCGTCCGAAAGGTTGAACCTGGCACTCCAGGCGTAGAATAATCCGATGAAAAAACTGCCCAGAAGGTTGACGCTGAGCGTTGCCCACGGGAAAAGGAAAGGGGTGATGCGCTGGTGAAGCGCCAATTGGACAGCATAGCGCAGCAGGCTGCCCGCGCCTCCTCCCAGGAAGATAAAAAGCAATGTCTTGGCCATGTATTCAAGTGAAAAAAATAATAAAAGCATGCAAAGGTAAGCAAATAATTCTTCAAGATAAATAAGAAAGGCCCTCAGAGTTGGTCAGTCCGATAAAGATTCGTATCTTTGTATGCTTATGTTAAGCTACAAGGTAAAAAGTTGTAGTTTTCATGCAGGTGTTAGTTTTAGGAGCCGTTTCCGGAAGCAATCCTTTGCAGAGGAAACGGCTTCTTTTTGATTTTAGATGAAAAAGAATATCCTCCAATCATCGGGGACAGACGTTTTTTTTGTACCTTTGCGCGCATAAATGCTAAATTAAAATACATAATTTATGGGAGGCTTTTTTGGTACAATAGCCAAGGAGAAATGTGTGACCGACTTGTTTTATGGCACAGATTATAACTCGCACTTGGGAACCCGACGCGGCGGAATGGCCACGTATGATGCAGAAAAAAAACAATTTACCCGTTCCATCCATAACTTGGAAAGTACGTATTTCCGTACGAAATTTGAAGACGAATTAGACAAGTTTTCCGGAAATTCAGGTATAGGCATCATCAGTGATACCGACGCGCAACCCATCATCATCAATTCCCATCTCGGGCGTTTCGCCATCGTTACCGTAGCCAAGATTCAGAACATCCAGGAACTGGAGGACGAATTGCTCGCTCAGAACATGCACTTCGCCGAGTTAAGCTCCGGCAAGACCAATCAAACCGAGCTGATAGCCCTGCTCATCATCCAAGGCAAGACTTTTGTGGATGGCATTGAGAATGTCTACAACCGCATCAAAGGCTCCTGCTCCATGCTGTTGCTGACCGAGGATGGCATCATCGCCGCCCGCGACAAATGGGGGCGCACACCTATAGTAATAGGACGCAAGGAAGGTGCATACGCCGCAAGCAGCGAATCCAGCAGTTTTCCCAACTTGGATTATCAGATAGACAGCTACCTGGGACCGGGTGAAATCGTACGGTTGCGGGCCGACGGCATCGAGCAGATGCGCAAGCCGAACGAGCGGATGCAGATTTGCTCCTTCTTGTGGGTGTACTACGGTTTCCCCACGTCGTGCTACGAAGGCCGCAATGTGGAGGAAGTCCGTTTCCTCTCCGGCCTGAAGATGGGGCAGACCGATCAATCAGAGGTGGATTGTGCCTGCGGCATACCAGATTCGGGCGTAGGCATGGCGTTGGGATATGCCGAAGGCAAAGGTGTGCCTTACCACAGAGCCATATCCAAGTATACGCCCACATGGCCGCGCAGCTTCACCCCCAGCCGTCAGGAACTACGCAATCTGGTGGCAAAGATGAAACTGATACCCAATCAAGCCATGTTGCGCGGCAAGCGGGTGCTGTTTTGCGATGATTCCATCGTGCGGGGCACCCAGCTGCATGACAATGTGAAGGTGCTCTTCGACTGCGGTGCCAAGGAGGTGCACATCCGCATCGCGTGTCCTCCGTTGATCTATGCTTGTCCTTTCATTGGCTTCACCTCGTCGCGGAGCAACTTGGAGCTGATTACCCGCCGCATCATCAAGGAACTGGAAGGGGACGAGAACAAGAACTTGGAAAAATATGCCACGACCGGCTCTCCCGAATATGAGAAGATGGTGGAAATCATTCGCAAGCGTTTCGATCTGAGCTCCTTGAAATTCAACACGCTGGAGACGTTGGTCGAATCCATCGGATTGCCCAAGTGCAAGCTCTGCACGCATTGCTTTGACGGGACAGGGTGCTTCTGATGACAAAATGATGAAAATATACGTAAAAAGGGGCGCGGATTGCTTGGCAATTCACGCCCCTTTTCTTAATTTTACGGCGGTAAATAGGAAATAGCGGCCGGAGGCCGCAATGGTTAATGATAAATGGTTAATGGTTAATACGTGGCAATAAAACTCGCGCGCAGCCTATTTACCATTTATCATTAACCATTGCGGGCAAAGCCCGCTAAATTATCATTTAGAATATGACATTAGTAGAAAGATTTTTGAAGTACGTGAGTTTCGATACGCAATCGAAAGAAGATACAGGAGTGACCCCGAGCACGCCGGGGCAAATGGTGTTTGCGCAATACTTGAAAGAGGAATTGGAGTCCTTGGGTTTGCAAGAGGTGTCGCTGGATGATAACGGTTACCTCTACGCCACGCTGCCGGCCAATGTGGAAGAAGCCGTGCCTGTAGTGGGCTTCATCGCACACATGGATACCAGCCCCGACATGAGCGGGACGAATGTGGCTCCCCGCATCGTGAAGAACTATGACGGGCAGGCCATCACACTCTGTGCGGAGGAGAACATCATCCTTTCGCCCGACCAGTTTCCCGAACTGCTTGACCATAAGGGTGAGGACTTGATCGTGACGGATGGGAAGACCCTGCTGGGTGCTGACGATAAGGCCGGAATAGCCGAGATCGTCTCGGCCATCGTCTATCTGCAACAACATCCGGAAATCAAGCATGGCAAGATACGCATCGGCTTCAATCCGGATGAAGAAATCGGATTGGGCGCCCACAAATTTGATGTGGAAAAATTCGGTTGCGACTGGGCCTATACGATGGATGGCGGCGAAGTGGGCGAGCTTGAATTTGAGAATTTCAACGCCGCTTCGGCCAAGCTCACCTTCAAAGGCCGTAATGTGCATCCCGGTTATGCCAAGAACAAGATGATCAATTCGCTTCGCGTGGCCAATCGCTTCATGTCCCTGTTGCCGGATAGCGAAACGCCTGAGCATACGGAAGGCTATGAGGGCTTTTATCATTTGATTGGAGTGAGCGGCGAGGTGGAGAAGACCACCGTTTCCTATATCATCCGCGATCACGACCGTGTACGTTTTGAAGCACGCAAAGCCACCATGCAGCGTTTGGCCGATTTCATCAATGCCGAGTATGGCGAAGGTACTGTCACGCTGGAGTTGCACGACCAGTACTACAACATGCGCGAAAAGATTGAACCGGTGATGCACGTCATTGATATCGCCTTTGCCGCTATGAAAGATGCGGGAGTCGAACCGCATGTCAAGGCTATCCGTGGGGGAACGGACGGGGCGCAACTTTCGTTCAAAGGATTACCCTGCCCCAACATCTTTGCAGGAGGTTTGAATTTCCATGGACGTTATGAGTTTGTACCTGTCCAAAGCATGGAGAAAGCCATGAACGTCATTATCAAGATAGCTGAACTCACGGCTACCCGTATGCAATAACATTATTTACCAAAAGATAGTATTATCATGAAGACAACTCCGTTTACCGAGAAGCATATCGCTTTAGGTGCAAAGATGCACGAGTTTGCAGGTTATAATATGCCTATTGAATATTCCGGCATCATCGATGAACATCTGACCGTATGTCGGGCTGTAGGTGTGTTTGATGTGTCCCACATGGGAGAATTCTGGGTGAAAGGCCCCAACGCTTTGCCTTTCTTGCAGAAGGTGACCTCCAATGACGTGTCGGCCCTTGTGCCCGGCAAAGTCCAATACTCTTGCTTCCCCAACGAAACAGGGGGCATCGTGGATGACTTGCTGGTCTACCAATATGAACCCGAGAAGTACCTTCTTGTGGTCAATGCCGCTAATATGGAGAAGGATTGGAATTGGTGTGTATCGCACAATACGGAAGGTGCAGAACTGGAGAACGCGTCCGACCGCATGGCTCAGTTGGCCGTGCAGGGACCCCTGGCTATCCAGCCTCTTCAGAAGTTGACCCCGATAGACTTGTCCGCCATTCCTTATTACCACTTCACGCATGGCGAGTTTGCTGGTGAGCCGGATGTTATTATCTCTAATACAGGTTATACGGGTGCCGGAGGCTTTGAACTTTATTTCTATCCCGAAGCAGCCCAGAAGATTTGGGATGCTGTCTTCGAGGCAGGTGCAGAGTTTGGCATCAAGCCTGCCGGGCTGGGTGCGCGCGATACGCTCCGTCTGGAGATGGGCTTCTGTTTGTATGGCAATGACCTGGATGACACGACTTCACCTATCGAAGCCGGCTTGGGTTGGATTACTAAGTTTGTGGAAGGAAAGAACTTCATCAACCGTCCTCAGCTGGAGAAGCAGAAGAAGGAAGGCGTCACCCGTAAATTGGTCGGTTTCGAGATGATAGACCGTGGCATTCCCCGTCATGGCTACCAATTGTACACTACGGAAGGCGAACTTATCGGTTCCGTGACTTCGGGCACCATGTCGCCTATGCGCAAGATAGGCATCGGCATGGGCTATGTCAAGCCAGAGTATGCCAAGCCGGGGACTGAAATTTGCGTGGATATGCGTGGTCGCAAGCTGAAAGCACAGGTCGTGAAGCCGCCTTTCCGCAAGTAAGTGCTTCTTGTGTGGTAAAATCGTAATATAAGTGCAACAAAATAATAGCGACTGCAACTTGTAAGTTCATAGTGGCAGTCGCTATTGTTATATATAAAGGGTTAATTCCTGGAGTTCACCGAACGCTTACTCCTCTTTGCCCGCGTCAGTCCCATATTCACCAGTCCCAGGAAAACGAAAGACAGCAACGGACCGAAGACGTATATCCACATGTTCAGCATCTCGTAGCTTGTATGCAGATGTGCGGCGGTCTCATAAAGCCAATCCATGCAATACTTGTATTGGTCGTACACCGATCCATCAATGTTGAATTTGTGGAAATAGCAGAGCGATCCCGCGAAAGCACATCCCGTAGCTGCTACCATGAGCAGTAACAGAAGAACGGTTGATGTTTTCCTTTGTCCCCGCAGGAAGATGTAGAACGCCCGTGCCGAAGTCAGCACAAACGGCACTAACATGAGGAATGGGAAAGCGTAGATGCAAACATACACGCTGGTCTCCTGGTAGTTCCAGCCGAACAGGAGGCCGAAGACATAGAGCATTCCACAGAGAATTTGAAAGATGTATTCCATGATGGGGCAAAGTTAAGTATTTTGTAAAGTTATAAATAAAGTATTTGCAACCAGTTATTACTCAATATTTTGTGAGTTATAAGTCAGAAATATGGGCATAACCTTTAGGGGTACATTCTAAAAGGTGAAGATTTAACCTTTTTATTATTTCTTAACGCTCAAAGAGCGGTGGTAGAGGGTATTTTCCCTCTTTTCGGTACTTTATTGATGGTTCGATGTTCCCATCTTTCCACATTGCTTGGCTCGTTCGCACAAGCCACTACAAAGGTACTACAATTTCCAATAAAGGCAAGAGGACAGCAATTCAAATCTATTATTTTTGAGGGAGTGAAATCTGCCGCTTGCCAAATTTCTCTCTGTCGAAAATAATAGTCCTCTGAAAAGAATGAAAACAGCATTGATAAAATTGCCTTATTAAGGGGGGGCTATGCTGTTTTATGCTATTATTTCGTCAGTCGTTTATCTCCGTTGCCGGATGCAGTTTTCAGCCAAGCCGATGAATAAGAAAAGGTTTTGGAGCTGTTTACTCTCCAACGGAGGACGAAACTGCTCCAAATGGTTTACCGCTTGAACTTTTCGTTTTCTAAAAGAGGTTTGGCAACCTTTGCATCCGACAAAAGGAGATAAATGACCAGATATATAACAGTAGTATTACATTAAGGTAAAGAACAACCATGGTATAGTATTATTGCAATTTAACTATTTAAAGTTTGTTTATAATCAAATCATTTAAAGATTTTTGTCCTTCTATGATTTTTTGTATTTGATAAATGTCGTAATTAAATAAAAAATATCACGCATAATGACTTTTTCTTTTTTCTAAATTTCTTCAAATGACAAATTATTGTTACCTTTGTAATGTAATGTAGTTAATGGTTGCGCTTATAAAGTCCTTGGAAAGGATTTATGTATAAAAGAGGTAGATGTTTACTCTGTTCTTGCCTGGATTATCAGCATCACTGATATGAAATAACAAAAAAAATATACAATGGCTAAGCGGACGGACAGGCAGGGAAATAGTACAGATTCCCAATCCCCCTCTTTATAATACATTGCGTATAAGATTTATTAACTGTCTGGTCTGGGGAATCTACAGAGATTTAACGAATCAAGATGGGAAGAGTCGGTCTTTGTCTTGTCATAATGTTCTTCATCTGTAGTGCTCAAAAAATTGATGCACAAGTACAGAATATCAGAGAGAAACAAGATACCATTTCGGCGACTAAATCATTAGAGCATATCAGGCCCGAGAATATCAAGAAGGGACCATTGAATAATGCTTTGGATGTATTGAGTGGTCAGTCTGCCGGTGTGAACGTCACCACTAATGGGACTGACAGGCTCGCTATGCTGAATAGTATCCGTGTGCGTGGTACCACATCCATTATGGGTGGCAATGACCCGTTAGTAATTATTGACGGAGTGACATCTGACATCGCTACGCTATCTACCATATATCCCGCAGACATCGAGAGTTTCACTATTTTGAAGAATGCTACCGAAACGGCAATGTACGGTTCCCGTGGTGCTTCAGGTGTAATTGAGATTAAGACCAAGAAAGGAACGGGGCGAGGTTTCGAAATATCATATGATGGCAACTACGGATTCGAGTCAATGTATAAACATCTGCAAATGCTCAACGGCCCGGAGTATATAGCTACAGCAGAGGCACTTGGATTAGATTACAATAATGGTGGCTACAACACCAATTTTCACGATGTAATTACTCGTACGGGCTTGATACATCAGCATCACTTGGCTTTTAGCGGTGGTTCGGAAAACTCAAACTATCGAGCATCGTTCGGTTTTATGGATCATAATACAATTGTCAAAGTTAACGATTACCGAAATTTAGTGGTAAAACTTGATGCTACACAAAAGGCTTTCGATGGTCGCTTAGTTGGCGATTTTGGTGTATATGGCTACTCGTCAAAGATACACGACATTTTCGATACACGAATGCTGTTTTACTCGGCAGCTGCACAGAATCCTACATATCCAGCAGGAACTGATGTTAATGGCAACTGGGTGAAGAACTCGGCTGCATCACACATCAACCACCCCGGAGCACTCCTCTATGAGAAAAATGACTCCGAAGAACGGAATTTCAATACACATTTGGGGCTGAAATTTAATATCCTTGACAATTTGATATTGTCGGCTTTCGGCTCTTATTCATATTCATCTACGGGAAATGCTCAATTTTGTCCTACATGGGTGTGGGCGCAAGGCAATGTTTATCGTGGAGAGTTCAAGGGTGAAGACTACTTTACAAATGTGTCCCTCTCATATAACAATGCTTGGGGAGACTCACACCTTGATGCTGTTGTTGGCGCAGAATATCTTAAACAGGTAAGGACTGGTTTATGGGTGCAGGCAAAAGGAATAACAACAAATGATTTCTCCTATAATAACATCGGAGCAACATCATCGCGTCCTTTCGGTGGTACGAGCAGTAGCTATGAAGACCCGTCACTTGCTTCAATAATGGGTAGTGTCACATATAGTTACAAGGATAGATATTCTATTGCGGCAGCACTCCGTGGAGATGGCTCTTCAATGGTAAGCGATAACAATACTTTCGGATTCTTCCCATCAGTATCACTGGGTTGGGATGTAAAAAAAGAAGGCTTCCTCTCTGATACTGACTTTATAACAATATTGAAACTAAGAACCGGATATGGTCGGTCAGGAAATCTTGGAGGTATAACATCCTATACAACACTTAATACCGTAAAGGAGAATGGTATCGTATCCATCAACGGTGCACCTACCGTAACAATGGGAAGTATACGCAACACGAATCCGGACCTTAAGTGGGAGACTCGTTCAACATTTAATATCGGTTTTGACTTAGGTATATGGGATAATCGGTTGATGCTTACCTCGGAATTATATTACTCAAAGACAACGGATATGCTCTATGAGTATGATGTTCCCGTTCCGACCTTTGCGTTCGATAAACTGATGGCAAATATCGGCTCGATGTCTAACCAGGGTGTCGAACTAGGAATCTCGGTAGTTCCCATTCAACGAAAGGATATGGAGATGAATATCAACTTCAATATGTCCTACCAGAAGAATAAGTTACTTTCGCTTAGTGGAGAGTATAATGGTATGCATATGACAGCTTCAGATATTACTCCGATTGGCTCGCTTTATGGTGCAGGTCAGAACGGTGGAGACAATAATGTAGTATATCAGATTGTAGGTCAGCCATTGGGGGTATTCTATCTACCTCACTGCAAAGGGCTTAAAGAAAATGAACTTGGTGGCTACAGTTACGATATTGAAGATTTGAATGATGATGGCGAGATTGATTTTAGCGATGGCGGAGACAGGTATATAGCAGGTCAGGCAACCCCCAAGGTAACTATTGGATCAAACATCAGTTTCCGTTACAAGTCCTTTGATATTGCCATGCAGATAAATGGTGCTTTCGGTCATAAGATATTCAATGGCACGGGCTTGGCTTATACCAATATGTCTATATTCCCTGACTACAATGTATTGAAGGGTGCTCCTGAAAAAAATATTATTGATCAGAATGTTTCAGACTATTGGTTGGAAAAAGGTGACTATGTAAATATTGAACATATTACCATAGGCTACAATATTCCAATGAAATCCAAGGCTGTGAAGTCATTGCGTCTTTCGGCAGGCATTAGCAACCTTGCAACAATCACAGGCTATAGCGGTCTTACTCCAATGATAAACAGTTATGTAGTAAGCAACACTTTGGGCATTGACGACAAACGCACCTATCCTTTATATCGTACCTATTCGTTAGGTCTTAGTATTCAATTATAACCGCTTACAGTTATGAAAAGATATATAAACATATTGATGGTTGCTTTGGCAACGATGATGACCTCTTGTCTTACTGAAGACCCTAGAGATCAACTTTATGAAGAAGACATTTACAACAATGCCAACAACATATATATTAATGCAGTGGCTGTGCTCTACAATTACATTGGTGGCAGTGCAGACAGTGAGGGTTTACAGGGGACCTGTCGTGGGATTTATGACTATAACACACTTACTACAGACGAAGCCATGATACCTATTCGTGGTGGCGACTGGTACGATGGAGGTTTGTGGGCGAATATGTATCAGCATAAGTGGAGTCCTAATGATTTACCACTCTACAATACTTGGAAATACCTCTACAAGGTTGTTGTGTTATCGAACAAATCTCTGCATATCATCGATAAGTATAGCCATAACCTATCTGAGGAGCAGAGAGTGGCCTACGAAGCTGAGGTGCGAGCTCTGAGAGCACTTTTCTACTACTACATTATGGATATGTATGGCAGAGTGCCCATCGTAACATCCTATGAACAACCGCAGGATGAAGTTGTGCAGAGCGAGCGTAGCGAGGTTTTCCGTTTTATCGTGAATGAGTTGCAGGAGGTTGCCGAGTTGTTGCCAAATGAGCGTAGTAATAAGATGGGTAACTACTATGGTCGTATAACAACACCTGTAGCTAATTTCCTTTTGGCTAAGTTGGCTCTTAATGCCGAGATATATTGTGATGATAATTGGACTGATGGCGTTCCACGGAACGGTAAAGAGATATTTTTCACCGTCGATGGTGAGAAACTCAACGCTTGGCAGACCTGTATCAAATATTGCAATAAACTTGCCGAGGTAGGTTATCGGTTGGAGGACGATTATAGCTATAATTTCTCTGTGCATAACGAGAACTCCAACGAAAACATATTCACCATTCCGTTGGATAAGAACCTCTATGCTGCGCAGTTCTGGTATCTCTTCCGATCACGACACTACAACCATGGCGGTGCGTTGGGTGGCTCATCGGAAAATGGTACCAGTGCCAATATCTCAACAGTCTTAGCCAACGGATACGGCACAGATGATGTAGATGCTCGCTTTGAAAAGAACTTCTATGCCGGCATCGTAGAGGTTGATGGAAAGCCTGTAATGATGGACAATGGACAGCAGTTGGAGTATTTCCCATTGGAGCTAAAGTTGAATCTTACGGGAAGCTCCTATGTCAAGACAGCTGGTGCTCGTATGGCAAAATATGAGGTTGATAGGACCTCACATTCCGACGGTAGACAACCGGATAACGACATCGTGCTATTCCGCTATGCCGATGCTCTCCTGATGAAGTCCGAGGCAAAGGTACGTAATGGTGAGGATGGCTCGTTGGAGTTGAACGAAGTCCGAGGTCGTGTTGGTATGCCATATCGAGAAGCTACGCTTGAGAACATATTGAAAGAGCGTTTGTTGGAGTTAGTATGGGAAGGCTGGCGACGACAAGATATGGTGCGTTTTGGAGTTTATCACAAATCATACGATCAGCGAGTCCAACTGGCTGATGAGAAAAATGGGTATACCACAGTTTTTCCTATTCCACAAAAAAGTATAGACTTGAACCCAAAATTGAAACAAAATGTTGGATATAAATAACTTTAGCCTATGAGTATTCAATTTGACATTGCAAAACAGATTATAGCTGAAACATGCCCTAATCGCAAACTTAAGTTGGAGAATATTCGCCTTTTTGCAGATATTATTCAGCCTAAGAAATATCAAAAAGGTGATATAATTCTAAATGAAGGTGATATCTGTAATTGCCTATTTTATATAGAAAAGGGATTTATTAGACAGCACTACCTAAAGCATGATAAGGATGTGATAGAACATTTAGCATGTGAAAAAGATGTTGTCTGGTGTATTGACAGCTATTTTAACCGAGAGCCAACACATCTTATGATGGATGCTGTAGAAAACAGTGTTTTATAGGAAATTCCGCGTGATATAATGGAAGAACTTTCTGATGCTAATGGTGATATAGCTTATCTATATCGGAGTTTTTTTGAAAATTCCTTAATGTTATCACAATTAAAGGCTGACATTTTACGTTTCGAATCAGCAAATGACAGATACGCTAGATTACAGCAACATTTTCCTGAAATAACTAGAAGAGCACCTTTGACAATGATTGCTTCATATCTTCAGATGACATTGGAAACATTAAGCAGAGTACGTGCATCAATAGCTAATGCTGAGAGCAAATAAAGCAAACTAACTATTAGGACTTAACTAACATCAAAAACAGGTCAGGATATAGCGTCCTGACCTGTTTCTTTAATAAACTTAAAAGCTATGGATTAATGAGATGTTAGTCATCGTCATCATCATCGAATTCATCCTCATCGTCGTCATCATCATATTCTATTGCTTCACTTTCTTCAATAATGTTACTAAAAGCTCCTGTTAAATCAAAATGATAGTTCTTTTTATT
>JAHLFO010000053.1 GCA_018883785.1 Candidatus Bacteroides intestinipullorum
GTCGGAAAACGACCTTCAAATTGACTTAGCAGCATATGGCTTTTCTTGCAAATTTAGTGGCTTTCATTCCATTAGAAAAGCTGCACCATCGGACTTAACAGATTTTAGTACATTTATCACCACACAGAGAAGAATTATCCTCCAACATTGTTTTTGAGACAGATATCCGTCAATTCCATTTTTCAAAATTCCATAATATCGATGTCATTGCAGGTGGTCCTCCATGCCAACCTTTTTCTTTGGGCGGAAAAGCCAAGGGGAACGAAGATGAACGAGATATGTTTCCTTATGCCATTTCTGCCATTCGGCAACTCTTGCCCAAAGCATTTATTTTTGAGAATGTCAAAGGACTTATGCGTCAGTCCTTTGCCCAATATTTTACCTACATCATCTTGCAATTGACTTATCCACAAGTATCCTTAACTAATGCGGATTGGAAGTACAATCTATCCATTTTAGAACGCATCCACGCAAAAGGTGGTTACAAAGGATTAAAATACAATGTTGTTTTTAAGCTCTTGAATGCAGCTGATTATGGAGTTCCCCAAAAAAGAGAACGTGTTATTATAGTCGGAATCAGGAGTGATTTGGATGTCTCTTGGAACTTTCCAGAAGGAACACATTCGGAAGACTCATTGTTATGGGACAAGTATGTTACAGGAACTTATTGGGAAAAGCATAATGCTTCTCCTTCTCCATCTGACTTAGCACAATCCTCTTTACAAAAAGAACGTCTGAAATCCCTATATGGAATGTTTCCACCAGCAAAAAGTCCTTGGATAACAGTTCGAGATGCTTTGCAGGGATTGCCAAGCCCTAATGAACAGGGGAATATGTACGATGAACATTTATTGCGTAAAGGTGCGAAGGAGTATGCAGGACATACAGGAAGCGAAATTGACCACCCTCTAAAACCATTAAAGCTGGAGGGCATGGGGTGCCCGGAGGAGAAAATATGATAAAATTCCCAGATGGTACTGTACGTTACTACACGGTCCTTGAAGCAAAAAGAATACAGACTTTCCCTGATAATTATCCTATTTCCGGATCTTGGACTGAGGCTATGCGCCACTTAGGCAATGCAGTTCCTGTCAGATTGGCCAACGTAATAGCATGTTCATTGTTTAATGCTGTATTTGGAAATTAAGTCATTCTTCCCCATACCCCACGCTTCCCTCAGCTGCCATGCTGGGGGAACTTTCCGCCACCTCATACGGTTTAACTGTCTTCTTCCGGAACCGCTCCAGGTAGGCATGGTTAATCCAGTACTCCACCTCCGCTAATGTTTGCGCACGCGCGGAGGGCTTCAGCTGGCATTCCCAGACCGTCAGCACGCTCCAGCCCATGCGGCGCAGGGCCTCCTTGTCGCGCTCGTCGCGCTCCTTGTTCCGGCAGATTTTCTTCTCCCAATAGTCATGGCGCGTCGACGGGATGCGCTTGTGCGCTTCGTGCCCGTGCCAGAAGCATCCGTGCACGAATATCACGACCCTGTACTTGCGGAGCACAATGTCCGGCGTGCCCGGCAATCCCCTCACGTTCTTACGATAGCGGTAGCCCCGGCTCCACAGGTAGCGGCGCACGATGAGTTCAGGCTTCGTGTCCTTGCTGTGGATTTTCGCCATGACGGCGGAACGCTTTTTCTTGTCCCAGATATCCATGCTGCAAAGATACGCTTTTTTCGCCGTTTTACATTTTCTTTATTGCTTATCTTAACGGGGTTCGATATGATGGGGAAGCGTTAAATGACGCAACGCGCTGTATGATAGGTGCTCACGCGGATTGATGTCCCTGAGTGCCCGTTGGGTGAGTGTGGAAAGTGTGGATTAATTCCTCAAAAGTCCGGCCTGGCTGTCCTTGATGCACGGGCCGAACCGGGCATCATCATATATGAAGCCTATCATCATCGTGCATGATGCCTGTCATCATCGTATATGATGGCTACCATCATCGTACATGATGCCTGCCTTTTCCGCGCCCCGGACGTGGACAAGCCGGGGAGCTGGATGGCACAATCTGCGGGCTGGGGCGGATATTCTCCATATATTTTGCCACTTGGCGGATAATTCTTACTTTTGCATCCGTCTTTATATCCCAAAATTTGATTCATTCAATGGAAAAGAAAACAACCACAAAGGATAAAGCCGTTTCCCAGCCTTTTCTGGGCAAGGTGACGGGCATTTTCCGAAGCGAAACCCTTCGCTTCATCATCGGCCTGCTGGTCGTCATTTTCTCGGTCTATTTGTTGCTGGCCTTCACGTCGTTCTTCTTCACCGGGGCGGCCGACCAGAGCATCATAGACAATGCCACGGAAGCCGAACTGGCATCGGTGGACAACGGGGTGAAGAATTATGCCGGCTCGCGCGGTGCCCAGTTGGCCAGTTACCTCATCAATGATTGCTTTGGCGTGGCGTCATTCTTCATCATTGTCTTCCTGGCTGCGGTAGGGTTCAAGCTGATGAAGGTGGGACATGTGCGCTTGTGGCGTTGGTTCATTATTTGTTCCGTGCTGTTGGTCTGGTTTTCCGTATTTTTCGGCTTTGCCTTCCGGCATGTGTATCAGGATTCGTTCGTTTACCTGGGCGGATTGCATGGTTACAACGTGGGCAACTGGCTGGAGTCGCAAGTGGGCACGCCCGGCGTGTGGCTCATCCTGCTGGCCGTGGCGGTTTGTTTCCTGGCCTATGTCAGCACGCGTACGGTGGGATGGATGCGCCGACTCTTGTCATTCAATTACTTGAAGAAGAAAGACAAGTCCGCAGCGGAGGGGCAAGGGGGGCATTCCGCTTCGCCCGGCAAGGTTCCCGAGGAGTTTGACGCCTCGTGGGGTTTCAAGCGAAAAAAACGGGATAAATCGTCTGACGCACCAACTCCCGACATTGATTCAGAGTCTGTCGCTGAACCTGTGCAGTCCGGCCCTATTGACCTTCCCGTAGACCCTCCTTCGGAATCCCGTAAGCACAAGGACGAAGCAGACGAGGTGGCTATGGACATCGAGGTGCCCCAGTCCGAAGAACCCGTCATCCCGGCTGTGCAACCTGCCACTGCCGCTACCGAACCGGCCTTCAATGTGGAGGTGCATCAGGATGAATATGCCGCGCATTTGCAGGAGCCGTACAATCCCCGCCTGGACTTGGAGAACTACCACTTTCCCACGCTCGACCTCCTGAAGGAGTTTGACGAATCCGATCCGGTGGTGAACATGGACGAGCAGAATGCCAACAAGGACGAGATCGTGAGCACCCTCCGTAGTTTCGGCATTGAGATCAATAGTATCAAGGCCACTGTAGGTCCCACGGTGACGCTCTATGAGATTACCTTGGAGCGAGGCGTGCGCATTTCCCGCATCAAGGGTTTGGAGAACGACATTGCCTTGGCACTCTCCGCCTTGGGCATCCGCATCATCGCCCCTATACCGGGCAAGGGAACGATTGGCATTGAGGTGCCCAACAAGAAACCCCGCATCGTGTCCGGGCGGAGCATCATCGGCAGTAAGAAATTCCAAGAATCGACTTTCGACCTTCCCATCGCCTTGGGCAAGACCATTACGAACGAAGTCTTCATGGTGGACTTGGCCAAGATGCCCCACATTCTTGTGGCGGGTGCCACGGGACAGGGTAAATCCGTCGGCCTGAATGCCATCATCACTTCCTTATTATATAAGAAGCATCCGGCGGAACTGAAGTTCGTGCTGGTAGATCCCAAGAAGGTGGAGTTCAGCATCTATTCCGTCATTGAGCATCATTTCCTGGCCAAACTGCCAGGCGATGGCGACCCTATCATCACGGACGTGACTAAGGTGGTGCAGACCCTCAACTCCATTTGCGTGGAGATGGATACGCGCTACGACCTCTTGAAGATGGCCCATGTGCGCAACGTCAAGGAATATAACGAAAAGTTCATCAACCGCCAGCTCAATCCCGAGAAGGGACATAAGTATATGCCTTATATCGTGGTGGTTATCGACGAGTTCGGCGACCTCATCATGACCGCTGGCAAGGACGTCGAGCTGCCCATAGCCCGCATTGCCCAGTTGGCCCGCGCCGTGGGCATCCACATGATCATCGCCACGCAGCGCCCCACGACCAATATCATCACGGGTACCATTAAGGCTAACTTCCCGGCACGCATCGCCTTCCGCGTGTCGCAGATGGTGGATTCGCGCACCATCCTCGACCGTCCGGGGGCCAACCAGCTCATCGGGCGTGGCGATATGCTGTTCCTGCAAAATGGCGACCCGGTGCGTGTGCAGTGCGCATTCATCGATACGCCCGAGGTGGCCAATATCACCGAGTTCATCTCACGCCAGCAAGGCTATCCCACGGCCTTCTTCCTGCCTGAGGTGGAGGACGAGAGCGCCAGTGCCTTGGACGATGTGGACATGGACAGGCTGGATCCCTTGTTCAAGGATGCCGCACGGCTCATTGTGTCCAGCCAGCAAGGTTCTACCTCGCTCATCCAGCGCAAGTTCTCTATCGGATATAATCGTGCCGGACGCATTATGGACCAGCTGGAGAAGGCCAATATCGTGGGGCCAGCCCAAGGCAGCAAACCCCGCGAGGTGCTCTTTGTGGACATCATAGCCTTGGATGAATACTTGAACAATTTCTAATGTAGATGTGTTATGATAAGTCAGATGAAACTCTATAGATTACTGGCCTGGGTGTGGGCATTGGGCTTCGTGTTGCCAGCCTATGCTCAGCAAGAAGAAGCCCGGGATATCTTGCGTCGGGCTGCCGATACTTTCCTTCGCAGTGGGGGGGTAAATGCTTCGTTTTCCGTCCGCTCGTCCGAGGGAAGCTATGCGGGTGCCATCCGCTTGAAGGCGGAGAAGTTCGTGTTGGAGGCCGGAGGCATGACCACTTGGTTTGACGGGCATACCCAATGGACTTATTTGCCCGAGTCTGACGAGGTGAACATCTCTGAACCTACGCCCGAAGAATTGCAGACGATTAATCCCTATGCGTGGCTGTCCTTGTACGACCGGGGGTATGATTTGAATCTGTTGCCCGCAGAGACCTCTGGTCAATACAAAGTGGAGATGCTTGCCCGTTCGTCCGAAGCGCAAGTGTCGCGCTTGGTGCTTTGGCTGGATAAGTCCAGCCTGCAACCTGTGAAGTTCAGCTTGACTCTTTCGGGCAATGTGGAACCGACGGAAATCATTGTCCGGGCATATCGTACGGGGCAGACGTATGCCGACCGTCAGTTCGTGTTCAATCCGAGCGAGTATCCGACGGCGGAGGTGATAGATTTGCGATAAAATAGGAATTTATGTGCGCGGAGCGCACAATGGTCAATGGTTAATGATAAATGATTAATAGGCTGTACATGAGCCATTTTTGTCACGTATTAACCATTAACCATTTATCATTAACCATTGCGGGCAAAGCCCGCTAAATTATCATTTATATAAAAGAAATGGAAAAAGAACAAGTGAAATGCCTGATTATAGGCTCCGGTCCTGCCGGATACACGGCAGCCATCTATGCCGGGCGTGCCAATCTCTCGCCGGTGCTTTATGCCGGTCTGCAACCTGGTGGACAGTTGACTACGACTACCGAAGTCGAGAATTTTCCCGGTTATCCTTCCGGCATCGGCGGACCCGAACTGATGGAAGACTTGCGTAAGCAGGCCGAGCGTTTTGGGACAGACATCCGTTATGGCGTGGCCATGTCGGCAGATTTCAGTGCTTCACCCTACAAAGTGACAATGGACGACGGGAAGGTCGTTGAGGCACAGACTGTCATCATCGCCACGGGTGCCACGGCCAAGTATTTGGGTTTGGATGATGAGAAAAAATATGCCGGCATGGGTGTCAGTGCCTGTGCCACGTGCGACGGCTTTTTCTACCGCAATCGTGTAGTGGCTGTGGTAGGTGGCGGAGACACGGCGTGTGAGGAGGCTTCCTACCTTTCTGGATTGGCTTCGAAGGTCTATCTGATTGTGCGCAAACCTTTCTTGCGTGCCTCGAAGGTAATGCAGCAGCGCGTGTTCAATAATCCCAAGATTGAAGTCCTTTTCGAGCATAACGCTATCGGCCTGTATGGTGAGAATGGCGTGGAGGGCGTACACTTGGTAAAGCGGATGGGTGAAGCGGACGAAGAGCGTTACGACCTACCGATCGATGGTTTCTTTCTGGGCATCGGGCATCGTCCTAACTCAGATATCTTCAAGCCGTGGTTGGATACCGACGAGGTCGGCTATATCCTTACTGAGCCCGGCACGCCGCGTACCAAGGTGCCCGGAGTCTTTGCCGCAGGCGACGTGGCCGATCCGCACTATCGACAAGCCATCACAGCGGCTGCATCGGGTTGTATGGCGGCCTTGGAGGCAGAACGATACCTGCTGGGTTAATCTATCCATTTTTCAAATCTTTATGCCATGAATTTTAAGAATTTATACTTATCGTTATGGGCTGGCTTGTGTGGTACGCTGGGCGTGTCTGCACAGGACCGGCCCAATGTGCTTTTCATCCTGGCCGACGACCTGGGCTATGGCGACCTGGGCTGTTATGGCCAAGAGAAGTTTGAAACGCCTCATATCGACCGCTTGGCCCAAGCGGGCATGCGCTTCACGCAATGCTATTCGGGGACTACGGTCAGTGCCCCGTCTCGTTCCTGCCTCCTGACGGGAATGCACAGCGGCCACACTTACATCCGGGGCAATATCGAGCTGGATCCAGAAGGACAATACCCTTTGCCAGCTGGGGCGCGCACCTTTTTTCATGCGTTCAAGGAGGCGGGTTACCGAACCGCAGCCTTTGGCAAGTGGGGGTTGGGATTCGTCGGCACCACGGGTGATCCCAAGAACCAAGGATGCGACACGTTTTTCGGCTATAATTGCCAGTTGCTGGCGCACAGCTATTATCCCGACCATCTGTGGGACAACGACCGACGGGTGGATTTGGCGGATAATATCCTCGATGTGCAATACGGCACCGGTACATACGCTCCAGACTTGATTCATCGCAAAGCGCTAGAGTTCTTGGACCAGGCTTCGGCAGACGAGCCATTCTTCTTATGGTATCCCACGATCCTGCCTCATGCCGAATTGATAGTGCCCGAAGACAGCATCATCCGCAAGTTCCGAGGACGTTTTCCGGAGAAGGCATTCCAGGGTACCGAACCCGGCCATCCGGCTTTCCGCAAGGGCGGTTATTGCACGCAGCTTTATCCACATGCCACTTTTGCCGCCATGGTCACCCGTCTGGATGTCTATGTGGGGCAGTTGGTAGAGAAGTTGAAGGAAAAGGGTCTGTATGACAACACTATTATCATCTTTGCCAGCGACAACGGTCCTCATTTGGAGGGCGGAGCCGATCCCGATTTTTTCAACAGCAACGGCATCTACCGGGGCTACAAGCGCGATCTCTACGAAGGGGGCATTCGCGTGCCGATGATTGTCTGTTGGCCTGGGCATGTGCAACCGAGTACAGAGAGCGACCTGATGTGCGCCTTTTGGGATTTGCTTCCCACGTTCCGCAACATCCTCAATCCTAAGGCCCGTTCGACCAAGGATGAAGACGGCATCAGTCTGCTTCCCCTCTTGACCGGGAGCAAGGGACAAAAGACACATGACTATCTTTATTTTGAGTTCCAAGAGATGAACGGGCGCCAAGCCGTCCGTCGGGGAGCGTGGAAATTGGTATATCTGGACATTCGTGGCAGGAATCCTCGCTACGAGTTATATAATCTGGCTTCCGATCCTTCCGAACGGCACAATCTCATTGACATTCATCCCGATGTTGCTGCTGAATTGAAGGCTATCATGCAGGAAGCGCATGTGGAAAATCCGGATTTCCCGCTATTTGAACAGTAATTGAAATAGCATAAACAATCTTAATTTATCTAAACTTTATTTCATGAAATGCAATTTTACCCGCATGATGCTTCCGGCCTTTTTGCTGCTGGCCGGAACACCGCAACTGCTTCATGCCGATGACTCGGATCGCAAACCTTATTGGCAAGACATTCAGACAGTTGAAGTCAACAAGGAATATCCCCGTACGGACTTTATGACGTTCACGGACCGCACGTCGGCCTTGAACAGCAGTTATGAGGAAAGCCCGAACTACCGTTCGCTGAATGGCACGTGGAAGTTCTACTTCGTGGACAGCTACAAGCAGCTGCCGGACAACATCACCGACCCGTCTGTGGACGCTTCACAGTGGAGCGACATTCAGGTGCCCGGCAACTGGGAAGTGCAGGGATTTGGCACGGCCATCTATACGAATCATGGCTATGAGTTCAAACCGCGCCATCCCCAGCCGCCCACATTGCCTGAGGCCAATCCCGTGGGCGTGTACCGCCGGGATATCGACATCCCTGCCGAGTGGATGGACAAGGATATCTACCTGAACATTGCCGGTGCCAAATCCGGCGTGTATGTCTACCTGAACGGCAAGGAGGTGGGGTATAACGAGGATTCCAAAAATCCGGCCGAATACCTCATTAATCCCTATGTGAAGGCCGGCAAGAACGTATTGACGCTTAAAATCTTCCGCTGGAGTACAGGCTCCTATCTGGAGTGTCAGGACTTTTGGCGTATGAGTGGTATCGAACGCGATGTGTACCTCTTTGTGCAGCCTAAAGCCGCTGTGCGCGATTTCAGCGTGAAATCCACGCTGGATGATACATATCAGGACGGTGTCTTTGCTCTGGAGGCGGACTTGCGTAACCGCAAGTCTACAGCAGCCAGCCTGACTTTCGGCTATGAATTGCTGGACAAGCAGGGCAATGTGGTGGCTTCGGACGAGAAGTCAGTCAGCGTGCCGGCCGGAAAGTCGGAAACCGTACGTTTCGACAAGCAATTGTCCGATGTGCAGACTTGGAGTTCCGAACACCCCAATCTCTACCGGATGGTGATGACGCTGAAAGAAGATGGCCAGGTGAACGAGGTCATCCCCTATAACGTCGGTTTCCGCCGTATCGAAATCAAAGAAGTGGATCAGACGGGACCCAACGGGAAACCCTATGTGTTGTTTCTGGTCAACGGGCAGCCCATCAAGCTGAAGGGTGTGAACATCCATGAACACAATCCCGCCACCGGACACTATGTGACCGAGGAACTGATGCGTCGCGACTTTGAGTTGATGAGGCAGAATAACATCAACACGGTGCGACTGGCCCACTATCCGCAGTGCCGCCGTTTCTACGAGTTGTGCGATGAATATGGTCTGTATGTCTATGACGAAGCCAATATCGAGAGTCACGGCATGTACTACAACCTGAGCAAGGGCGGCACGCTGGGCAATAATCCCGAATGGCTGAAGCCTCACATGTACCGCACCATCAACATGTATGAACGCAACAAGAACCATCCCTCTGTTACTATCTGGTCTTTGGGCAACGAAGCCGGCAACGGCTACAACTTCTACCAGACCTACCTGTGGCTGAAGAAAGCAGACAAGGACTGGATGGCTCGCCCTGTCAACTACGAGCGTGCCCAGTGGGAGTGGAACAGCGACATGTATGTGCCTCAATATCCTGGTGCCGACTGGTTTGCCTCCATTGGCCAGCGAGGCAGTGACCGTCCTGTAGCACCTTCGGAGTATGCCCATGCCATGGGTAACTCTACCGGAAATATCTGGGGACAGTGGAAGGAAATCTACAAGTATCCTAACTTGCAGGGTGGTTACATTTGGGACTGGGTGGACCAAGGTATCGCTGAGACCGATGAAAATGGCCGTCCCTACTACGCCTACGGTGGCGACTATGGGATCAATGCGCCCAGCGACGGAAACTTCCTTTGCAATGGCTTGGTTAATCCGGATCGCACGCCGCATCCCGGTCTGACGGAAGTGAAGTATGCCTATCAGAACGTGGCGGTGGAGCCTGTGGACCTGGCTGCCGGACGGTTTGTGGTGAAGAACCGCTTTTACTTCACTAACCTGAAGAAGTATATGATGACGTATGACGTGAAGGCCAATGACAAAATTGTACGTAGCGGAAAGGTTTCGCTGGACATCGCTCCGCAGGGTACGAAAGAATTCTCTGTGCCTGTCGGCAATCTCAAGCCCAAGGCCGGGACGGAATATTTCGTTGATTTCCGTGTCTTTGCCGTTCAAGCTGAGCCGGGTGTTCCTGTTGGCTGGGAGATTGCCCATGAGCAGTTCCGCCTGCCCATCGACCCGTTGGCCGTCAAACTGGCTACTGGAGGTCCTGCGCTGAAGGTGACGACCGAGGGTGACGACCTGGTAGCCTCGTCCGGTCGGGTGAAGTTCGTCTTCAACAAGGCGATGGGTATGGTCACGTCCTATCAGGTAAAGGGCAAGGAATATTTTCAGGATGGCTTCGGTATCCAACCCAACTTCTGGCGTGCACCGACTGACAATGATTATGGCAACGGTGCTCCCAAGCGCTTGCAGGTATGGAAGCAGGCCAGTGAGGCATTCAATGTCGTAGAGGCTTCTATTGACATGGATGGCAAGGATGCGTTGATCAAGGCTGATTACCTGCTGCCTGCCGGCAACTTGTATCGCATGACTTACCGTGTACATCCATCGGGTGCAGTCAAAGTGGATGCCGTATTTACATCTACGGAGATGAGCGAGGCTGAGATTGAAGTGTCCGAGGCTACGCGTACGGCAACCTTTACGCCGGGCAACGACAAGGCCCGTGAGGCTGCGGCCAAACTGGAAGTGCCGCGCATCGGTGTGCGTTTCCGTCTGCCTGCGGTTATGGACCAAGTGACGTATCTGGGCCGCGGACCGCAGGAGAACTATTGCGACCGCAATAACGGTACGTTGGTGGATGTATACAAGGCCACGGCCGAGGAGATGTATTTCCCCTATGTACGTCCGCAGGAGAACGGGCACCACACCGACACCCGCTGGCTGACGTTGGACCAAAAGGGCGGTCGTGGACTGACGGTGCGTGCCGATAGCTTGATAGAGTTCAATGCATTGCGTAATTCGGTAGAGGACTTTGACTCCGAGGAGGCCAAAAACCGTCCTTATCAGTGGAGTAACTTCACACCTGAGGAAGTGGCCAATCATGATGAGATAAAAGCCAAGAATGTCTTGCGTCGTATGCATCATATCAATGACGTCACTCCGCGCAACTTTGTCGAGGTCTGTGTAGACCTTCGTCAGCAGGGAGTAGGCGGCTATGACAGTTGGGGCTCTCGTCCTGAGCCGGAGTATACCTTGCCCGCCAACCGCGAATATCGCTGGGGCTTTACCTTGATTCCTGAGTAAACGGCGTTCCAATCATTCCGATTATCAACTCAGCCCTATAGTTAGATAAACGACTATCCCCGCCTGCATTCCGATGAACTCTTTCGGACGCAGGCGGGGATTTTTCTTATGGATGTATATCGCCTTAACCTATTTTGCTGATTTTCTTCAATTTTTCTTCGTCGATGATTTTGATTTTGCGGCCGTCGATAGCGATGAGCTTTTCGGTGGCAAATTGCGACAAAGTTCGGATGGCGTTGGAAGTGGTCATGTTGGAGAGATTGGCCAGGTCTTCGCGGGAGAGGTAGATGCTCAGCGTCGAGCCATCTTCCTCCAAGCCGTAGCTATCCTTCAGGAAGAGCAGCGATTCGGCCAGGCGTCCGCGGATGTGCTTCTGCGTCAGGTTGACGGTGCGCTCGTCTGCCACGGTCAGGTCGAAGGACAATTGCTGAAGGAAGAACATGGCCAGGTCGTTGTTTTGCGCAATCAGTGTCCGGATAGCAACCATGGGGATGAGACAGACGGTGGATGACTCGAAGGCGGCGGCGGCCGTCACATAGTCCTTGCCGGCAAAGGCGGCCGCATAGCCAAAGTAGCCCACAGGCTTTATCATGCGGATGATCTGGCTGCGCCCACCTACGCCGTCTTTGTAGATTTTGACCTTGCCACTGAGCAGGCACATCAGGTGGGTCGGTGTCTCACCCTCGCAGTGGATGACCTCATTCTTCTTGTAGGTCTGTAGCGTAAATTGGCTGGACAGGTAGGTCCGTTGTTCCTCGTTCAGCGGGGCCCACATGTCGGCTATCAGGTCCGGGATGTGGAAGTCGGATATGTTCGGTTTAACCATAACTGCTGCAAAACTGTGTTATAGAGCACAAAAGTAGTAAGAATAAATCATATATTACACTTCTGTGACAAAAATGTGCAAAAAAAGAGGGACTACAGGCCAAAAGCCCGGGTCCCTCCAGACGGATTACGCAGTAGTCTTTACTTGGTGAACAGCAGTTCGCGGTACTTGGGCAAGGGCCAGATTTCGTCGTCAATCTCCATTTCCAAGTGGTCAATGTGGTCGCGGATGGCGTCCAGGAAGGGGCGGACGGTCTCTTCG
>JAHLFO010000054.1 GCA_018883785.1 Candidatus Bacteroides intestinipullorum
CCACTTGCGCCAAGAGGGCGGCAGTGCTGTCGGCATCTGTCTGCCAAAGGGCATCGGCGCGGCGAAGCAAGGCGAGGTCGTCCGGCCCGCGACGGCAGGCGGCAGGCAAGAGCAACAGGAGGAGAAGCAGCAACAAGGGATGTTTCATAAACAACTGGGCCAAATGTGGCGGCAAATGTACGAAATATCCTCCGATTTTCTTACTTTTGCAGGCGGAAACCGTGCCCGGCAAAGGCAGATTTACCCCGCAACGTCGCCGCCTGCGGACGGAGATACCTGCGGGCACGGGCGGAGATATCTGCGGGCACGAACGGGGATATCGCTGCGGTCGCCCGTCAACGAGACCGCATAACCAACAGACATACAGACAGTTGAGAAAACGACATCATCCATCAGATTTTAACCATACAGCATTATGACAAAAGCGATATTCTTTGACATAGACGGCACCCTGGTCAGCTTCGACACGCACCAGATTCCGGCCTCCACCGTCGAGGCCATCGCCGCCGCCCATGCCCGCGGCATCCGCATGTTCATCGCCACGGGCCGTGCGCCGGGCTTCATCAACAACCTGGGCGCCCTGCAGGACCGCGGCCTCATCGACGGCTACGTCACGATGAACGGCGGCTACTGCTACGTGGGCGACGAGGTGCTCCACAAACAGGTGATTCCCGCCCCGGAGGTGAAGGCTATCCTGGACTACTGCGAGGCGCACCGCATCACCTGCACCGTGGTGGACGAGCACCACATCTGCGCCTGCTACCCCAGCGAAGCCCTGCGCCGGGTGTTCGTGGAATACCTGCACGCCAAGGAAGTGCCCGGCGTGACTCCGGCCGAGGCCCTGCGCCTCATCCCGGACGTCTGTCAGTTGTCCCCCTTCTTCGACGAGGAGCAGGAACGGGAAATCCGGCCGCTGCTGCCCAACTGCGAGATTGGCCGCTGGCATCCCGCCTTTGCCGACGTCACTGCCCTGGGCAACACCAAGCAGTTGGGCATCGACCTGATGTGCCGCCACTTCGGCATCGACGTGACGGACACGATGGCCATAGGCGACGGGGGCAACGACATCCCCATGCTGCGCCATGCGGGCATCGGCGTCGCCATGGGCAATGCCAACGAGACGGTAAAGGCCGAGGCAGACTATGTGACGGACACGGTGGACCAAGACGGCATCGCCAAGGCCCTGCAACACTTCGGCCTCGTATGACCTCTTTCCAGCCCGATACCTCCAACCGTGAGTTCCGCCAGGCGCTGGAGCTCATCAAGTACACCCGCCAGTCGCTCTTCCTGACGGGCAAGGCAGGCACGGGCAAATCGACCTTCCTGCGCTACATCTGCGACAATGTGAAGAAGAAGCACGTGGTCCTGGCTCCCACGGGCATCGCCGCCATCAACGCCGGAGGCAGCACGCTGCACAGCTTCTTCCGCCTGCCCTTCCACCCGCTGCTGCCGGACGACCCCAACCTGAGCCTGCAACGCGGACGCATCCACCAGTTCCTGCGCTACACCAAGCAGCACCGCAAGCTGCTGGAGGAGCTGGAACTGGTCATCATCGACGAGATTTCGATGGTGCGGGCGGACCTCATCGACGCCGTGGACCGCATCCTGCGCGTCTATTCGCACAACCTGCGCCAGCCCTTCGGCGGCAAGCAGCTGCTGCTGGTGGGCGACGTCTACCAGCTGGAGCCGGTGGTGAAGGGCGATGAGCAGGAAATCCTGAACCGCTTCTATCCCAGCCCGTTCTTCTTCTCGGCACGGGTGTTCAGCCAGATTGACCTCGTGTCCATCGAGCTTCAGAAGGTGTACCGGCAGAGCGACCCGGCCTTCGTCAGCGTGCTGGACCACATCCGCAACGCCACCCTGAGCGACACCGACTTGCGGACGCTCAACGCCCGCTGTGGCACACAAATAGAAGACTCGGAGGCAGACATGTACATCACCCTGGCCACGCGGCGCAACACGGTGGACTACATCAACGAGCGCAAGCTGGACGAGCTGCCGGGCGAGCCGGTGGTCTTCAAGGGCAAGGTGACGGGCGACTTCCCCGAAAGCAGCCTGCCCACCACGCTCGACCTCGAACTGAAGCCCGGCGCACAGGTCATCTTCGTCAAGAACGACCCGGAACGCCGCTGGGTGAACGGCACCATCGGCGTGGTCAGCGGTTTCGACGAGGGCGAGGACGCGCTCTACATCATCACCGACGACGGGCACGAGTGCGACGTCCGTCCGGAGTCGTGGAGCAACATCCGCTACAAATACAATGAGGAAAAGAAGGAAATCGAAGAAGAGGTGCTGGGCACATTCACCCAGTTCCCCGTGCGGCTGGCGTGGGCCATCACTATCCACAAGAGCCAGGGACTGACCTTCAGCCGCGCCGTGGTGGACCTGACGGGCGGCGCCTTTGCCGGCGGACAGACCTACGTGGCCCTGAGCCGCTGCACCTCGCTGGAAGGACTGCAACTGCGGCAGCCCATCCGGCGGAGCGATGTCTTCGTGCGGCCGGAAATCACGCAATTCGCCCGCCGTTTCAACAATCCGCAGGCCATCGACCGCGCCCTCAAGGAAGCCGAGGCGGACATCCGCTATGCCGCAGCCGCCCGCGCCTTCGACAAGGGAGACTTCGACACCTTCCTGACGGAGTTTTTCCGCGCCATCCACTCGCGCTACGACATCGAACGGCCCGCCGCTCAACGCCTCATCCGCCGCAAGCTCAGCGTCATCAACCGCCTGCGTCAGGACAACATGCGCCTGCGCCAGGAGGCCATTGACAAAGAGAAAGCCCTGGTGAAATATGCCCGCGAATACATACAGATGGGCGACGAATGCCTGCGTGTAGGGATGAAAGACGCGGCCATGCGGAATTATGAGAAAGCCGTGGCCCTCTGCCCCAAGTTCAAGGAGGCGTGGACGAAAATCAAGAAACTGGAAAAGGAGATGAAAAAGAAGGATTAACCTGCCAGCCCATTCTTTCTGAGCAATTCCGCTATCTCCTTCCGGCTGATGGAAGAACGCTCTGCTTTGTCATAGATATACAGCAGGTTGATTTCTGTTTCTTCCACAGCAACAACCACCGTAAAAGTAATGACACGCGCACCACCGCTCTTGCCCCGGCCTTTGGAGGTGATGGCCATACGGATTTTGCGCAGGCCGCCGCCAAGGTCGGTACCGAGATGTGGATTAGCATAGAGTTGCTGACGCAGATTGGCCAAATCGGCTTTTAATGAAGCATAACACTTGCTCAAGCGCTTCACTTCCCGCTCGAAGCTATCATCAAGAACAATCCTATAGTTCATCAATCAGTTCTTCTAAAGTCTTGACCTTTCGGCCTGTCCGTTTTCGTTCCGCCATCTCTTTCAGGCCGGCATCAATCCCCGCCAGCACCTCTGCTTTGCTGATGTACTCCGTTTCTTCCTGACTCAAATCCTCCTGCAACTTCTCAGACAGCCATTTCTTGTTGCTCTTGGGCAGAGATTGCAGGTAAAGCCAAAGATTTTCCATTGCTACGGACGTTTTCATGTCAGTTCCTCCTAATTCTATGGTTAGCAGGGGCAAAGTTACGGTTATTTTCTTGGCTACACAAAGGATTGTCAGTACATTTGCGAAAGAATAAGTAAATCTTCCGACTTATGCTACTAAAACTCTACAACAAGAACAACGACCCGGCCGACCTGCAACGCGTCATCGACCTGCTGAACGACGGCGGCCTCCTCATCTACCCCACCGACGGCAAGTATGCCATCGGCTGCCACGGCCTGAAGGAACGCGCCATCGAACGCATCTGTCGCCTGAAGGGCATCGACCCGAAGAAGAACAACCTCTCCATCATCTGCTATGACCTGGCCGCCATCAGCGAGTATGCCAAGGTGGACAACACGACCTTCAAACTCATGAAACGCAACCTGCCCGGCCCCTTCACCTTCATCCTGAACGGCACGACCCGCCTGCCCAAAATCTTCCGCAACCGACGCGAGGTGGGCATCCGTATGCCGGACAATCCCATCATCCGCGAGATAGCCCGCCTGCTGGACGCCCCCATTATGACCACCACACTGCCCCACGACGAGGACGACGACCCGGAATACACCACCGACCCGGAACTCATCGACGAGAAATACGGCGACCTGGTGGACTTGGTAATTGACGGCGGCATCGGCGGACTGGACGGCTCAACGGTAGTGGACTGCACGGGCGACGAGCCTGTCATCGTGCGTCAAGGAGCGGGAGAATTGCAGGAATAGAATGAACAATTCTATCGGCCAAGGGTTATATATCAATAGGTATCACCCTTAAATAACAACAAGAATGAACAAGAAATTATCCCTCGCCTTACTGGCCACCCTGTTGGGCACCTTCTCCATCCCCGCCGATGCCTGCACCGGCATCACCTTGAAAAGCCAAGACGGACAGACCATCGTAGCCCGCACCATCGAATGGGGCGGTAGCGACCTGCAAAGCCAATATGTCATCGTGCCGCGCGGATACCGGCAACAATCCTTCCTGCCCGGTGGCGCAACGGACGGCATGAGCTTCACTGCCCGCCACGGCTATGTGGGCCTTTCCGTGGAGCAGGAACAATTCGTAGCCGAAGGACTGAACGAGGTGGGACTGTCCGCCGGACTGTTCTACTTCCCCGCCTACGGCCAATATGAGGCATACGACCCAGCAGAGAAGGCGACTACCCTTGCCGACCTGCAACTGGTGGCCTACGTACTGGGCGAATGTGCCACAGTGGATGAAGTGAAAGCCGCCGTGCAACGCATCCACATCGTGCAGATCGACCCTCGTGCCTCGACGGTGCATTGGCGATTTACCGACCTCTCTGGACGTCAAATTGTATTGGAGATTGTAGAGGGTGGCCAACTGCGTTTCTACGAGAATCCGCTGGGCGTGCTGACCAACTCGCCCGACTTCCCTTGGCACCTGACCAACCTGAACAACTATGTCAACCTCTTCCCTGGCCCGGCACCCGCCCAAAAGCTGGGTAACGTGGAACTGAAACAGTTTGGTGCGGGCAGCGGTTTCCTCGGCCTGCCAGGCGACGTGACACCTCCGTCGCGCTTTGTACGTGCCGCCTTTTATCAAGCCACAGCCCCGCAGCAAGCCACGGCAGAAAAAGCCGTACAGCAAGGCTTTCAGATCCTGAACAACTTCGACATACCCGTAGGCATCGAATTTGCCGACGGCAAAATACCGGCCGACATCCCCAGTGCGACACAATGGACCTCGGCCACGGATATGCAAGGCAGGCGCATCTACTTCCGCACGATGTACGACAGTCGCATCCGCTGCATCGACCTGAACGGCATCGACTTCAATCGGACAGAGTACCAAGCCCGACCAATGGACACGAAGAAAGAACAACCCATCCAACACATTAACATCCAATAGACCGAAAACAAGGCGCGGATCACGCGAATTACAGGTACTCAGTATCCATGTAATCCGCGCCTAAGTCATAGTCTCCGGTCTCAATATCCGAAGTGCAACTCAGCAGCTTCTCCTTTGGCCAGCTTCAGCTCTATCATCTCGTCAGAAAGCGTAATGGCCTTGCCGCCGATGGTCACTGTGGCCTCCGTAGCTCCTGCGGGCATCCGGACAAGGAATGTACCCGGACAAAGCGCACGAACCGTAGCCTGCACGGCATGCCCCTCCTGCCAATCCAGATCGACAGATGCCCCTCCACGCACCCGCATGTGGCGGAAACTACCCTCGTTCCAACAATCTGGCAAGGCAGGCAACAAGTGGATGAAACCCTCATGGCTCTGCAACAGCATCTCGCCGATACCTGCCGTTCCACCGAAATTGCCGTCTATCTGAAAAGGCGGATGCGAACAGAACAGGTTAGGGAAAGTACCGCTGCCATGATCACCGGTCTGCGGATCAACAGCAGGATGCAGGAGGCTACGGAACAACTTCCAAGCCCGGTTTCCATCGCCCAAACGAGCCCAGAAATTCATCTTCCATGCGCGGCTCCAACCGGTAGCCTCATCGCCACGACGGTTCAGGGTAACGCGACAAGCCTCGGCCAATTCGGGCGTACGGAGGGGAGAAATCAAGTTGGCGGGATGCAACCCGTAGAGGTGGGATACATGACGATGGTGCACATCAACCTCACGGTAATCTTCCAACCACTCTTGCAGATAGCCATCTTTGCTGACCTGCATCGGCGGAAACGACTTCAGGTCGGTCTCCAAGCGAGCAACCAAATCAGCATCACGGCCTAGGATGCGAGCAGCGGAGATGACGTTGGTGTACAATTCGGTCAGCAGTTGTACATCCATCGTGGGACCCATACAAATGCTGACAGGATGCACAGTGTCGCCCGGCAAATAGAACGCATTCTCCGGCGACGACGTCGGTGCCGTGACCAACCAGCCGTGACTGGGCTCGCGCACAGTGGTGGAAACAAAGAACTGAGCGGCTCCCTTCAGTATGGGATAGATACGCCTCAGGTAGGCTTCGTCCTGCGAATACTGGTAATGCTCCCACAAATGAGCGCAGAGCCATGCCCCGCCGGTATTGGTAGCGCCCCACGAAGGATGCTCGCCAGGGGCAGTATAGTTCCAGACATTGGTCATCATGTGCAGCACCCAGCCCTCGGCATCTTCTCCATAGAAAGCACGGGCAGTCTCTTCGCCTGAGGGAATGAGGCGCTCCATCAACGTGGTCAACGGCTGGTAGAGTTCGGAGAGCCCGGCCTGCTCCAGCGGCCAGTGGTTCATCTGGATGTTGATGTTGGTATGATAGTCGCCATTCCAAGGGGTGAGCACGCCGTTGGCCCAAAGTCCTTGGAGGTTGGGCGGCAACGAACCGGGACGCGTGCTGCTGATAAGAAGATAACGACCGTAATTGTAGTACAATGCAGCCAGTCCGGGTGAAGGATTATCTACAAAGCGCAAGAGACGTTCGTTAGTGGGCAACGTGTCGTCTGGAGACGATGGCAACGTAAGAGACACCCGGTCGTAAAGAGCGCGATGGGCGGCCGTATGGGATTGCTCCATTGCTGACTCTTCGTCCACGGCATTCAGCAGGCTGTCACACACCTCCATATAACGGTCACCAGGGAAGGCCGTGCCTTCCGCCGCAAAAGAGGTTGCAGCGGACAGGAGCAACCAGGCTTCCTGCCCATCCTTCAAGGAAATGCCTTTCTCTGGTGAAACGCTTACAGTTCCACTTTTAGAAACCAGACGCATGGCAACGCAATACTTCATGCCCACCTTGTCGGGATTACCACTGGAGAGTTGTCCGCTCATCCACAGGGCATCCCCGTCAGCAGAAACCGTTGCCTGCGCAGCACGGCTCAGCCGGGCTGTGAACGACAAGGCACCGGGACGGTCGGCCGTCAGACGAATGAGCATCACGTCGCGGTCGCGGGAGACGAAGTACGTGCGTCCGTACTTCACGCCGCCCAGGGTGAAGACGGTATGAGACACGCCGTCCCGCAAGGACAAATCGCGCACGTAATCTGCCGCCGTCGAATCCCCGCCGGGATAGCAGAAATCCAGGTAAAGGTCGCCCAATACCTGATAGGAACCGTAACGCCCGTCCGTTTCCTGCTTCTTCGGGACGAAGCTGCGATACATCAATTCCTGCGCCTCCAGGTTCTTACCCTCGAAGAGGAGTTGGCGGATGGCGGGCAAACTCTTTGCGGCATCAGGATTGCGGTAGTCGGACTCGGAACCACTCCAAAGGGAGATTTCATTGAGCACGATGTGTTCGTGGGTAATGCCACCGTCGGGCATCATTCCCAAACGGCCGTTGCCCAACGGAAGGGTCTCTTCCCAAATAGCTGCAGGAGTTGTGTACCATAAGCGATGGTTGCACGTATCGGTGGGAACAGGAGAGGCCTGCAAAAAAACAGCTGGTACAATAGTACAAAGAAGGGTTACAAAGAATTTCATAATAGCTAACGATTTATGTATCATTTAGATGCGGATAATACTGATATACGGGTTTATTATCCGCATCCCAAAGTCTCTTTTTTACCTCATAACAACTCAAACGTCACCGTACCGCGGATATCCGTGGACGATGCACCGACATAGAGCTTGAACTTGCCTGGCTCGGCAATCCACTGCCCGGCCTTGTCGTCATAGAACTTCAGGTCTTCGGGCGTAATGGTGAATGAAACGGTCTTTTCTTCACCCGGCTGGAGTAAGATCTTGTCGAAGTGTTTCAGTTCCTTCTGCGGACGGAGCACGCTGCACTTTTCGTCGCCCACATAGAGCTGGACGATTTCCTTGCCTGCCACGCTGCCTGTGTTCTTCACGGGTACGGTGAGGGTCAACGTACCCTCAGCCTCCATCTTTTTGGCAGAGAGGACGGGCTTGCCATACTCAAAGGTGGTGTAGCTCAAACCATGACCGAAGGAGAAGAGAGCGGGAATCTTCTTCGTGTCGTGCCAACGATAGCCCACGAGGATGTCTTCCTTGTACTCCTCCTTGATGCTATCGCCGGGGTAGGCCATCTCGTCAAAGGCATGTGCGGCACAATCCGTCAGCTTCGCGGGAAAGGAGAAAGGCAACTTGCCACTGGGACAAACCGCACCGCTCATCACGTCGGCCAAGGACCTTCCTCCCATCGAACCGAGATACCAGCCCTGCACGATGGCGGGCACCTTGTCTATCCAAGGCATTTCCACGGCATTGCCGGTGAGGAGCACCAATACCAGGTTGGGATTGACGGCCTGGATCTCTTCGATCAACTCGTCCTGGCCGAAAGGCAATCCATACTCCAAGCGGTCGCCACCCTCGCAATCCTGGAAGTGGTTCTTGTTCAAGCCACCGACCACAATGACCAGGTCGGCTTCCTTGGCCTTGGCCACGGCCTCGGCACGCAGGGAATCCACCACATTTTGGGGAATCTCGTCGACCTGCCCGTACATGGGACGACCGGCAGCATAGCCCCGGGCATACTGCACCTTGTCGCCATACAGCTCGCGCAGGCCGTCCAACGGGGATATCATGTCCTTCACTTTCAGCTCGGAGGAACCGCCGCCCTCATTCAGCAGGCGCACGGCATTGTCGCCCACCACGAGGATACGCTCATACTTAGAGGCGTCGATGGGCAGCAGGGGGTTGCCCTTCTTCACCACGGGCGCATTCTTCAGCAGGACGATGCCTTCGTCACCAATCTCTCGGGCGGTGGCATAATGCTCGTCCGTGCAGATGGAACCATAAGGCTTGTGGCGGTTCATGGCCGTGCGGAAGATAAGGCGCAGGATGCGTGTGGCCTTGTCGTCGACAGTAGACATGGGCACTTTGCCCTCTTTCAGCATCTTCAGGTAGGCATCGGCCAGGAAATAGTCGTTGTAACCAAAGGCACTTTCCGAAGTCAGGCCGTTGGTGTACGAACCCATCTCGACATCCAGCCCGTTGACGGCAGCCTCGTAGGTGTCGTGCGCACCGCCCCAGTCGGTAACGACCACGCCGTCAAAACCCCAGTCGCCCTTCAGAATCTTCTTGAGCAGCAACTCATGGTGGCAGCAGTGCTGGCCGCGGAATTTATTATACGACCCCATGATGGTCCATGCGCCCCCCTCTTGCACGGCAGCCTTGAAGGCGGGCAAGTAGAGTTCGTAGAGGGCACGGTCGCTGGCCTGCACGTCGATGTGTCCGCGCCACAGTTCCTGATTGTTCAGGGCAAAATGTTTCACGCTGACGGCCACGCCGTTCTTCTGCACCTCCTGGATGTAGGGCACGCACATCACGCTGGCCAGATAGGGGTCTTCGCCCATATACTCGAAATTACGGCCATTCAACGGCGTACGGTAGATGTTGACGCCGGGACCGAGCAACACGTCCTTCTCGCGGTAAACGGCTTCCTCGCCGATGGCTTTACCATACTTGGCGGACATCTCGGGATTCCACGTAGCTGCCAGACAGGTCAGGGCAGGAAAAGCGGTGATGCTGTCGTTGGTCTGGTTGGAGTAGCCCCAGTCGTTCCAATTGATTTCGGCACGCACGCCGTGAGGGCCGTCGCTCCACCACAGTTCGGGAATGCCGAGGCGGGGCACACCTGAACTGGCAAACTTTCCATAGGCGTGGCACAGGGCTACTTTCTCTTCCAACGTCATGCGGCTGAGGGCATCCTGCACCCGCTCTTCGATAGGTTTCGTGTCATCCAGATACACCGGCGTCTGGGCCGACAGGCTGCCTGCCGCCAAAAGCGCGGCACAGGCAAAGGTGGTAAAAAGTTTGTTTCTCATATTAATCTTAAGTTTTTAAGTTTATAAGGTTTTAAAGGTTTTGAGCTTGTAAGTTCTGTACTAAATCAACTTCATAACGCATAAACTTGCAAACTCAAAAACCTATTTCTAATCAGCTCATATCCAGCGTTCAGGCGCAGGCTGCTGCAAGCACGGGCGCAAGAGGCAGCAAGCACGGACGCAGGCATGGGTAAGCACGGACGCAGGCATACCCGCCCCAAACGCGGCACACAATAGGGTCAATCGGCCTTCAAGGTAGCATCGGCTTCCTGCAATCCGTTGGCCGTGGCCTTCAGGCTGATGGTGCCGTCCTCGCCATTGTTCTGTATCACCACGAGGCACTTGCCGTAGAAAGCTTTGCGGTGATTGGCCTTGAAGCGTTCCATGGAGATAGGGCTGCCGTTGTCCACACCAGCAATAAAGCCTGCTCCCTGCACATCAAAGGTCACGTCGTTCTCTGCCCACGGACAGAGGTTGCCATCCTTGTCAAGGATTTCCACGGTAACAAAGCTCAGGTCACGGCCATCGGCCTGGATGGATGTGCGGTCGGGCGTCAGACGAATCTGGGCGGGTTCGCCGGCAGTATGGATTTCCTGCTCGGCCACTACCTGCCCGTCTTTGCGCGAAACGGCTTTCACCGTGCCGGGCTGGTAGGTGACGCGCCAGCAGACGTGGAAGTCGTCCTTGCCCTTACTGCGCACGCCCTGAGACTGCCCGTTGACGAAGAGTTCCACCTCGTCGGCGTTGTTGTAGTAGGCCCAGAGGTCAATCTCCTGGCCTTCCTTCCAATTCCAGTGAGGGAAGAGGTGCAGGACGGTCTTGTCGGGACGCCACTCGCTCTGGTACATATAATAAATGTCCTTGGGGAATCCGGCGAGGTCGATGACACCGAAGTAGGAACTACGCGCGGGCCAACCGTAGGGCGTGGGCTCGCCAATGTAGTCGAAGCCGGTCCAAATGTATTGTCCGGAGATGAAGTCGTTGTTCTTCACGTGGCGCATGGTGCCTTCGTGGGTATTGCCCCAAGGCACGTGGCAATTGTCATAGGACGAACACGAGAAGGATTCGTCGTAGAAAGGCACATCCCAACGGGAAGGCCAGATGAACATCGAATCGGAAGGCATCCGGTAGTAACCACGGGTCATCAAGGCAGAAATGCTCTCCGTGATGATGAAGGGCTTGCCGGGGAAGTTCTGCGGTACACCGGCAAACCAATCATCGTGATAGTTGAAACCGATAATGTCCAGCGCGCCCGAACGGAACAGGTGATTGCCGGGATTCGGCTCGTTGCAACCGGCCGTGATGGGACGCGTGGGGTCAAGTGCACGGGTCATGTCGGCCAGTTTCTTTGTCAGCAGGGAGTTGACGGACAGCTCTCCGCCTTCCTTGGCCAGCATGTCGGCACTGTGGCCGAAGTTCAAGATCAGGTTGGCTTCAGCCAGGCTGAGGGTATCGGCCTTGGCATCGCTCCACTGCTCCAGCACCTCGTTGCCAATGCTCCACATGAAGATGGAGGGATGGTTGCGGTCGCGCATCACGAGGTCGGTCAGGTCGCGTTCGTGCCATTCGTTGAAGTAACGGGAATAGTCGTGGGCTGTCTTCTTCTTGCGCCACATGTCAAAGGTTTCGTCCATCACGATGAACCCCATACGGTCGCAGAGGTCCAGCAGCTCTGGCGCAGGCGGGTTGTGCGAGCAACGGATGCCGTTGCAGCCCATCTCCTTCAGGATTTCCAACTGGCGCTCCAAGGCACGGACATTGACGGCAGCACCCAGGCAACCCAAGTCGTGGTGCATGCAGACGCCGTTGATTTTCATGGGTTTCCCGTTGAGCGAGAAGCCCTTCTGCGCATCAAAGTTGAAGTAACGGAAGCCAAACGGGGTGACATACGTGTCCACCACCTGGCCATCAGCCAGCAAGGTGGTCTTCACGTCATAAAGGTAGGGACGCTCCACGCTCCACAGTTCGGGCGAGGGGACCTCTGCTTGTTGCAGGGTTTCGGTCAGCGTGTCGGCCTTGGCGGTCACAGCTGCGGGGGCGAGGGTGACCACGGTCTTGCCTTGGGCGTCTACCAACTCGGTGCGGAGTTCCAGCGCGGCATCGGCATCTTGCGTGTTCTCCACCGTGGTACGGACAGTCAGGCGGGCACCTTCTTCGGAGACATTATCGGCCGTGACATACGTGCCCCAATGAGCTACGTGCACGGGATTGAGCTTGGTGAGCCATACGTTACGGTAGATGCCACAGCCGGAATACCAGCGCGAATTGGGCTGCTCTGCATTGTCCACGCGGACAGCCACGACGTTCTCGCCGCCCCAGTTGATGTAGGGCGTCAGGTCGTAGCGGAAGGAGATGTAGCCGTATGGACGTGTGCCCAGCTTATGGCCGTTGATGTAGACGGTGGAGTTCATATACACGCCGTCAAAGTCGATGTAGAAGCATTTGCCCTGGTCAGCCTGGTCCACGGTGAAGGTCTTGCGGTACCAAGCGATGCCGCCGGGCAGGGCTCCGCCGCCCGTGCCGGAGGGATTGTCCTTGCTGAAGTCGCCCTCAATGGCCCAGTCGTGGGGCAAGTTCAGGCGACGCCAACCAGAGTCGTCGTAAGCAGGCTGCGCGGCAGCCGTGTCGTCCGCCAAGCGGAAAGTCCAGTCGGCAGTGAAGTCCTGACTGCGCGTATTGGCCGCCTTGTCGGCAGCGGACGGGGCGCAAGCTGCCATTCCAGCCAGCAACAGACAGGAAAGGGAAAAAGATTGAATTTGGTTCATGGCTGTGAGATTTTTATTATTGGTATACACACAAAAGCACAAGAGAGTGTGTCAAAATATAAAATGGCACGCAGATGACGCAGATGCGACAGATGACCACTGATTATACTTCGTTGATTTACAGTTAGACAAATCTGCGAAAATCTGTTTAATCAGTGTCATCTGCGTGCCAT
>JAHLFO010000055.1 GCA_018883785.1 Candidatus Bacteroides intestinipullorum
GGTGTAGGGTTGCAAGGTCAATGCTATGCCATACCGACCATGCAAGGTGGCGTGGAAACCATTCGCCCCTATGTGGATGAGTTCATTGCTTTTGCCAAGGAACACAAGGAACTGACTTTTCTGGTGACTCCCATTGGTTGCGGAATAGCCGGATTCAAGTCAGAGGACATCGCTCCTTTGTTCAAAGAAGCGATCGTGGAAGAGAACATTGTGTTGCCAGAATCGTTTGAGGAGGTCATCATGCAAATTCGTCCGCTAAGCAAGGCCACCATAGACGTGTTGGCAAAGCGGATGCAAGCAAAGAACCCCTATTCCGTAGGTACGCTATCTCACGGTATTTGGGAACATCAGCATTATTTTGAACTGTTGTGGGATAGTTATGACCATTATGACTGGCACGAGCATTTTGAAAGGTATGGCCTGCACGAAGACTTTGAAAGAGGCGTGATGCTTACCGATGACCTCATGCACCAACCGGTCAATAAAGAATGGGTGTTCGGAATGTATATGTCAGCTGAGTTTCCACCACAGAAGCTGATGCTGCTGGAACAGTGCCATTATTATAAAGGAGAGCGATTGTGTCCTTTTCGTTCACATATGAAAGGCATGTTGTTTAATTATGAAAGATGCTGGGTGAAGTTCAATCTATTTCCACAAGACCATCCTCACATAGAAGAGGATTTGGATTATTACAAACATTGCGGACTTGCCGACTTATGCCCCGATGACGGTGTACCCATGTCGATGAAAGCCCTGTTGCTTAACCGCTGGATTCATTGGGGAGGTGATTTCGCGAATTTAGATGGTTTCAGGGAATGGTACCGCGCTTTGGACTATACGAATGTGAATGGAGGATTAAGGAAAGAAGACCTCTATGATATTTCCAATCCGGATTTCTTGTTCTTTTGGGGACATCACGGCAAGCCGGGTGAAACGACCAAAGCCTGTCTCAGCCAATGGTTCCCTTGCAGGTTTACCGTAAATGGTATCCATTACAACTGTGCGGAACAGTTCATGATGGCAGAAAAGGCACGAATCATGGGCGATGAAGATACAAGAAAAAGAATCTTGGCATCTACAGATCCGAAAGAGATTAAGGCATTAGGTAGAGAAGTGCGGAATTTTGACGAATACAAATGGCAAAAGCATCGTATGGAAATTGTCATTACCGGCAATCTGCACAAATTCATGGATAATGAAGAGCTGAAAGTCTTTCTGCTTGGCACAAGAGATAAGATATTGGTGGAAGCCAGCCCCTACGATACAGTTTGGGGGATTGGCATGAAAGAAGATGACCCAGACTGCAGGAACCCCCGTTTATGGAAAGGAGAAAACCTGCTTGGGTTCGCATTGATGGATGTGAGAGAAAAACTCAATAAGATAAAATAAGTAGCATTCACTATGAAATCATCGGACAACCATCAAGCGTTTCGTCTGGCTCACATCTTTGCCATAGACCGTCTACGGATGGGAACGGACGGCCATGGAATCACTACGTTGGTTTGTTTCATGGGTTGTCCGCTTCGGTGTGCCTACTGTCTGAACAACCGCTGTCATGAGGAAATCTATTCGTATGGCAACAATGGCCTTTCGTTGAAAAAAGAAATCATACAATTGGATGTCAATGAACTTTATGACCGTGTGAAGGTAGACGACCTTTACTTTCAGGCAACGGGAGGTGGCATCTGTTTTGGGGGCGGCGAGCCGACCCGGTACGCCAGTTTCATAGAGGAATTTCGTCGGATATGCGGTAATGTCTGGAAAATCACATTGGAAACCTCACTTTACTGTCCTGAAGACACCATCCGACAACTCGCACCGATAGTAGACCATTGGATAGTGGATGTAAAGGACATCAACCATGTCATCTACGAACGATATACCGGGCAACCGAGCTGTATCCGTGACCACTCACTGAGCGTACTGCTCCAGACCTGCCGGGTGAAGGATATCACCGTGAAAGTCCCCCTTATTCCTGGTTATAATACGGATAAGGATGTGGACTACAGCCTTGATGAACTGGAAAGAATGGGGTTTACGAATTTTGAATGTGTACGCTACCTTCAAAGAGAATCAAAATATCACCCTCAAACAAAAGGACTGCAACATGAACGGAAAGGATAAATGCAATTTGCTCAGAGAAATCCGAAAGCGGATAGCCACGCAGTATGGATTGACCTATCAGCCAGCAGAATGCCGCCACGAAGGGGATTGCGCTGGCACATGCCCCAAATGTGACACTGAACTGCAAGACCTGCAAAGGCAATTAAAGGAGAAAGGTATTGAAAATATTGAACTTGACCGACAGATGAAGGAGATGGTTGACACCTTCAATCCGGGCGGTGATACGGACAATGACCTCATTGCCCTACAAGGTGATGTTGCCCCACCCGAATACAATGACAAAATAGAAATTACAGAAGGTATGCCTGTACCGCTTCCTGAAGGAATGTCCAATTTTCCCGAACCCAAAAAGAAAAGGGCGTTTTTCAAGGAATGTGCTGTTGCCGGCTGGAACTTCCATCATCCGGAAGACTTTTGGGATGAGCTGTATGAAGGTGCGGAGCTAGTCTTGATTCGCGAGCGCGCCAATAAGCATGACCGCAATGCGGTGGCCGTGGCATTAGCCGATGATATGGAAGGTGATACGGAAAATTTTGACTTTGATTGCATCATCGGCTATGTACCACGAAAGGAAAACGAAATGGTGGCGAAAATGATGGATATGGGATGGGGTGACGCCTTTACTGCGGAACTTACCACTGTCAAGGATAATGGAACTTACGATGAACGCTTACGTATGACCATCTATATTAAAAGCAAGATAGAGAGTACGGAAAGTTGGTATGTACAAAAGATGGATAACAGTTCCTGCCAAAACCTTTTGGAATTTCTTTATCAAGATGGTATCACACATTTCCGTTGGGGTGGTTTCCCTCCTTGGGAAAGAGATTTACCCCGAAAAGGTGACAAGGTGGTATTCATTCACCAATGTGGAGCGGATGCTGAACTCTACCTGATGCACACAATTGCCATAGGCGAGGATGCCATGCTTTTCTTGGAGAATCCGGAGGAGGAACTGAACATGGTTGATGATTGCGCCCCGTATGTACTGACGTTGGTCAAAGGGCCGATTATAGTTGACTTGCAGGAACTAAACTTCTTGAGCAACTGTAAAATCGGTTCTTGCCAACCGGAAGAAGAACTGTCTGAAGATTGTATTGCCAAATTAAAAGATTTATTCTTCAAAAAATAACGCCTATGCCCAAACTTCGCTGTGTAGTGGAACGCATCACCTATCAGAATCCGGAGAACGGATATTCTGTCATGAAAGTCAAGGTGAAAGGTTATGACGACCTTGTGACCTTGGTGGGCAACCTGTTGGAGGTGCCTGCCGGAAGCGTGCTGCTGTGCGAAGGTGACTGGAAGGTTGACAAGCGTTATGGCAGCCAGTTCGTCTGTCAGACTTGGGAGGAAGTGATGCCTGCCACTGTCTATGGCATTGAGAAATATCTGGGAAGCGGTCTGGTGAAAGGAATCGGGCCGAAGTTCGCCCAACTCATTGTGAAGCAGTTCGGGCTGGATACCATCGAGGTGATAGAGACCGACATCGAACGGCTGTATGAAGTGCCGGGCATCGGCAGGAAGCGTGTGGAAAAAATCCGCGAGAGCTGGGAGAAGCAGAAGGACATCAAGAACGTGATGCTTTTCCTGCAAGGCTATGGGGTAAGCACGGCCTATGCAGCCAAGATATACCGCCAATACGGCAAGGAGAGCATCGACAAAGTGAAAGAGAACCCTTACCGCCTGGCGGATGACATCTGGGGCATCGGCTTCAAGACAGCTGACGGAATCGCAGGGAAGATGGGATATGAGAAGAACGACCTGCGTCGCTGCAAGAGCGGCATCATCTACACCCTGAACCAACTGGCCAATGAGGGACACGTGTATGCCGAGGAGGAGCAGCTGGTGAAAGCCGCCATCTGTCTGCTGGAAGCGGATGAGGACTCCATCCGCAAAACCCTGACCGACATGGCACGGACGGAAGACCTGAAGACAGAGGATGAAGCCATCTACCTGCCTCCGTTCTACTTTGCCGAGGTGGGCACGGCCAACCGTCTGCTTGCCCTGCTCCGTGAGTCGGAAAGCAATCTCTTTGCGACCCGGTTCAATGCTGCGGAACTGTCCAAGGAAACTGGCATCACGTATGACGAGGTGCAGTTGCAGGCCGTCGGGGAAGCCCTTCGCTCCAAGGTTATGGTGCTGACTGGCGGGCCCGGCACAGGCAAGACCACTACGACCCAAGGTATCATCGCCGCACTGAAACATCTGGGGCTACGCATCCTGCTGGCCGCTCCCACCGGACGGGCTGCCAAGCGGATGAGCGAGGCTACGGGCATGGAGGCCAAAACCATCCACCGCCTGCTGGAGTACAATCCGAAGGACGGCTACAAACGCAACGAAGAGAATCCGCTGGAAGGCGACGCGCTCATCGTGGACGAATGTTCCATGATAGACATCATTCTGATGAACAATCTGATGAAGGCGGTCTCCACTTCCATGCGCCTCGTCATGGTGGGCGACATCGACCAATTACCCAGCGTAGGAGCCGGCAACGTACTCCGCGATATTATCGACAGTAAAAAGATACCCGTCATCCGCCTGACGCGCATCTTCCGGCAGGCACAGTCCAGCCGCATTGTGATGAGTGCCCACGCCATCAACCAGGGCCGTTTCCCCGATACCAGCAACGGCAAGGACACCGACTTCTTCTTCATGCAACAGGAAGCCCCGGAGAAGGTAGCCGAGGAAATCGTGAACCTCGTGAAGAACCGCCTGCCCAAAGCCTATCACCGGAAAACAGCCGACATCCAGGTGCTGACACCCATGCAACGGGGAATAGTAGGCGCGGCCAATCTGAACATGGCCTTGCAGCAGGCGTTGAACCCTTCGGGCGTGTCGCTAAACCGCAGCGGCTATTCGTTCCGTCAGGGCGACAGGGTGATGCAGCTGCGGAACAACTATGACAAGGACGTCTTCAACGGGGACTTGGGCTTCGTAGAATCAGTCGATCTAGAAGAGCGCACCTTATACATCAACTTTGAAGGGCGCATCGTGGAATACGATGTTTCCGAACTGGACGAGCTGACACTGGCCTATGCCACCACCATCCACAAGTCGCAAGGTTCGGAATATCCCATCGTGGTGATGCCCGTCTTGATGACCCACTATGTGATGCTGCAACGCAACCTGATTTACACGGGTATCACCCGTGCCAAGAAGATATGCGTGCTCATCGGCACGAAGAAAGCACTCGCATTTGCCATCCGCAACATGACGGTGCTGAAACGCAACACGAGGCTGAAAGAACGGTTGAACCCGGCATTGGGGCAATCCGTATCACCCAAACAGATACGCCCCTACATCTTGGGAAATCCGGAGGATGAAACAGCCATTGCCGCCGAACCTACGGTAGGTTATGACAAAGGAGACAAATAAACATGAATACCGAACGCCAATACATAGCCATTGACCTGAAGTCATTCTACGCCTCGGTAGAATGTGTGGAACGGGGACTTGACCCGCTCAACACGTGCCTGGTCGTGGCCGACCCG
>JAHLFO010000056.1 GCA_018883785.1 Candidatus Bacteroides intestinipullorum
GCGAAGCGCACAATGGTTAATGGTTAATGATAAATGGTTAATAGGCTTGTGCATGGTTCCTTTTGCTACGTATTAACCATTAACCATTTATCATTAATCATTGCGGCCTTCGGCCGCTAAATTCCTATTTACTTCAGCCAATTCTCCATAATTCGTGCTCCTTGCGGCGTCAGCACCGATTCCGGATGGAATTGCAAGCCTTGGATGTCCAGGCTCTTGTGCCGGATGGCCATGATTTCGCCCGCTTCGTCCACGGCAGTTGCCATGAGGCAGGCGGGGAGGGAATCCTTCTGTATCACCCACGAGTGGTAGCGTCCGACGGGGATTTGGTCCGGCAGGCCGCGGAAGAGGCTCGTCTTGTCCAGCAGGCGGACGGGCGTCTGCACGCCGTGGAATACCTTCGGCAGGTTCTCCAGCCGGGCGCCGAATGCCTCGCCAATGGCTTGATGTCCCAGGCAGATGCCCAGTATCGGCTTGCGGCCCGCGTAGCTGCGGATGACCTCTGGCATGCGTCCTGCCTCGCGGGGGATGCCCGGGCCGGGCGAGAGGAGTATCTTGTCATACCCGTCCAGTTCGTGAAGGTCGAACCGGTCGTTGCGCTTCACGTCCACCTCGGCGCCCAATGCCTTGAGCAGATGGGCCAGGTTGTAGGTGAACGAATCGTAGTTGTCTATCAGTATGATTTTCATCCTTCCATCCTTTCTGCCATTTCGATGGCTTTGCGCAGGGCGCCCAGCTTGTTGTTCACTTCCTGCAGTTCATATTCCTCATTGCTTTTGGCCACGATGCCACCGCCCGCTTGGAACCAAAGCATGCCGTTGCGGCTGACGAAGGTGCGGATGGTGATGGCCTGGTTGAGCGAGCCGTCCAGCCCGATGAAGCCGATGCACCCGCCGTAGGCGCCGCGGTTGTGCGGCTCCAGTTCGCTGATGATTTGCAAGGCCCGCACCTTGGGCGCGCCGCTCAGCGTGCCGGCGGGGAAGGTGTCGATGAAGGCGCGGATGGGGTTGGCTTCGTCGTTCAGCGTGCCGCTGACGCGGCTCACGAGGTGGATGACGTGGCTGTAGTATTGCAATTCTTTGTAGAAGTCCACGTGCACGTCGTGGCAGTTGCGGCTCAGGTCGTTGCGGGCCAGGTCTACCAGCATCACGTGCTCCGCATTCTCTTTCGGGTCGGCCAGGAGGGCGCTGGCGTTGGCTTCGTCTTGCAGCCGGTTGCCCGTGCGGCGGGTGGTGCCGGCTATGGGGTCGATGACGGCCCTGCGTCCTTCGATGCGGCAGTGGGTCTCCGGCGATGAGCCGAACAGGCGGAAGCCGCCGAAGTCGAAGTAGAACAGGTAGGGCGAGGGATTGATGCTGCGCAGGGCGCGGTAGAGCTTGAAGTCGTCGCCCACGTAGCGTTGCTCGAAGCGGCGCGACAGGACCACCTGGAAGACGTCGCCCCGCAGGCAGTGGGCGATGCCCCGGCGGATATTGGCCTTGTGCTCGTCATCTGTCAGGGGCGATGTCACGGGGCCGGAGGCGTGGAAGTCATAGACGGTGTAGTTGCGGTCGTGGATGGCGCGGGACACACGGTCCAGCCCGCCGTCGGGTTCGTCCTCGGCCTGCATCTCCAGCAGGAGCATCTCGCTGCGGTAGTCGTGGAAGACGATGACATACTTATATAATATGTATAGCAGGTCCGGCGCGTCGTTGATGGCTTCGCGGCTATCCTTGACGGCGATGTCCTCGAAGTAGCGCACGGCGTTGAAGGACGTGTAGCCGTACAGTCCGCAGTATCGGCTGTACTCGCCCGTCACGCGGAAGCGGGCGAGGAAGTCGTTCAGCGCGTTTTCCACGCGGTATTGGCCGTCCAGCGCGCGCGCTTCGCGGGTGCCGTCCGGCAGGCGGAGCAGCACCTGCCCGTGTTCGATGGCGATGCTGGCCAAGGGGCAGAGGCCGATGAATGAACGGTTGTTCTCGCTTCCGTGGTAGTCCGAGCTTTCCATCAGGGCGCTCTGCGGGAAGATGTCGCGCACCTTCAGGTAGGTGCCCACCGGCGTGTGCAGGTCGCCCAGGAGGGTGCGGTGCTTGGTGTGGTAGGAAAAGGTTTTCATCTGAATCAGTTATAAAATGTGGTTTATATGTTTTGAAAAATTAGACCGGGCTTGGGGAAAAGATAACCTCATCCCGTGAAAAAACTTGCCGGCATACGTGGGAAAAGTGCTTCGCCCGGTTCGGAAGTTGTATCTCTAGGCTGGAGATGTACATCTTTAGGTTAGAGATGTACATCTTTAGGCTGGAGATATACATCTCTAGGTTAGAGATATAGATTTCGAGCTGTGGCAGTCTACTTTTCCATACGGCCCGGTCATTTTTCCATCGCTATCGGGATATGTTTCAGATACGTCTCCATATCCTTGTCGCCTCGTCCCGATACGGTCAGCACCACGACGTCCCTGGGCTTGAACCGCAGCTTCGGCAGGGCGCCCAGCGCGTGCGCGCTCTCCAGGGCAGGGATGATGCCCTCCAGGCGGGTCAGCTCGTAGGCGGCCCGGATGGCTTCGTCGTCGTTGACGGACAGGACGATGGCGCGTTTCTGCCGGGCCAGGTTGGCATGCATGGGGCCGATGCCGGGATAGTCCAGCCCGGCGGAGATGGAGTAGGGCTCCTCGATCTGCCCGTCCTCGTTCTGGATGACGTAGGTGCGTGCCCCGTGGATGATGCCCATGCGTCCCAGGGCGATGGTGGCGGCGGTCTGTCCCGTCTCCACGCCCTTGCCTCCGGCCTCGGCCAGGACAATCTGCACGCGCGGGTCGTCCACATAGTGGTAGATGGTGCCTGCCGCATTGCTGCCTCCGCCCACGCAGGCGATGAGGTAGTCCGGCTGCTCGCGGCCTTCCTGCTCCTGTAGCTGTTTGCGGATTTCCTCGCTGATGACCGACTGGAGGCGGGCAACCAGGTCCGGGTAAGGATGCGGCCCCACGGTAGAGCCGATGATGTAGTGTGTGTCCTGCGGGTGGCAGCACCAGTCGCGGATAGCCTCGTTGGTGGCATCCTTCAGCGTGCCGTTGCCCGAGGTGACGGGGATGACCCGCGCGCCCAGCATCTTCATCTTCTCCACATTGACGCGCTGCCGCTCCACGTCCGTGCGTCCCATGTAGACGAGGCATTCCATCCCCATCAGCGCGCAGACCGTGGCCGTGGCCACGCCGTGCTGTCCTGCGCCGGTCTCGGCAATGATGCGCCGCTTGCCCATCCTCCGTGCCAGGAGGATTTGCCCCACGGTGTTGTTGATTTTGTGAGCGCCTGTGTGGTTCAGGTCCTCGCGTTTCAGGTAGATCCGGCATCCATGCCGGGCGGAGAGGCGGCGTGCCAGGTAGAGCGGGGAGGGACGTCCTACATAGTCTCGCAGCAGCTGTTCGTATTGCTCGCGGAAGGACGGGCTTTGCAGCACGTCCAGGTACGTGTCCTGTAGTTCGTGCACGCATCGGTGTAGGATCTCGGGGATGAATGCCCCGCCGAATTCGCCATAATAGCCATTGGCATCTGCTAAGTAGCTCATAGTTGTAAGTGTATTTGTGGTTTATGATTGATGTTGTTGTTCTCGGTTGCGGGTAAAAAAGGAAAGAGCCCCGCCGCAAGTGCGACAGGGCTCTTCGAACTATTGTTTTACTAATTTTGTATACTAAGGCATATACATACGAGCACTGCTCCCTTACGACTGCTGGAGTTGTAACGGGCGCCACCACCAATATGTACGTGCGATTAGTCTCATTGTTATTCGTTTTGTAACTTTATGGGGGCAAATGTAGGCATATTGTTGGAATATGCAAAGGAAATCTTTCTTTTTTTGCTTTCTCTTGCGTTTTTTCTTTGAAAAGGCGTATCTTCGCAGCGGATATACCTAATTATATAAACAGAAAGGTCATGAAAGGTTTAAGCTATTCTCTGTTGCGCGCCGCGTGTGCGCTGGTCATCGGGCTCGTTCTGGTGCTGTTTCCCGATCAGGCAGCCCAATATTTGGTCGTTACTGTGGGGTGTGTATTCCTCGTGCCTTCCTTCATCAGCATCGTGGCTTGGTTTGCCCGTCCGGCAGCCGGGCGCGGGGGATTCCCACTGCTGGGCGTAGGCAGTTTCTTGTTTGGGCTTTGGCTGGTCATTGCTCCGGCGTTCTTTGCCGATCTGCTGACATACGTCTTGGGCTTCATCTTGTTGATGGGAGGCGTGCAGCAGATAGCTGCCTTGTCGGCAGCGCGTCGTTGGATGCGGGTGCCGGCAGGGGCGTATGTGGTACCTGTGCTCATTTTGCTGGCGGGCTTGTTTGCTCTCTTCAATCCGTTGGGAGCACGCTCTACGGTGTTCGTTGTCATCGGGATCAGCAGCTTTGTCTATGCGCTGTCCGAGTTGGTCAATTGGTTCGGGTTCTTGCGCCGTCGCCCTAAAGACACGCCTTTGCCGCAGGCGGATGGCGAAGTGGAAGATGCAGAGATTGTGGAGTGAGCGGGACAGGTTGCCCATCCCGCCCATACGTTTTTATTTCTGGTTCTTTTGCAAGATTTGCTGTAGCAGCAGAGGCTCGTTGGTGGTGATGTAGTCCACCTTGTGCTCAATGAGCCATTCCATGTCTTCGGCACGGTTCACGGTCCAGACGTTGACCTTCATGCCGAGGGCATGGCATTGCTCTATCCATTCGGGATGTTGGCGGAAGACGGACTGCTCGTAGTCGGCACCGGCGCATCCCAAGTCTTTCAAGGCTTGCGGGTCGAGTTCTCCGTTCAAGTAGTAGACCGGAGTACCTGCAGGGGCCAGCCGGATGAATTCTTTCACGGCGTGCAGGGAGAATGAGATATATTCCACGCGACCGTCTAATCCGTAATCATGTATCATGCGGACAATACCTTCTGCGGCACGTGTTTCTTGTTCGGGTGTGCGGTGTGGTTTTAATTCCAAGATGAGGCGGGTGCTGAGTTCACGACTTTTCAATGCGTATTGGCGCAAGGTGGGCATGGGTTCTCCGTTGTCCAGGCGGACGGCGGTGCATACGGCCTCTGTGGCATCTTGAGGGCTGACACCTTTGAATATGTCATCGTGGTTCACCACCAATCGGTTGTCGGCCGTCAGCCATACATCAAATTCGGAGCCGTAGCAACGGATGGAGTCGGCCTTGACCAATGCGGTGATGGAGTTCTGGGCCGATCCGGGTGTTTGCCAGAATCCCCTATGTGCAATTACTTGCGTCTGTTGGGCCTGCAAGGAGCCGTAAGCGGCAATCAGCAAGGCCGAAGTCAATAGTATTCTTTTCAGTTTCATGAATTTCATTTATTTCTTGTTCCGGTTTGCCCGTTTGCGGCGTATCTCAGCTTTCATCTTGGCCGAGCCAGAGCCGTGCAGACCGGTGATGTAGGTCTTCTTTTTGGCCTTGGTTTTTATCTTGGGCTCTTCTTTGGGGCGTTCTCTTTTGCCTTTGAAAACGATGCCGCCCGTCATGGCTTTTTCTATTTCCTGGTCCATGTCACTGTACGGTTGCGTTTATGATTTCGCCCACATACGTGCGCGGCATACCCTCGGGCGTTTCGGGCGTGGCCACTTTGCGGCATTGCAGTTCGACGGACGGGGTGTTGCTCCCGTTGGGGTAGAAGCGTACGGTGTATTCGTCCGTGCGGTCCAGAACGTCATGCGGCTGGTCGGGCGAAAGGATGGTAAACACAACGCGTTTTCCGTTCATCTGTCCCAAAGAGCCTCCGGCGTTGGCCGTCATCATGGTCTGGTTGAAGGGGTCGCTTCCGATGACGATAACCAGTCGTCCGGCGTTGGGTTGGATGAGGTCGTCCGCCAACTCTTCGGGGGACATCTGCTTGGCATCGGCAGGAACTTGGGGCTGGGATACTATTGCGTCTTTGTCTTCTTTCAAGATCACCCTCTTCTTGGGCACAATGACCACTTGCTTCTGGGGGATTGTGGGTACTTCGGCCTTGTCCGGTGCCGGTTGTTCGGCGGCTGTTTCCGGGACAGCGCTCAACGCATCGGCCGCTTGGGCGAAGAGCTCGTCCATATAGTCCACCGTCTTGCGTCTCCACTTGGCCAAGCCTCGTATCAGTTTGTTCTTGTTCTTGTTCAAGGCATATTTGTCGGTGATCCATTCTTCGGCGGTGTATTTTTCTTCGCCTTCGCGGTAGATATAGCGGATTTTTTCAATGTTGAAGGTGCAGGCTTCGGGCTTGCAGAGTAAGGTCAGTTGGGCGAGAAGGCGTGTACGGTCCAAGGAAAGAGCACTGGAACTGAAGACAATCCACTCGTCCACGGTGCCTACGATTTGGCCTTTCTCTTTGTTGGAGTATAAGATACGGCTATCGTTTTCGTTCGCTTTCAGCCGGGTATCCAGCCAACGGGTCATCCGGTCGAAGATTTCGTCTTGTGTCATGCCGGGGATGCTGTATTCTTTGGCAAAGACGACCTTGCCGTCTACTACGGGTACGGCGCCTTCCAAATATCGGGCGTCTTGGTTTTCTTGGGCTTGCAGGGGGGAGCCCAGCAGGAGGAGGCCTGTCAGCAAGCCGATGATTCGCGTCAGATTCTTCATATAGGGTTTATATATTTATTGTTCGTTCGGATTTCAAATTGCGTGCAATGTTACGAAAAACCTGCCATAAACAGCTGCTTGGAGCTGTTATTTTTCTTAAAAACGTGCAGAGTATCCTTCTTGCCCACAAAATCCGATTAAAAAATGTTATAGGGGGAACAATCTCCTTGCATTCTCGTTACTTTTGCAGCGGTATAATTTTAAATCCATAGAATTATGATTACAGAGAAATTGCAAAAGGCTATCAATGACCAGATTACAGCTGAATTGTGGTCATCCCATTTGTATCTGTCCATGTCCTTCTACATGGAGAAAGAAGGTTTTGCCGGCATGGCTGCGTGGCTGAAGAAGCAATCTGAGGAAGAGAAAGACCATGCTTGCGAAATGGCCTCTTACCTCATCAAGCGGGGTGGCACGGCTGTTGTGGACAAAATCGACGTGGTTCCTACTGAATTTGGTACGCCTCTGGAAGTCTTCACACAGGTATATGAACATGAGTGCCGTGTTTCCAAGATGATTGATGAGTTGACGGACGTGGCTTCTGCCGAGAAAGACAAGGCTACGCAAGACTTCTTGTGGAGTTTCGTGCGCGAGCAGGTGGAAGAAGAAGCTACTGCCTCTGGTGTTGTCGAGGTGCTGAAGAAAGCCGGTGAGGCTGGCATCTATTACATTGATGACAAATTGGGCGCCCGCAAGTAAACCGGGAAAAACTAAAACTTACTTGAAGCAGGCATTCACCTACAAATAAGGCGGATGCCTGCTTTTTTGTTGTCCGTCGGCTTATAGGGTGAGTACTTTGTTCACTTCTCCTTCAAAGTTGGGCGTGAATACGCCTTTTCCTATGGTTTCCCGTATTTCATCCGTTGTCCAGAAGCGTCCGCCGTCCAATTCCTCCGAAGGATGGATGGGGCCATCATACACTGTTTTGTAGACAAAGACCAATTCTCGCTCGCGGGCGGATTCAAAGACATAGTGGGTGACGGCTTGGGGGGTGAAGTCGGTGATGCCCAACTCTTCGCGTACTTCCCGGCGGAGGGCTTGCTCCACGCTTTCTCCCAAGTCCACATGTCCGCCTACGGCTGTATCCCATTTATCGGGTTGGATGTCTTTCCAGGCAGGTCTTTTCTGCAGGTATAGTTCGCCTTGCGAGTTGAACACATGCAGGTGGACAACCGGGTGGAGCCACTTGCTGCCGTTGTGACATTCGCCCCGGGTGGCAGAGCGCAGGATGTTGCCCTCTTCGTCCACTACGGGAAACAGTTCTTCGTTATTATCTTTCATCTTATAATTAGGTTGTTATTTACGGTATAAGTAGCGACGAATCCCCGTAGCTCAAGAAGCGGAAGTCGTGCGCCAAGGCATAGTCGTATATCTTGCGCCAATCGCCGTGGACAAAGGCGGATACGAGCAGGAGCAGGGTGCTCTGGGGCTGGTGGAAATTGGTCACCATGGCCTTCACGATTTTATAGTCATAGCCCGGTGCGATGATGATTTGCGTGCTGGTGTGCAGGGCTTCCAGTTGGTGCCGGTTCAGGTAGTCGAGCAATGCTTGCAAGGCTTCCGTGGCGGGGATGGAGGTTTTCTCCGCAGAAAGCTCGTAGGGTTGCCATTGGCGTACATGCAGTTCCTCTTCCGAGGCATCGGGATGCTCCATCACGGTAAGCCCGATGTGGTAGAGGCTCTCCAGGGTGCGCACCGAGGTGGTGCCCACGGCTATGGCCCGTGCGTTGTGGGCCAATAGCTTGGCGATGGTATCGCGCGAGACGGAGATGTATTCCGTGTGCATCTCGTGACCTTCTATTTCTTCGCTTTTGACGGGTTTGAAGGTACCGGCACCCACGTGCAGGGTCAGTTCCTCCAGGTCTACGCCTTGTTGCTTTAAGTCATCGAGCACGCGGGGGGTGAAGTGCAAGCCTGCCGTGGGGGCGGCTACCGAGCCTTTGATTTTGGAGTAAACCGTCTGGTAGGTCACCAGGTCGCTTTCCTGTGTTTCGCGGTTGAGGTAGGGGGGGATGGGCAGTTCGCCGAATACCTCCAGGATGTCGGCAAAGGTGACTTCTGCATTGTCCCATGTGAAGTCTACCCAATGGCTGGTGCCCCGGCATTCGCCCCGGGTAGCAGTCAGGGTGACGGGCAGTCCCTTGACCGTCATTTCGCGATGCAAGGGACCTTCTTTCCATTTCTTCAGGTTGCCTATCATGCAGAGCCAAGCCGAGTGGTGCGTCTGCTGGAAGTTGAGGGCATAATCGTTCGGCTCGATGGGTTCCAAGCAGAATACTTCGATGAGGGCGCCTGTCTCTTTGCGGAAGTGCAGCCGGGCTTGGATGACCTTCGTGTTGTTGAAGATCATCAGGCTGCCTGCGGGGATATGGCGGGGCAGGTTGTAGAAGTGGTCTTCGCTCACTTCGCCCTGTCGGTAAAGCAGGAGTTTGGAGTGATCCCGCTGGGGCAGGGGAAATTTGGCGATGCGCTCGTCCGGGAGGTCATATTGGAAGTCCCGGATATGGATATGTTTGGGGTTCTCGTTCATATATCTTTCTTTTCGGGGTGCAAAGGTACGGATTATTTCTTACCTTTGTACCCGCTTGAGTCATGTTTCGCCCTATACGTGTCAAGGTTCTGCCAAGGCCGCGTCAAAGTTCCGCCAAAGGCGTGCCAATGTTCTGCCGAGCTGGGAGAGGGAAGCATGGCCGTACTGTTTGTTGAACGATATTATTTGAAGAAGAATATGAAGATAGGAGATAAAGTGCGCTTTCTGAGCGAAGTGGGTGGCGGCAGAGTCACAGGTTTTCAAGGTAAAGATATTGTGTTGGTGGAGGATGAAGATGGGTTTGACATCCCCATGCCCATCCGTGAATGTGTGGTGATAGAGACAGATGATTACAACATTCCTACTCCCGCCTCGAAGGCGGCTACCCAGAAGAAGAAGGAAGCCGGACACCCCGTGCAGACGGAGGCCAAAATAGAGAAACCCGAGCTCTCCACCTACCGCCAACCCGAAACCCGCACGGGCAATCGGCTGAATGTTTTCCTCGCCTTCGTGCCCGTGGACATCAAGGCGGTCAGCACGACGCCTTTCGAGGCTTACCTGGTCAACGACTCTAACTATTATCTGTATTACACCTATCTCAGCGCAGAGGGCAATGCCTGGACGATGCGCTCGCACGGCGTGGTTGAGCCCAACATGAAATTCCTGCTCGAGGAGTTTGAGAAATCCGAGTTGAATGACCGTGGGCGGGTGTGCGTGCAGTTCATCGCCTTCAAGGACAAGACGGCGTTTGTCCTCAAGCCCGCCATCAGCATGGAGCTGCGCATTGATGTCGTGAAGTTCTACAAGCTGCATACTTTCCAACCCAGCGACTTTTTCGAGACGCCGGCGCTGCTCTATGACTTGGTGCGCGACGATCAGCCTGTTCGCCAAGTCTTTGTCTCTGCCGAGGATTTGCAAGAAGCCTTGATGAAGAAAAAGTCCGTGGATACGCCGGCTTCCCCCGTCAAGCCCAAGCCGGAGAAGAAAGGGAAGAATGACATCGTGGAGGTAGACCTCCATATCGACGCCCTGTTGGATGATACGCGGGGCATGAGCAATGCGGAGATGCTGCAATATCAGTTGGGGAAATTCCGCGAGGTGATGGAGCAATACAAGAACAAGCGTGAGCAGCGCATCGTCTTCATCCACGGCAAGGGCGAAGGCGTCTTGCGCAAGGCGGTGTTGGACGAGTTGAAGCGCAAGTATCCTTCCTGCAAGGCGCAAGACGCTTCTTTTCAAGAATATGGGTTTGGTGCCACGCTGGTGACTATACATTGAGCAACATGATGAAGTCGCACGGCATCGGACATCGACTTTACTACCTGCCCCTGCTCTTGTTTGTGGTCATGGGGTTGGTCCTGCCTGTCTCTTGCCTGGAGCGGGAGCGGGTGGATGTGTCCGAGTTGCAAGCCTTCGAGGCTTTCTTCGACACGCGCTACGACTCCATCACCATCGCTCCCCGCCAGGTGCGTACCGAGGCCATCAGCCGGATGCGGGCATGTCGGGACAGCTTGGCCGGATACAATTACTTGGCTTTGGCCTTGAAGACTTGCCTCGCTACTTCCGACATCGATTCCGCCCGTCTGCTCATCCGGCAGATAGAGGCCTTCGCCCGCCGCCAGCTTCCCTCGGCGCATCTGGCCGACTTGTACTCCGAGTGCCTCAATATGAAAGGCAATGTATATGCCCGCCTGGGGCAGATGGATTCGGCCGAGAACTGTTTTCGTCAAGCCTACGAGCAACGGATGAAAGGCGAGCGTACGGATGTCGTGCCCGACATTCTCATCAATCTGGCCGATGCGTGCAACCGGCAGGGCAAATTGGACATCAGCGCCTATTGGTACCGTCGGGCGTTGCTCTTGTGCGATTCGCTTCAGCTGCTCTCCAAACACAAGGTTCCCATCTATTACGGCCTTGCGCAAGTCTATTCATCGTTGCGCGACTTTGAGCTGTGCGACCATTACTATGACTTGGCCGCGCAAAGCTTCGGGCAGATGTTGCCTTTCGAGAAACATTTCTATTTGAACAACCGGGGTACTTCCTATTATTATCGAGGTGATTACTTGACGGCTACACGCTATTTCCGGCGGGCGGAGGAGCTGACCGACGACTATCCGGATATGAACTTTGAATTGAACCTCAGCCGGTTAAATCTGAGCGATTGTTTCCTGCAGCAGGGAGAGGCGGATTCGGCGGCCAAATATCTGGACCTCTGCCAGCCCTTCTTCCACGCTTTGGGCATGAACACGGCCTTGTACTATCTGGACACCCAGCACATCCAACTGGCCTTGCTCCGCCGGGATTACGGCACGGCCAGCCGCTTGCTCAAGGAGGGGGTGCCTGCCGATGACATTGACCCCGACTTGGTGCACATCCGCAATCGTTATCTTCAGCAATTCCATGAAGCGACGGGCAATTATCGGCAAGCCTACCATTACATGAAGGAGAATGCCCGTTTGGACGATTCTATCCGTAACGAACGTATCCGTATGTATACAGCCGACCTGACTTTGCGCTATCAACAGGACTCTACGTTGATGGCTCATCGGGTGCTTTTGCAAGAGCAGCGTAATGAAGTGCTCGAGTTGCGTCAAACCCAGTTTATCGTGTGGGGCATCGCCGTGTTGTCCGTGCTCATTGCTTGTTTTGTCTACATCTACACGAAGAAGAAGCGGGCACTTCTCCTGGCGCAAAACCGGCGTACGGTTTCTACCCTCCGCTTGGAGAACATCCGCAATAGGCTATCCCCGCACTTCATCTTCAACGTGCTCAATCAGGAGATGGCAGGCTTGAAGGAAGCCGAGCGTCAGGACTTCTCTTCGCTGGTGAAGCTGATGCGGCGCAATTTGGAGCTGGCCGAGCATCTTTGCGTGACGCTGGCCGAGGAACTTGACTTCGTTCGCACTTACTTGGAGCTGATGCGGCGCTCTCTGGGGCCGGATTTCCATCCCGACATCAAGCTGGAGCCGGATGTACGTCCGGACGAAGTGGTGCTGCCCTCCATGCTGATACAAATCCCGGTGGAGAATGCAGTCAAGCATGCCTTGAAGGACAAGGAGGGAGCGCGTCGTCTGTGGATAACGGTGCACAAGGTAGCCCGTGGCATTGATATTCGCATCACGGACAATGGTGGCGGATTCCACCCCGGTAGCATCCATCGCGGCACGGGTACAGGGCTGAAGGTCATCATGCAGACTATCCAGATCTTGAACCAAAAGAACCGGGAGGCCATAGACGTCTCGGTGCAGAATATTGATTTGCCCGATGGCGAAGTGGGATGCTGCGTCTTTTTCCATCTGCCCGAACATTATGACTATACCCTTTGATAAATCATTGCCGCTTAATCCCTATTTTTAGCAGAACAATCCTGTATTTTATCTGGATAATCCAGTTTTTTGCTTTGCTTGCCTTGGAGCAAAACAATTTTATCTTTAAATTCGCACACAATAAGCACTAACAACTCATGAGCAAATACAAGGTGGTCATAGTAGATGATGATAAGCTCTCTTGCGAGACATTGGGTTTCTCCTTGGAGAAAGACGGGCGCTTCTCTGTCGAGGGCACCGCTCATAATGGTATGCAAGGCAAGAAGTTGATAGCCAAGGTGCAGCCCAATTTGCTCTTCCTGGATGTGGAGATGCCGGATATGACCGGGATGCAGTTGCTGCAAGAGATGCGCGACAATTTCACATGGCCTATGCGGGTCGTCTTTTATACCGCATACGACAAATACATGATACATGCCATACGCGAGGCCGCTTTCGACTATCTGCTGAAGCCTTTCGAGGAGCAGGAGCTGAAAGACATCCTGGAGCGTTACGCGGAGCAGGAGGAGAAGTCCGTGCCAGCCAACTGCTGGACGCGCAAGGAGCCGGGGCAACCCGGGCATACATTCATCGTCTTCACGCCTACCAACGACATGCGGGCCTTGCACATCTCAGAGATAGGCTACTTCCGCTATTGTTCGGACAAGAAGCAATGGGAGGTCGTGTTGGATGGCCAGTCCCCGTTGCCTTTGCGCAGGGGTACGACAGCCGAGCAGATCATCCAGTATTCGCCCAACTTCGTCCAGATCCATCAATCCTACATCATCAACATGGATTACCTGATGATTATCAAGGAGAGCCAATGCCTGCTTTATCCTCCCTTCGACAAGGTGACGGAGCTGATGGTCTCCCGTAAGTATAAGAAGGAATTGCAAGAACGCTTCTGTTTGTGAAAGCAGAGTGTATGATTTTAATTGGTTAGGGAGCCGGTTCTCCTTTTACCCAGGGATACCGGCATAAAAAAGGCGTTGTACCCGCAGAGGTCAACGCCTTTTTCAATATATGTATCTGTTGTCAGTGTCAGATCCTTTTCCTTACTTCACTTCGATGCCCTTGTTCTTCAGCGTCACGTTCAGCACCTTGGTGTATTCAGCATACTGCTTTTCGTTCAGTGCCTTCTTCATCAGCTTCAGGTTGCCATAGATAGCGTTGCGAAGCATCTTTTCTTGGTTCTTCTTTGAAGAAGAGTTAGCGCGCTTCATTTGTTCGTTGAAGAAGTCGCAGATGTTGGCCACTTCCTCTTCCTGGCTGCTCGTCAATTTCAGGTAGTTGCTCAGTTTGCTTACATTGATGTTGCCTTCCCACTTCTCGTTGGTCGGTTGGTTACCAGCTGCAAACGATACACTTGCCATGCAAAATACTGCTACTAATGTTAATCCAAAACGTCTCATAATACTTTCTCCTTTTAAATGTTAACCTAAAAACTAATCTTTCTATCCAAAGCTAATACCTATTGAAAACCTCAAATGCCTTAGCTTTTTCTTTTTACCGATGCAAATATACGGGTATGTTTTATAACACAAAAACAATTGCAAGAAAAAGTGCGCTTCATCCCCTCTTTTCTTGACTTGGGTCAATTCTGTGCTGCAAAATCGGTTGTTTTGTAACCAATATGTAACACAAACAGGCGATAAGAGATGAATATGCTTGGGTATTCGGTATTTTGCTTTCTTGTCGACTTCTACTATATATAATATAGGTATGCCTCTGGCAAGATATGCTGACTTTGCCAACGCGGTATATTTTTTTGTTGCCGCTTGAAGTATATCCGTTCCTTGCAGGCAAGGACTGTAGTCCTCCAAGCCAAGGACTGTAGTCCTCGCAGTAGAAAGACTGCAGTCCTCCAAGCCGAGGACTGTGCCTGGTGGTGTTCTGGTTTCCCGCAGGGCGGCAGGGACCTTCAATTGTCTCTATTACGTCTTCAAACTTTCCCCAAACTTATATCCGATTTTTGCCCAAAAAACAAAAAGTAGGCTATGAAGCATATTTTATTATTTCTGGCATCTTACGTTCTTGGTGTCGCTACATACGGGCAAGGCTACTCTTTGTCTTGTTATATCAAGGCCGCCAAGCAGTACAGCCCCTTGCTCTACGATTACCGCAACCAACTGCAAATCGAGCAGGCGGAACTCCGGCGGCTGAAGGCGCTGTACACCCGTTCACGGCTGGAACTGAACGGGGATTACCTGTTCGTACCCGTCCTGACCAAAGGCGGGGGACAAACTTCTTTCCAATGGAACGCACAGGACGCCACGGATTATTATGGCTACGACTTGGGCGAGAGTAGCGGGCACCTCCATGCCGGAGCCACGTGGACACAGCCGTTCTTGGGACATTCGTCTTACAAAGTGGCACAGGAGCAATCCCGCATCAATATGGATATGGCCCGCAACCACATCCGCCTGGAAGAGAACCAACTGGAACGCGCGGTGACGGAACAGTACCTGCTCTGCCTGCTCGACCAGACGCAAATAGCTTTTGCCGACTCCATCGATGCCTTGCTCAAGAGGCAGACAAGTCTGGTACGGCAACTGGCTTAAAGGGTCATTCGTGGGGTACTTCAAAGGGTCACAGTGACCCTTAGTCAACAGTATCAGATACCCTTAATCATGAGTATCAGATACTCTTCATCAAAACCATTTAATAGATATGAAAGCAACTCTTTCGATTCATCAACTCTACGCCAAGCCCATCCTCTTCGTGGCAGGTCTGCCCCTGCTGCTGGTGGTGCTTCCGGCGCTGATGCGGGGGATATATAGGTGAATTGTGGGCTTAGTGTTTGCTCCGCTTGCTGATTTTTTCTATCTTCGCATGCAAACTTCCAAAATTTAGATATGATTACCGAAAAAGATGCTATTGATTTAATCATGCTTGCCGAAGAATTGGAGATAAATGTTTTCATTGACGGCGGCTGGGGTGTAGATGCATTGTTAGGCGAACAAACG